>JANYKT010000075.1 GCA_025358085.1 Deltaproteobacteria bacterium | reverse complement strand
CGTGGAGGAACTCGCGCGAGGGAGAGCCGTCGCCCCAGGCAATGATCTCGCGGTCGCCGCGCTCGGTCGCTTCCAGGCATTTGCGAATCAATGCTGGAATGACGTGTGAAGACTCCAGATCGAAGGTGTCGCCCGGGCCGTAGAGGTTGACGGGAAAGACCACCACCGAATTGAAGCCGTATTGCTGGCGATAAGACTGGCTCTGGACCAGCAGCATCTTCTTGGCCAGGCCATAGGGCGCGTTGGTCTCTTCGGGATATCCATTCCAGAGGTCATCTTCGCGGAAAGGAATCGGCGCGAACTTCGGGTACGCGCAGATGGTGCCGGCCGCGACGAGCTTGCGCAGGCCCGTCCTGCGCCCCGCCTCGATGAGCTGCACGCCCATCATCAGGTTGTCATAGAAGAAGCTGCCGGGATTCTTTTGATTGGCCCCGATACCGCCGACGCGAGCCGCGAGGTGAATCAGCAGAGTTGGACGCGCGTCTCGATAGAGGCGTTCGACGTCGTCCATCCGGACCAGGTCATATTCGCTGGAGCGCGGGCTGGAGACCGACGAACAGCCTCGCTGCCGTAACTTGTCAATGACGTAGCTGCCCAGGAAGCCGGCGCCGCCCGTGACCACGACCCGCTCTTCTTTCCAATCGACTGACATGCTTAATCGATGATCCGGATACCGCCGAGCGGGGTGCGGGCGATGTCACCGCTCGCGAGCAGGGCATCGGCTTCGCCCGAGACCTCCGTGGGCTTCCATTGCGGTTCGCGCCAGAGGGCGCGCAGCGGCTGGGGTGTAGGGATTGGCATGGACAATTTGCATTCGGGAATCATCGCAACGAGCGCGCGGCGCAGCTCGGCGTCGTCATTCAGGCGGATACCAAAGCTCAATCCCCGCATGCCCTGAAGAAAGGCCTCTTCGCCGAGGCGCTGCACGGCTCCCGCAACGATCTGCGGGTGCGGTCGGGCTCGCGCTGAAGCCTCGGTGTCGAGCAGCATTTCCTCGAACAGCTTCTCGCCCGACTTTAGACCCGTGTATTCGATTTGAATATCGATATCGGGGCGCAAGCCGGAGAGCTCGATCAGAACGCGCGCCAGGTCGACGATTTTGACCGGCTTGCCCATATCGAGCAGGAAGATGTCGCCGCTGCCGCCGAGCGCGCCGGCCTGCAGCACCAGCCGCACCGCTTCCGGGATGCTCATGAAGTAACGGGTCACGTCGGGGTGCGTGACGGTGATGGGCCCGCCCCGCGCGATCTGCTCGCGGAAGATGGGCACCACGCTGCCGCTGCTCCCCAGCACGTTGCCGAAGCGCACCGCCGCGAAGCGCGTGTGGCTGTGGCGAGCGACGTGCTGGATGACCAGCTCGCAGGCGCGCTTGGTAGCGCCCATCACCGAGGTCGGATTGACCGCCTTGTCGGTGGAGACGAGCACGAATGCCTCGGTGCCTGCCGCGCTCGCAGCCTGGGCCAGCGTCCTGGTGCCAAAGACGTTGTTCCAGGCGGCCTCGCACGCATTGGTCTCCATCATCCCCACGTGCTTATGCGCGGCGGCGTGCAGCACGATCTGCGGGCGGAACTGGTCGAACACCCAGGCCACGCGGCGTTCGTTGGTGACGTCGACGATGAGTGGGGTGAGCCGCTCGTCGGCCAGGGCGGGGCCCAGCATGGCGCGGAGCTCGCGCTCTAGCTGGAAGATGGCGTTTTCGTCGTGGTCGAGCAAAAGCAGCTGGCGCGGCCGGAACTGCAGGACCTGCCGCGCAAGCTCGCTGCCGATGCTGCCGCCGGCGCCGGTCACCAGCACGACCTTGCCTTCGAGAAAGCCGTCGATCTGCGCCATGTCGAGTTCGACCGGATCGCGGCCCAACAGGTCGTCGATGTTGATTTCGCGGATTGCCTCGGTCGACTCGCCCGCCATTCTCTCGGCGAGGCTGGGGACGGTCTTGGTGCGGACGCCGATCTGCCGGCACAGCCGGACCAGCTCGCGGATGCGGTCTTTGCTGGCACTGGGCATGGCAAGGACGACCAGCTCCACCCGGCGGGTCTTGATGAGAGAGCGCAACATCGGCTCGTTGACGGCGCCGAGAACCGGGAGGCCATGGATGCGCATGCCGTGCTTTTGCACGTCGTCGTCGAGGAAGCCCACCAGCTCCCACGGGCCACCGTCGCGCATCCGTTGCAGGTCGCGCGCAAGGCCTGCGCCGGCATCGCCGGCCCCGATCACCAATAGAGGCTTGCCACCGCGGCTCTGGCGGGTGCGCTCGTAGGCCGAGCGGATCAGCATACGAGCGCCGCCGACGGCCATGATGGAAGCGAGCCATTCGCCGATGAAGAGAGAGCGCGGGACGTTGTGCGGCGCAACCATGGCGACCACTGCGATGGCGAGGATGGTGGACGCGGTGGTGGCGAGGACGAGCCGCTGCAAGGAGACGAGGCCCGTGTAGCGCCACAGGCCATCAAAGAGGTTCAGGTAGCCGAAGAGCGCGACGCGCAGGCAGATAAGGACCAAGAGAGTGAAGACACTGGCAGAGGCGACTGCCACTGGAATTTCACCATCGAATCGAAGCGAGAGAGCGAGTTCGAAGGCGGCCGCCCAGAGCACGATATGGAGGGCGATGACAGACGCCCTGCGCGCAATCTGGTTGCGCAGGAGCGGGACCAGCAGGCGCAGAAACTTCGCGTCAGCAGGTGCGCTGCTCTCCAGATCGGACTTTCGCAGTTGTGGCTTCGACACCAACACTCCTCTTCAAACAACGTAAGAACACTTAGCAGTTCACAAAAAGACACGGCATCGCGCTTCGCTCGCCGAAGTGTCAAGTAGCCAATGCGAAAGATGACGAGTGCAGGAATCGTGCACGCCATTCAGATTACAGCGCTGCTGCAACCGGGGGCGGGCGGCGGTGAACCGCGTTCACCCCACGCTACTGCTCAAACAGCGGGCGAAGATGTTTAGTTCCCGACTCGCGGTTTTTCTGCTTTTTCCGCGCTCGACGCGTAAGCGCTTGTCCAGTCGCCGTCAAAGAAGCTGTCGAGTCTGCGTGGCAGCGGACCAGAGTCGATCAGCAAGCCGACGTTGCGGCTCTTGAAGAAGTAGTCCCGCTCCCAGTTGGAAGTCCCGACCCAGGCGCGCGCGCCGTCCACCACGCAGAACTTCGCGTGAGCGACGCGCGCGAAGGGAATGAATCCGGAAGGAAGTTGAGGAATGCTGAGGATGCGCACCTCGCCCGGCAGGCCGTCCAGGTTCTCGGGGTGCCGCAGGACCCAATTGGAGATCAGCAATTGAATCTTCACTCCTCGCTTGAAGGCCCGGTCGAGAGCGGAGCGCAGTTCGGGGATATCGGCGCGATAGGTCAGCACCTGGACTTTGATGGTCTGCTTTGCTGAATCAAGCAGTTTGACCAGCGCCGGCAGATCCCACAGCCGCTCATCGGGCAGCAGCTCCCGCGGGCTGCCAATCAAAGTCGATCCATTGAATGAATACGCCTTGGGGGCGGGCGGGCGCGGCTCGCCGCCGGCCTGCGCCCAGTCGGTCTCGAAGATATCCTCCAATGCGCGCACGTCGTCGGGGACGGAGAAGCGGACCCCCAGTTCCTGGATCTGCTCGAGCGAACGCCAGTCGAAGTTCTGGCTGCCGAGATATCCTTCGCGGGCGTCGATGACGAAATACTTCGCGTGCAGGACCCCGCCGGTGGACGGCTTCCAACGGCGCACCGAAGCGCCGTGGGCCGCCAGCCGATCCAGCGTCTCCGGATAGGTCTCCGAGAACTTGCTGTCGGCGAGGACCCGCACCCGCACCCCGCGCGCGATGGCCTGCTCCAGCGCGGCGATCACCGGCTCCAGGCGCGGACCTGTCGAGATATAGAATTCGGCGATATCGATTCGAGTCTGCGCGGCATTGATCATGCCGGGCCAGACCACGGCGGCAGTGCGGAGATCGGCATGCCCAAGCGTGGTCTCGAGCGGCCAGCTTTCAACCAACTCGACAGGATCGGGCTGCGGGCGGGAGCTAGCGCATCCGAGCACGAGGGCGGTCAGGCACCAGTATTTCATTGGGGCAGCTCCCATAGAGATCATTGAGTATCCGCGGCACCTGCTCGGTCAGCGCGGCGAGCGTGGCCGCGGAGCCCGAAGAGGAGACCAGCACATAGCGCGAGCGGCCGTCGAAGAGTTGCAGTGTGAGCTTGAATCCGGCGGACAGCTTTCCTTCGATGAACAGGTCGGCAGGCTTGTCGGGCCCGACCGGGTGCGAGGGCGCGAGGTCCTGCGCCAGCTGGTCGCGCAGCTTTTCCACCAGCGCCGCGGCGTCCTTCGGCGGGACGCCCTCATAGAGGAGCGGGTGCGCTCCGAAGGTGCCGCCCGAGTGCGGGTCGCGCAGGGCGCGGCAGAGCAGCGGCGCGCCGGCCTCGCGGGCAAAGGCGATGGTCTTCGCCACGTCGAAGACCTGGTCGTGCGCCATACGCAAGAGCGATGGATCGAGCGGAATGGCGATGGCACCGAAGCGCAGCTGCACGGGCGGATCGAATTGCTCCTTGAGGCTGCTGCGCAGGAACATCCCCTGCGTGGGGACGGCGAAAGCCGGGATGACCACGTCGGTCGCGAGGAGGACTCCGCAGCCGAGGGCGAGCGGGTAAGCCGAGGACGAATCGACGCGGTTCGCCTGCCGCGCGGTGAAGAACAGGCAGGCACCCTCGGCGGCGAGCACAGCCAGGTAGGCGGGAAAGCTCGAGCGCTGCGTGGTGACGGTAGCGCGCGCGGCCTCGCACGGCTTGCCGCCGCAAAAGAGAAGCGCTTGCGGGTCGTCGGGTCGCAGCTCGACCGAGTTGCTGTGGGAGCCGGCCAGCGCGCTGGCATAGACGGCGCAGCCCTGCGAGAGCGAGAGTGAGACCAGGCCCAGAAGCACCAGATCTGAGATCTTCAGGCGCGACCCTTCGGGTGATTGGCCTGCAGCTCGCCCTTGCCCTGGTCCTTGTCCTGCTCGGCGTGGCGGGCGGACAGGACCTTCTCCGCCTCGTGGGTCGGCACCTCCTCATAGCCTGACAGCTCCATGGTGAAGTAGCCGAGTCCCTTGGTCAGCGACCGCAGCTCGATCGCGTAGGTGCGCAGCTCGGCGTGCGGCGCGTGGGCATGGATGAGCGTGCCTTTCGAGGTGGGCTCCATGCCCGAGACCTTCCCGCGCCGCGAAGTGATGTCGGCGATGACTTCGCCGAGCATCTCGTCGGGCACCACGATCTCGAGTCGCATCATCGGCTCGAGCAGGATGGGCTTGGCCGAGAGCAGCGCATTCTTCAAAGCCATGGAGCCGGCGATGCGGAAGGCCATGTCGGAGGAGTCGACGGTGTGGAACGAGCCGTCCACCAGCCGGGCCCTGAAGTCGACCAGCGGGAACTGCCCCAGCGGGCCCTGCTTCGCCGCGTCGCGGATGCCGTGCTCGATGGAGGGGATGAAGTTGCGCGGGATCGCGCCGCCGACGATGGCGTCTTCGAAGACCACGCCGCTCCCGCGCTGTCCCGGCTCCAGCTCCAGGTGGCAGTCGGCATACTGTCCGCGCCCGCCGCTCTGGCGCTTGTAGCGGCCTTGCGCCTTTGCCTTCGCATGAATGGTCTCGTGATAGGCGGGGTGCGGCAGCTCGAGGTGGACCTCGGCCTCGAACTTGCGCTTGAGCTTTTCGATGGCGACTTCGATGTGCACCTGCCCCATCCCCTTGAGCAGCGTCTCGTTGGTCTCGGGGTCGCGCACCAGCTCGAGCGAGGGGTCTTCCTCCAGCAGCTTGTGCAGCGCCACCGACACTCTCTCCTCGTGCTCGCGATCGATCTTGAGCGCATAGGCGATGACGCGCCGGGGCTCGCCGATGAGCGTCAGCCGCAGCGGGGCCGAGTCGGAAGCGCAGAGCGTGTCGCCGACGTGCACGTCCTTGAGCTTCATCAGGCCGATGATTTCGCCGGCGCCCGCGTCCGCGATCTCGACGTGGTTCTGGCTGTCGATGCGGTAGACGTGCTGCACGGTCTCGGTGTGGCCCGTGCGCGGGTTGGTCAGCTGGGTGCCGTGCCGCACCTCGCCGGCGAAGACGCGACAGACGGTGAGCCGGCCCACGAAGTGGTCGACCGTGTTGCGGAAGGCGAGCAGCGTGGCCGGGCGGTCGCGCGTCGCGGGCCGGATCAGCTCCTGACCGCGCGCGTCCTTGCCGCGCAGGTCGCGGCGGCTCAGCGGGTCGGGCAGATAGCGCACGATGGCGGAGGCGACGTCGCGCACGCCGACGCCCGGCCGCGCCGCGCAGGCGATCACCGGCAGGAAGCGGCGGCCCAGCACCGCATGGGCGATGCCGTCGATCAATTGGCCCTCGTTGGGCTCGCGGCCGTCCAGGTAGCGCTCGAGCATCAGGTCATCGGTCTCGGCCACCGCCTCGACCAGCCGCGTGCGCAAGCGCTTCGCGTCGGCCTCGAGCTGCCTTGGGATCTCCTCTTCGATGAAGCCGCCGAACCTGCCGTCGGGCCGCTGCGAGTAGACGTGCGCGCGCATGGTGATGAGATCGATGACGCCGCTGAAGGAGTCGCCCAGGCCGATGGGCAGCTGGAGCGCGACTGGCTTGGCCCGCAGCGTTTTCTCGATGTCGTCCACCGCGCGCAGGAAGGAGGCGCGATCCTTGTCGAGTTTGTTGACGCAGGCGATGAGCGGCAGGGAACGCTCGGCGGCCATTTCCCAGTGCGCCTCGGTCTGGTGCTTGACGCCGGAGACCGCGCTGACCATGAGCAGGCCGCCTTCGCAGACCGCGAGCGCGCGATCGGCGTCGGTGAGAAAGTCGGAGAACCCGGCGGTGTCGAGCAGGTTGACCAGCACGCCGTCGTGCTCGGCGAAGGTGACGTGGGTCGCGACGGTGAAGTTGCGCTTGGCCTCCTCGGGCTCGTGGTCGAGGTGGCTGGTGGA
>JANYKT010000061.1 GCA_025358085.1 Deltaproteobacteria bacterium | reverse complement strand
AGAGCATCTTCCATGGAGCTGTACTCCCAGCGCCCGTAGCGGCCCGCCACCTGCACGCCAGCAGCATCCAGATGCGCGAGCACCTGCGCGCGGGCAGCGGCGTGGGCGTGGTCGAAGAGCACGTAGGCGACTGGAATGGTGCGGGCGCGGGCGACCAGGAGCTGGGCGCGGTCGAGCAGCCCGCAGCCTTGCAGGCCGGTGAGAGCGTTTTCGATCACCAATTCTTTATCGATCGGGCCGCGGTGGGCGAACTCGACGGCGAAGCTCCGGCAGCCGGGAGGCGCCAGCACGGGGTTGATCTCGCTGGGCGAGCCGACCCGATAGAAGCCGAACTTCGGGTCGGGGAAGTAGGCCCAGTGAAAGCGCTTTGCGGCCGACAGGTCCCGGGCGCCGACCTCGACCACCGTGACGCTCACCGAGCGCAGCTGGGCCGCGGCCGCGACCACTGGCGATGGCGCGTCCGCAAGGAGCTTCGCCAGCGAGGAGAGCGGCGCGGTCCACACCAGCCGGTCGTACAAAAGTTCCTTACCCCCGGTAAGACGGACGCCTCGGCCGCGCAGATCCACCGACTCGATGCGCGTGCCGAGCAGGACCTCGCCGCGTCCCAGCACGTCGCGCTCGATGCCCCGCACCAGCGATTCGATGCCTCCCTGCGCCGGATACCAGAAGCTCGCGTTGTAGCCTGCGCCGCCCTGGGAGAGCCCGACCGCGCCGCGCACCACTTCTTCGAGCGAGGGCCGCGGAATGAAGCGGCCGCCCCATTCAGCCGAGAGCTCCGTGCAGGGGACGGTAAAGAGCTTCTGATTGTACGGACGCATGAAGTGGGTGGCGAAGCCTTCGCCGAGGTGAGCGAGGATGAAGTCGTCGGCGTTGGCGAGCGGGCGCGCGGGGTCGCGTCCAAGGAAGCCCAGCAGGCAGTCGGCGATGGTCTGCGGCGGCAGGCCGTGCAGGTTGAACTGGTAGGGGAACTGGGTCCAGGCGCCTTCGCTATAGACGACGGCGCGCCGCTGCACCTCGAGCAGGTTGCCCGCGAGCCAGCGCTCCTGAACCAGCCGGCGTACTTCGGGATTGCGCGCGTGAAACCAGTGGCCGGTCCAGTCGAAAGAAAAGCCGGAGACGACATCGGTGCGGCAGAGCCCGCCGAGCCGGTCCTCGGCTTCCACCAGAGTGAAATTACGCGCAAGCTCGCGCGCGCAGGAGAGGCCCGCGAGGCCGCCGCCGACGATGAGCGTGTGCGCGCGCGAGGGCATGACGGCTCGCGTTTACCACGGAAGCGGGCGCCGTTTCGTTGCCGTTCTCTCGAACGCTCTGCTAGCGTGTCCGATTTGTCATGGGCGAGAATTCGGCGGGCAATCTCGAGCAGCTGGTGCGCAGGCATGCTGCGGGCACGGTGCTGTTTCGCGAGGGTGACCGCGGCGACAAGATGTACGTCATCCGCTCCGGCAAAGTGAACATCTGGAAGCACGTCTCGGACAGCGAAGTCTCTCTGGCCGTGCTGGGCGCGGGCGAGTTCTTCGGCGAGATGGCGCTGCTGGAAGGTTTGCCGCGCAGTGCCTCCGCCACGGTGGTTGAAGACGCGCTGCTCATCGAGGTCGGACAGCCTGCCTTCGAGACGCTGGTGCACAAGAACGGCGAGATCGCGGTGCGGCTGATGAAGCGCCTCTCATCGCGGCTGCGCGAGGCCGACCGGCAGATCCAGGCCTTGATGAGCCGGTCGGGAGCGGCGCGGGTGCTGTCGCTTTTACGCACGCACGCCGAGGCGCCGGACCGCCAGGGCCGCCGTCTGCTGCCTGCAGATCTGTCGTTGGCAAAGCTCATCGCGCGGGTGGGCCTCTCGGGAGACGAGGCGCGCCGGGTTGGAAGAAGCTTCGAGCGGTGCGGGTTACTGGTTCCGATCGAAGGCGAGCGCTGGGCGATGGGACCGGATGCGCTCATGAACGATTTTCTTTCGTATGTGGAGTTGCAGGAACAACACGATCCGCTGAACGTGCAACAGCTCGCGGAACTCGCCGGCCTGCCCGACGAGGAGGCGCACACCATCGTGCGGCGGGTGCTGGCAGCGCGATTGGCCGAGACGCGCAGGGGGGCCGGCGAGGTCGTCGCCGACACCTATTCAACCTATCTCGCCCTCAAGCAGCGCTTCGAGTACGCCGAGGATTGAGTGAAGATCAGCTGCCCAAATTGCCCTGCCGCCTACGAGCTGGACGACGCGCGCATCCCGCCCGCCGGCCTCTCCATCAAGTGTCCGCGTTGCAAGACGCCATTCATCGTGCACAAGCCGAAGCCGGGCGACACGGGCAAAGTCGTGAAGGGCTCGCCGGTGCCGCTGCCGGGGCAGGCGGGCGCAAAGTCGATGCCGCCCAAGCCGGCTGCGTCGCAGCCTCCTTCCCCCGCCGTTCCACTGCCGGGCGGCGGACAATCGGAGGCCGGCGCGCCGCCTTCGCTCCAAAGCGCGGTGCCCCTGCCGGGAGCCTTCGACGAACCGTCCCTCGAGACGACTTCGGTGGATTTCCGGCCGCCGCTTCCGGGACCGCCGACGTCGCCACCGCGCGCAACGCCGCCTCCGCCGCCGCCCCTCTCGGCGCCGCCGCCCCTCGACTTCGGCGCGGTGCCGCTCCCTGGTCTCGACGATGGCTCCTCGTCGCCCGCGCGCCCGGCCTTCCGGCCTCCCGGCCCTTCCAGGCCGCCTGCCCTCGCACCTGAGCCTCCCGACTCCTTCCAGATGCCGCCCGCGCCGACCCAGGAAACGCCGGCCGGCGGCGAGACTTACGTCCCCGATTTCGACAGTCCCCCGGACGCGGCGGCGGACCGGCCGGACGTCCCGGCAGCGATGGATCCGGACCTGGATTTCCCGGTCGGAGCGCCTCCCTCTCGCGGCCTTGACTTCCCTGTCGAGGCGCCAACGCCCACGTCGGATTCCACCCCCTCGTCGATGGATGACATCTTCGCGGTTGACGTTTCCGAGTCGTCGCCGGCTGCCGCGAAACCGGCGCTGGTTTCCGACGAGCCCGGCATCTCCTTTGACCTGGTCGACGAGCCGCCGCCCCGACCGCCCCGCGCTCCGCCCTTCTCGGTGCCACCGCCGGCGCGGACCGACCTGCTCGATTTCGTTGATGACAAGCCCGATGAGGAGACCGCTCTCCTTCCGGTAGACGACAACGCGCTTCGCTCCTCTGGCCAGACGGCGGGCAAGCCGGAGACGGTCGAGAAGGGGAACAAGCCCAAGCGGCCCCCGCCCCCGATGCTTGCGGTCTCCACGCCGCCCGCGCGGAGAGCCGACGAGGATCTGTCGCTCGATCTGGAGATTCGCGATGGCGGCATCGAAGGGGCCGCCGCGGCGAAGGACGGTTCGAAGAAGGCAGAGAAGGAGCGCAAGAAGAAGGAGAAGGAGCAGGTGCGCGAGGAGCGCAAGCTGCGCGATCGCGAGGCGCGCGCACGCCGCCAGGACGGCCGCGAAAGCCGGCCCGGTTTCGGGAGCCGCGCTGGCCCGCTCGTCGCAAACGTGCACCAGCGGCTGCGCAACCCGCGCGTGCTGGGCGCGACCGTGTTCGGGCTCGCGCTGCTGGTCTTCGCGGTGGCTGGCTTTCGCGCGCGCCGCACTCCCGCCGGCATGTTCTGGATGAACAGGTACATTTCCTCCAAGAAGGCTGCGACCGCGACCGAGACCAAGGTCATCGAAAAGGGAATGGACCGTCTCGCGGACGGCAGCTTCGCGGCTGCCCGCGAAGCGCTCGGAATGGCGGCCCAGCTGGTCGGCGTGCTGCCTGACGACGAGGACGTCAGAGCGTTCTTCGTGCTCTCGGCGTCGGAGCTGAAGCTCAACTACAACCAGGTCGGCGGCGACTGGGATCAGGCAAAGCGCGTGATCGAAAAGATCAAGTCGAATGGCTGGGCGCAAAATCGCGCTCGCGGCGCCTACGCGCTGGCGAGCGGCGACATCGCCAAGGCAAAGGTTGTGCTCGCGTCGCTCGGCGACCGGCCCGAGGCGGACCTGGAGTCCCTGTATCTCTTTGCGCAGTCGCTCCTCCTCGGCGGCGAGCAGCCGCGCGCGGCGCAGGTGCTCGACAACGCGCTCAAAGGCAGGGGTGGCGATTCTGCCAAGCTGCTGCTGCTGCGCGGGCTGGTGGCGCGGCAGAAGGGCCAGCTGCCCGAGGCTGCCGGCTTCCTGGAGAAGGCGCTGCAGAAGTCGCCGGGCAACGGCCGCGCGTTGATCGAGCTCGCCGACGTCGAACTGCGGCGAGGCGATGTCAAGTCCGCCGCGGACCTGCTCGACAAAGAGCTGCAGACCGACGTGCGCAAGTCGCTCGACGCCACCGAGGAGGGCCGCGCGAGCATGCTGCGCGGGCGGCTGATGGCGGTGAACCACCTCAACAAGGAGGCCGAGGCCGCCTACGAACGCGCGGTCGCGCTCGACCCTGCCTCGGCGGAGATCCGCGAGGCCTACGGCGAATTCCGCAACTCCCGCCGCGAATGGGAAAAGGCCACCAAGCAGTTCGACGCCGCGATCGCGTCGGGCAATTCCACCTCCGCGGGCCTGGCGGGCGCGGCGCGGGCTTATCTGGGCACCAACCGCCTGCTCGACGCCGACAAGCGCATCAACGAGGCGGTCGCCAAGGACAATCAGAACGCGCATTTCATCTATCTGCAGGGGCGTGTCGCGGAGGCGATTGGCAAGGGAGACGAGGCCTTCAAGGATTACGAGCGCGCGCTTTCGCGCCGGCCGGACCTGGCCGAGGCGCTCGCGGCCGAAGGCCAGATCTTCCTCGCTCGCGGCGACAAGGACAAAGCGCAGGAGCGGCTGGCGACCGCGCTCAAGTCGACCGGCCGCACCTCGGTCGAGGACGAAGCCGCAGGCGATCTGGCGCTCGCGATCGGCGAGAAGCAGCAGGCGCGCGAAGCCTTCGCGAGTGCGCTGCAGAAGGATCCGGAAGATCCGCAGGCGCACGCTGGTCTGGGCAAGACCCTGGCCGGAATGGGCGACCTCAAGGCGGCCCGGGTCGAGCTGGAAAAAGCGCTGGCCGAAGTCGATAATGACGCCTCGCTGCAATACGAATACGGCTCCCTGCTGCGCCGGGCCGGCGAGTCCGACACGGCGCTGGCGGCCTTGCAGAAGGCGGTCAAGATTGACGGCAAGGATCCGCGCTACCGCTCGCGGCTCGGCGCCATCCTGGTCGAGCGCGGCGACTTCGAGGGTGCGGAGTCGCAGCTGCGGCAAGCTGTGCTGATGAATGATCGGTATGCCGAGGGGCAGTTCTTTCTTGCCCGGGCGCTCGCGGGTCAAAAGAAGCTGGCCGAGGCGATTGATATCGCGAAGCGCGCGGTTGAACTCGATATCGAAAATGCTGAATACCTCTATCACCTGGGCCTCATCTACGAGCAGGGGCAGCAAGTCCAGGACGCGATAGAATCGTTCCAGAAGAGCATCGACAAGGACTCGAAGAGCGCCGATACCTGGGAACACCTGGGGCAAAACCTCACCGTCGAGAATCGATTCAACGAGGCCGTGAATGCATTCAAGAAGGCGGCCGATCTGGACCCGAAGCGAGCGCGCGTCTGGGCCGAGGTCGGCGACTCCGAGCAGCAATCGGGCGACCTCGACGGCGCCATTCGCGACTTCCAGAAGGCGCTGGCGCAGGACTCGAGTCTCCCGAACGTCTGGAGCAAGCTCGGCATTGCGTACAAGGACAAGGACTGCAAGGGGTGCAAGAGCAAGGCGATGGACGCGTTGCGGCGCGGCGCTCAGCTAGACCCGGCCGACGCCGTGGCGCACCACGAACTTGGCTACATGTACAAGGACGACGGGCGCCGCAAGGAAGCCATCGCGGAGTTCAAGCGCTATCTCGACCTGCGGCCCGACGCGGGCGACCTGGCCACTGTACAGGACGACATCTTCTACCTGCAGGAAGAGTCCCGCCGGGCGCCGTGATCGCATCGGTCTCCGTCGATCTCGACGGGCTCGGCTGCTATGCGGCCATCCATGGGTTGCCGCTGCAACTCAATGATGCAGCGCTGCGGGCGGTGCCCGAGGTCGCCGTGTCGCGGCTCTGCGCGCTCTTTGCCGAACTGGAGATTCCGGCCACCTTCTTCGTCATTGGACTCGAACTCTCACTCTCGACGACTGGCATCAAAGCCGCGGCGCAGGCGGGTCACGAGATCGCCTCGCATTCATTCGCGCACGATTACGCGCTGTCACGGAAGCCGCCTGCTGACATTGACCGGGATCTCGCGCTCGCTGAAGACGCCATCTTCGCCGCGGTGGGCGCGCGCCCGCGGGGGTTTCGTGCCCCGGGATACACGCTCTCGAAAGCATTGCTCGGGGTGATTGCGGCGCGCGGATATCGCTATGACAGTTCACTGTTGCCGTCGCCGCTCTACTACGCAGCCAAGGCGGCGGCGATGGGATTGCACGCGCTGCGGGGGCGCCGAAGCCACAGCATCCTGGGCTCGCCGCTGCAACTGTTCGCGCGGCGGCGGCCTCATTTGCGCGAAGGCGTGCGCGAGCTACCGGTGGCTACGCTGCCGCTCCTCCGGCTGCCGCTCATCGGAACGGTCGCGGTGGGCGTGGCTCCTTCGGTTTCCGCGGCGCTGGCGACTCGCGCGTTCGCCGGCGGGCACTTCAACCTGGAGTTGCACGGCATCGATGCGTTGGATGCGACAGACGCGCCGCCTGCGCTCGCGGGCGTGCAGCCCGGACTGCGCACGCCCGCTGCATTGAAGTTGAAGAGATTGCGCGCCCTGCTGGTTTCATTGAAAGAGCGCGCTGCGCTGGTGTCGCTCGAGGAGGCCGCGCGCAGGATATGGCCCGATTGACAAGCCGGCGACCGCTTAAGATCACGCTCGGGCTAACGCAACAATGCCACCCAGTTAAAGAGGTCTTTCCTGGGCAACGAACGCCGCAGGAGAAGCGTGGGGGTCGCCGCCCTGAGACATACGCGCCGCCCCTGACCGGGGTTGCGGGATGAGACTTGGGTTGCAAGGGGCGTCGCGAATTCCTCGTCGACCCCCACGCTCCTCCTGCGGCTCGCGCGCGATGAAGTTCTTGCGCGAACCGTCCGAAAGCGCGCATCCGTTCCTTGCCAGTCGACAAAGAATTGGCCTTCTCTCCTTCTTCAGGCTGCGCCGAACGGGTTAGCCCTCGTTCGGGGGAGTTGGCAACCTGGCCCATCGCCATACCTCGCGCGGTGACGTCATTTGAGATCTTCAGCGGCGTTCCTTGCAGGGAGAAAGAGCGCAAACCTGGGCTCCTTAAGGAAGCGACGGGTTCAGGCAAGCTTGTGCGAGACGACCGTCTCGATGCAGGAGCCGGCCGCACGGAGCGCGCGCTCCACGGCCTCGGGAGTCTCGCCGCGCGCGAAGGCGAAGCCGAGATAGCTGCTGCCCTCGGGCAGCGGAACCAGCTCCTCGCGCAGGTGCGCGGTAATCACCACGTCTTCGATCAGCGGAACCGCCCGCGCCGCGTCGAGCCCGCGCACTTCCTGCAGCAGGCCTGCCTTGCGGATGGGAAGCATCAGCACCCCCGCGGCTCCCAGCTCGCGGGGCGGTGGCGCGGCTTTCAGGCCCAGCGCATGCCGCAGGACCAACTCTTCCAGCGTCACGCCCAGGCCGAAGCGCAGCGTGCGTCCGCAGAGTCCGCCGATCGACCGCGCCGCGACTTCCAGGATGCGCGGGCCCTCGGGAGAGAGGCGCAGCTCGGAATGCACCGGACCCTCGCGCAGGCCGAGCGCGCGCGCGGCGCCAGTCACCGACTCGGCGATCGCCGATTGGAGGGCTGGCGAGTGGCGCGAGGGCGTCACGTAGAGCGTCTCCTCAAAGAAGGGGCCGTCAAGCGGGTCGGGCTTGTCGAAGAGTGCGAGGACGTGGAGCGCGCCATCGGTCAGCAGGCCCTCGAGCGCGACCTCGGGACCGGGAATGAAGTCTTCGATCAGCACCCGCTGCAGCAATGGGTCGCGGCGCACCGCGAGCTGCGGCGTGCGCAGAAGGCGGGTCAAGCGCGACAGCACCACTTCGAGCTCGGCGGCATCGTTCGCCCGCATCACGCCGCGGCTGCCGGAGAGAGAAAGCGGTTTGATCACGCAGGGAAAGCTGACGTCTTGCGGCAGCTCACCGAGCGCAAACGTCTGCCAGCGTGGAACCGGGATGCCGGCCTCCTGGAGGCGCGCGCGGGTCTGGTCCTTGTTGCGCGCGGCCCGGACGGCGTCGGGCGGGTTGTGCGGAAGGCCCAGATGCGCAGCCGCAAGCGCAGCAATCAGCGCGGTTTGATCATCGACGCCGACCACGGCAACCGGCCGTTGCGCGGCCACTTCCCCGGCGATGCGGGCCGCCGCGACCTCGGCATCGCGCAGCTTCACCGGGAGCGGGCCTAAGGTCCACTCCTCCGCCAGCACCGGGCAGCGGTCCGAGACGGCCAGCACCTCGACGCCGATCTTCTTCGCGGCCGCGAGGAAGTCCTCCGCTTGATAGGAGGTGGTGGGAAGGAGAAGAACGACCGGTCCGTGCATTGAGCGATCATAACGCGAACCTTGCCTCCGGAGGCCGCGGAGCGCAGCTCTTCATCACCCCTCAACGCGGACGGAATCGCTCGGGATGTGCCAGAGGCCAACGCCAACCCCACAGCCTGCTGTAGTGCCACCACTCTTTCGGATTCACCCGGAAGCCGGCGTCGTGCATGGCGCGCTTCAACGCCTCGCGGTGGGCGCGCTCGGGGCTTTCAGGGAGCGGCGCAGCGGCAGCCGCGGCGGGGCCGAAGGCATCGAATGCAGTCGGGAGCGCGACTGGCGAACCCGAGAGATCCGCCAGCGAAAGATCCACCGCGACCCCCCGCGCGTGCAAGCTTCCGCGCGCTGGATCCGCCACCGCGCCCGCGTGCGGATGCGCTTTCCAGAGCTGCTCCTGAATCTTTTGTGGACGCGTGCAGTCCCGGGCGATCAATCGAAGCTGCTGCAATGCAAGCGCGCGGGCAGCGACCGCCAGCCGCTCCGCGACGCTCCGGCGCAGCAGGCACGGCAGGTCCGGAGGGTAGAGCGGTCGCCCGATGAAATTGTCAGAAGAGGCGTAGGCCAGCGTGACGATCAGCCCGGGGACGACAGCCGCGGCATCGACCAAAGGATCGGCCGAATCGGGAACGGGCTGGAGACGTTCAGGGCCATAGCCAAGGGTGCCAGCCGCGCCCGCGTCTGTTGATCCAGAGAACGTCGCGAGCGCTGCAAGCAGCAGCGCGAACTTCGGCAACCGAGCTACTTCAGCCGGCGCAACGCCCGGATGATCTTGTCCTTCTCCTTGGTGCGCACCGAAGCGCCCGCCTTGGGAGCCTCACCGGTCGCCATGCCCCTGCGGGCCGCGACCTTGCGGACCAGTTCCAGCTCGAGCGCCATGAGCTCGGCGCGCGCTTCCGGGCTCTCCTGTCCGCGCCTGGGCAGGGCCTCACCGTTGCCGAGACCGACCCCGCTGCGCATCCGCATTGCTTTCTCTTCGCGGGAGCTGAGTCTCTGGGCGGCGGTGCACAGCATCTCGCGCACCTCGGTGGCCGTGATCGTGGTCGAGGAGGACTTGTTGCTCATGACTGGGTTACCTCTCCTGGGTCGTCGCGGAGTTGCCCTCTGCTTACGCCCCATTCAGCGAAGATCAATTTTTCGACAAGCGTTTTGCTGGACCAGGCTCTTCCCCGGCCGACGCACCTAGAGACACCACGAGTTCGCGGCCGGATCAATCTTTCGACACACCGAATCTGGCGAGATACGGAGCGAGGTCCAGCTTGCGCATCGCCGAGGCTGAAGTCATCGACCGGACCACGCCGAATATGGCCCGCTCGGGGAAGGGCCGGTCGTGCATTCCCAGGCACCACTGGAAACCGGCCCAGGAGTTCGCGTCGCGGCCGTCGTACGCATACTTGTCGTTGAGCTGCGACATGTGGCGCAGCGCCTCGCCCGCGTTCTTGCTCCAGGTGATGATATTCTTGCCCCAGAGCATGCGCATGTAGCCGTGGATGCGGCCCTCCTCGAGCAGCTGCCGCTGCGAGGCGTTCCACACCGGGTCGGGACTGCGCGCCGCTTCCAGTCCCTCGAGGGAGACGAGCTGGCGCGGGTCCGCTTCGTGGGTCGCCAACGTCTTCTGCGCCCAGGCCGGCAGCGCCTTGATGGAGCCGTAGTCCTTCACCCGCGCGCAGAAATTGAGCGCCAGCTCGCGGCGGACCAGCAGCTCTTCCAGATAGCTTTCCTCGTCCTGCTTCGGCGCCTTCGCGGCCCTGATCGCGAGCGCGATTTCAGTGGCGCCGACAAAGCCGAAGTGAAGCCAGGGGGACATCCAGCTTGAACTTCCCGACGAAGGCTCGTTGCGATTCTCGGCATAGCCATTCAGCTTGTGCTGAATGAACTCCTGCAGGTGCGCAAGTCCAGACGCCCGTCCGCCGCGCACGCCCGGGACTGGCGCGGGGTGCTCTGGCACGCCCGAGACGTCATTCCACGGTGCGCGCAACGGGTCGAAGCCCCAGTCGAAGCGCGCTGGCTTCTTCACTTTCGCGGGCACCCTCGGCACGGAGCGAAGCACCACCGCTTTCCAGAGCCGCGGCCGCACCGTGCGGGCGCCGATCTGCGCCGTGGGAAAGACCGAGAGGGGCACCGAGCCCGCTGCGTCCACAGCCTCGACCAGGCAGGACGCGCGCTCGGCCAGCCTTCGGGTCTGCCCGGGATGGATGAAGGTCGGCAGCCAATCGGTGACCACCAGCGCTGCGCGCGCCGCGAGCGCATGCAGAACGCCACGCGGCGTCTTCGGGGTCTGGAGAAAGAAGGCATACGCGACGCCTTGCTCCTCGCAGTCGCGCGCGTTGTCCTGGGCGCCGTCGACAATGAAGCGGTGGATGCGCGCGCTGGCGTGGGGGTAGTCGTTTCGCAGGCCCTCGTAGACCAGGAGCGGCTTGCCAAGCTCGTTGGCGCGGCGCTGGGCGTGGGCGAAGGCGACGTTCTCGCGGATGCGCCGCTGGCCCTGCAGCCAGAGCAAGACGAAAGCGCGCGTCTCGATGACAGGCTGCTGATTGAGTGGCGCAACCCGGTCCTGCAGCAATTCGCTCAGCACTGCGTCCATGATAGATTGGCTGCTGGGCGGTCGGCGGCGGCGCAAGCTCGTTTCTGCTGGTGACTGGCCGGTCAATGCCCCTTTGAGCCTGCCTTCTCTGTCTCCTTTTCGGCCGGGGCCGGCGTGGCCGCAGGCTCCTCGTCGGCCTTGTCGTCTTCCTCCTCGACGGCAGGCTCCTCGGTGGAAGCCGCGCCCGGCGCCACCGGCAGCTTGCCGAGGAAGCGCAGCGGGTCCTTCACCGCATGCGCGGTCGATGGCTCGGGCTCGAACTTCGGCTCCTTCAAGTCCGGGTCCTTTCCGATGGCGTGCGTCGTCAGCACCGAGTGCAGATCAAGCTCGGCCGCGGGGCCTGCCTTGCTGTTCGACTCGACCTTGAACCGCCCCTGAAGGTCGCAGCCCAGCGGGGCCGCGGTCTCAGCGTCCACCAGCACCGTGCCGCTGACGGAGATGGGCTCCTCCTGCTGCCAGAGCTCGAGCCGCCGCGCGGTGTCGGGATCAGGAACCCCGGGCTTGCCTCCCTGGTTCGGCGTGCTCGGGAACTCGGCCGGCGGAAGATCGCCGGCTTCCTTCGGCTGCGGCCTCGCGCCAAAGCCGGTCACGCTAAAGCGCAGCGCGCGCCGGCCTTCGCTCCTGGTCTCACCGTCGAGCTTGAGCTTGAGGCCCCGCGCGAGCCGGTCGAACGAGGGCAGCGCCGCAATGGCCTGCTCGCGGACCCGGGCCGGATCGGTGCGGTCGGTGCGCCGCTTGCGGAACGGGCCGTACAGGCTCTTCACCAGCGCCTGTCCGTTGATCCAGAGGATTTCGAAGCCCTGGTTGTGATCGTTGGAGAGGCGGATGGAGTAGTCGCCGTGCGGTCCATCGGCGAGCGTGGTCTCCTCGGAGAGCGACACCTCAGATCCGCCGTCAGCGAGACCAGGGCCGCGGAACCAGGCGAACTGCACGCGCGTCTGGGCGCGGTGGGCCCCGAGACGTTCGGCCACCTCGGCTTGCGGCATGTGCAGCACGCGGTGCGCCAGCGCGGGGTCGCTCTCGATGAGGCGCGGGTCGAGCTGTTCCCGGGCCTCGGCGGCAGCGCCGATGGGCTCTTCGGGCGAGAAGATGCGCTTGCGGGCCGCCTCGTCTTCGCTGCGCCGTTTGCAAGAGGTGAGCGCAACCAGCGCGAGCAGGACAGGGAGAGTTCTCATCGCGGCGCACCTTAGCGAGTTGGGGCGTGCGCGCAAGCGTCTGCGCGTTCTTCTTCAGCCCCACAGCAGGCGCGCGATCACCATGCTCGCGGCCAGCCCTGTCGCATCGGCGGCGAGCCCCGCCGCGAGCGCATGTCGGTAGCGCACGATGCCAACCGAGCCGCAATAGACGCTGAGAACGTAGAAGGTCGTCTCGGTCGAGCCTTGCAGGATGGATCCCAGGCGGCCGGCGTACGAGTCGGGGCCGAGCCCCGGGGTCGCGAAGACGTTGCCGAGCAGGCCCAGCGAGCCCGAGCCCGAGAACGGCCGCACCAGTGCGATGGGCAGCACCTCGGGCGGCAGGCCGATGCGGGTGGTGAGAGGAGCGAGCACCGAAGCCAGTGCGTCCATCGCGCCGGCGCTGCGAAAGGCGCCCACCGCCGCGAGGATGGCGACCAGGAACGGAATGATCCGCAGCGCGACGCTGAAGCCTTCCTTCGCGCCCTCGACGAAGACTTCGTAGACCTTGACGCCCTTGAGCAGCCCGTAGAGCGGGATTCCGACGATGAGCAGCGCCAGGATCCAGCCCGATGCGGTCTCGACCACGAGCTTGATCATCGTCGCTCCCGGAAGATCATTTCCACACCCGCTCCAGCAGCTTGGCCACCGTGATGGCCATGACCAGCGCGCAGGCGGTGGCGCCCAGCGTTGGCAGCAGGATCACGGCGGCATCGCTCGAGTGTGCCGACGCGCGCAGCGCGATCACCGTGGTCGGCACCAGCTGGATCGACGCAGTGTTGATGGCAAGGAAGAGCACCTGCGCGTTCGTGGCCGTGCCGGGCGTGGGGTTCAGCTTCTCCAACTCTTCCATCGCCTTGATGCCGAAGGGTGTGGCGGCGTTGCCGAGTCCCAGCATGTTGGCGGCGATGTTCAGCAGCATCGCCGAGATGGCAGGGTGGCCGTCGGGCACGCCGGGGAAGAGAGGGCGGAAGATGGGCCGCGCTGCGCGGGCGATTTTTTCTACCAGGCCGGCCTTTTCGGCGATGCGCAGGAGGCCGAGCCACAGTGCCATCACGCCGACGAGCCCGATGGAGAGCGTGACTGCCTGGGCCGCGCCATCGAACGCGCCCTGGCCGACGGCGCGGACGTCTCCTTTGATTGCCCCGGCAACCAGTGCGGCGACGAGCAGCAGGACGAAGACCAGATTCATCGACTGGCACCGCTCGAGCAGGTTCCGCCACCACCCTTGCGAGGCAATCCCTGGCCCGCGGTGCTGCCGCGCAGAACCGGGCAGGCGAGCATCATCGAGGAGGGGAAGCGCACGGATGGCCGATAATCGGGGCGCCGCACCGGAGGGTCAAGCCGTAAAGCGCTGCGGCGGGAACGGCACCTGCCTGAGGCGTAGCGCCTGAGGCCCGCGCCGTTCCTCGCCACGCGCAGCCGCAGCCTCCGCACTTCCTTGACCGAGCGGAACCCGCATGCTACTCGCGCGGCCCTCTGTCCACCGCTCTGCTCCCCCGGGTGTTCCTCATGCACCGCTCGTCCGCGCTCGCCGCCATTTTCTGCCTCGCCGCCGTGCCGGCACTTGCCCAGATCGAGCCGGCCGCCGCGGCGAAAACAAACGCAAAGAAGGGAGCCGCCAAGGCGAAGACGAACCGGGGGACGGACGCCGTAGACTCTCCCTCGGCCAAAACCGGCGCCTCCGGCACGGCTGCTGCGCCCTCGTCCCCTGACACCGCCGCGACGCCTGCGACCGGCTCCCAATCGGCCGCCGCTCCTGCCGAGGCAGCCGCGGTCAAGACCGCTCCTTCGTTTGACTCGGAAGAGTTCCGCCGGCAGGTCATGGAAGAAGTCCGGCGCGAGCTGCAAAAGACCAAGGACGAGGTGAAGCAGGAGACCGCCTGGGTCGAGCAGGACTCGCAGGCGCGCGTGCAGGACAGCGAGGCCGTCGAGCAGCTCAAGCAGCGCGTCAATCTCTTCCAGCCGCACGGCTACCTGCGTCTGCGCGGCGAGTTCTTCCACAACCTCACGCTTGGCCGCGGCGCCGACCCGGCGGGCTACACGACCTTCCCTTCGCCGTTCATCGGTGCCGACAACGGCAACAAGTCCCAATCGGACGCGAACTTCCGCTTCCGCTTCGAGCCCACCCTCGAGGTCAGCGAAGACCTGGCCATCTACACGCAGCTCGACATCTTCGACAACATCCTGCTCGGCTCGGATCCGATCTCGGACAACTACATCGATCCGTACACGCCGCTCGCCATCTTCGCCAAAGGCCGCGCCGCCGAGGCGGTGCACGTCAAGCGTCTCTGGGGCCGCGTCAACACGCAGGTCGGCGAAATCCTCTTTGGCCGCATGGGCTACCACTGGGGCCTCGGTATCCTGCACAACGACGGTAATTGCCTCGACTGCGACTACGGCGACACCTACGACAGGGTCGCTTTCGCACCGCGCGAGTTCAAGGGCCACCACCTCACCGCCATGTTCGACCTGCTGTCGAAGGGGCAGGGCACCACCGGCGAGCACGGCGAATTGGGCCGCGCCGTGGACCTCGACACGCTGGATGACGGGTACCGCATCGCGGTCGAGATCACGCACCTCGACACTCCCGAGGACGCGAAGCGCAAGCTCGACGCCAATGGGTGGGTGCTCAATTACGGGCTGCTTCTCGACCGCCGCACCCAGAACTGGGACACGCCCGTGCAGGGCTCGCTCGACGTCAACGCCGACAACGGCGTCGGCACGCTGGGCGGCTCCGGCATTGCCCGCGCGCGAGTGGTCCGCCGCTCCGGCCAAATCTACCAGCCCGACGTCTTCGTCTCGCTCCGCAAGCGCAAGTTCCGCCTCGACGCGGAGATCGCCACTACCTTCGGAAGCATTGGAACCCACCAGAACCGCGAACTCCTCATCGGACTCGATCCGAACCTGGTGCTTGCGCTGCAGCAGCCGGTCACCTACGCACAGGTCGGCGGCGCGTTGCAGAGCGATGTCGCGCTCTTTCCTGCCGACGCCTTGCTGATCGGCCTGGAATTGGGCGGCGCCTCTGGTGACAAGGGCGCGAACGGCTTCGGCGCGCGCCCCTGGCGCTCGGGCGGTCCGCAGGGAAACCCGCAGCCCAACGCGACCGGCGGCCCATCGGTCTACCGTTCAGCGGGCCCGGGCGACATCGACGGCAACCACATCGACTTCAGCAACCTCGACAACTCGCATGGCCGGGTGAACAACTTCGTCTTCAATCGCGCCTTCAATGTCGACATGATCCTCTTCCGCAACCTGGTCACCGCGGTCAGCTCGGCCTGGTACGTGAAGCCCTCGTTCCGCTACCGGCCCACTGGCCGCAAGAGCGCCGGCGGCAACGACACCGGCTTTGAGCTGATGGCGTCGGTCATGTACGCGCAGTCCTGGTACGCGGAGAACACCCCGAGCGGACCCAGTGGCTCCAAGGCGCTGGGCGTCGAGGCGAACGTCGGCATCACCTACGACACCTCGGACCGCTTCCACACCGGGCTCGCCTACGGACTGCTGCTGCCTCTCGCTGGCTTCAACAACAACCTGACCGGCTCGACCGTGACGCCCGGCATTGCGCACGCGGCGCGGCTGATCATGGCGATTCCCTTCTAGCCATGCGGCGCGCGCCGCCCTCGCTGCGACTGCTGCGGACTCTCGCGCTTTTGGCCACTTCCGGACTCGCCGTGTGCGGGGTCAAGGGCCCGCCGCGCCCGCCCGAAGTGCTGCAAACCGAGGCGCCCACAGCGGATGCAGGCCGGGCGGCTGCCGACGCGGGTCCGCTGCCGTGAACCACTTCGAGCGCAAGGGGGGCGAGCTCTACTGCGAGGAAGTCCCCCTGGCCGAGCTCGCCGAAGAAGTCGGCACGCCCGCCTACGTGTATTCGACAGCCACGCTGCAGCGGCACGCGCGCGTCTTCCACGCCGCGCTGCGCAGGCTCGATCACCTGGCCTGCTTCGCGGTCAAGGCGCTGCCCAACCTGGCGGTGCTCTCGCTGCTTGCGAAGGAAGGCTTCGGCTTCGACATCGTCTCGGGCGGCGAGCTCTTTCGCGCGCTCAAGGCAGGGGCCGACGTCACGCGCATCGTCTTCAGCGGCGTCGGCAAGCGCCGCGACGAGCTCGATGCTGCGCTGAAGGCCGGTATTTTCCAGTTCAATTGCGAGAGCGAAGAGGAGCTGATCCAGCTCTCCGAGGCCGCGCTGCTCCGCAAGACGCGCGCGCGGGTCGCGATCCGCGTCAATCCGGACGTCGACGCGCGAACGCATCCGTATATCGCCACCGCGCTGTCGACCTCGAAATTCGGCGTGCCGGCGGCCCGGGTGCGAGCCGCCTATCGCAAGGCCGCCGGGTTGTCCGGATTGCAGATCGTCGGCGTCGCCTGCCACATCGGCTCGCAGGTCGCCGAGGTCAAGCCATTCGTCGAGGCGGCGCTGAAGTTGCGCGCGCTGGTCGAGAGGCTGCGACGGGACGGCCACTCCATCGAGCGGCTCGACATGGGAGGCGGCCTGGGGGTTCCCTATGGCGAAAGCAAAGCCCCGGCCTCTCCGAGCGAATACGGCGAGGCGCTGTCGAAGGTGCTGCGCGGTCTCGACGTGAAAGTGATCTTCGAGCCGGGCCGACTCCTGGTCGCAAACGCAGGCGTGCTGCTGACGCGCGTGCTGCTGCGCAAGCGGGGCGCGGGCGCGCGGCGCTTCGTAGTGGTCGACGCGGGCATGAATGACCTGCTCCGGCCGGCGCTGTATGGCGCGCACCACGAGCTCGAGCCGGTCGGCCGCCCGCGCAAGCCTGCCGAGCTGGTCGACGTGGTCGGCCCCGTCTGCGAGAGCGCGGACGTGCTGGCGAAGCGCCGCCGGTTGCCCACGCTCGAGACTGGCGATCTGCTCGTGCTGCGCAGCGCCGGCGCTTACGGCATGTCGATGGCCTCGCAATACAACGCCCGCCCACGCCCCGCCGAAGTGCTGGTCGACGGCCGCTCCTGGCGCATCGTTCGCCAGCGGGAATCGCTCGATGACCTGGTGCGCGGCGAGACCGTCTAGCTCGCCACGATGCCGATCAGTTGGCAGCGCCTTCTCTCTCTGCAACGAACGCCGCCTTAGAGACCGTGGGGGTCGTCGCCCTCAGACAGGTGCTCACCCCCTGGCGGGGGTTGCGCATCGGCGTGGTTGCTGGGGGGCTCCGCAACTCGTTCGCCGACCCCCACGGTCTCTAAGGCGGCTCGCGCGCGCTGGAGATCCCCCCGGTCTAGCCCGCAAGCGCGCAGGAGATCTTCTCTCCATCGCGCGGCTGGGCCCTACCGCGGAAAACGGCGGATCTCGAACGGACCTCCCCGCGCGAGGTATGGCGATGGGCCACGGTGCTGACCTACCCCTACCGAGGGCGAAACAGTCAGCGCAGCCTGAAGGAGAGGCGGCTGGTCCTTTCTCGACTGGCGAGGAACGGATGCGCGCTTGCGGACGGTTCGCGCGAGATCCTCCTGCGGCGTTCGTGGCACAGATGAAAGGCCTCCTTAACTGAGTGGCATTGTCGTCCAGTCTAGCCAGGCACTTCTCTCCGCAGGGGCTGCGCCTACGCACGGTCCCTGCACGGCCGTTGCGCGGAATCGACTCCGGATTGGCTTCTGCAGCAAGGGAGCGTTGCGAGGCACACGAGCGGCGACTAGAGTGCGCGCCTCCTTGAATACCTGCAGCCGGAGCCGCCTATGCTGAAGCTCGCCGGATCGATGGTCGCGCTCGTGACGCCGTTCAAGGACGGCGCGGTCGACGAGAAAGCCTTACGCGCGCTCGCCGAGTGGCAGCTCGAGAAAGGCACTGACGCCCTGGTCCCTTGCGGCACCACCGGCGAGGGCGCGACCTTGAGCCAGGACGAGCTGGTCCGGGTCGTCGAAATCTGCGTCGAAGCGGCGCGCACCCACGGCCGCGGCGCGCCGGTGATTGCGGGCTGCGGCACGAACGGCACCCGCGGCACCATCGAGAACGTCAAGCGGGTCCGCGACGCCGGCGCCGACGCCGCGCTGATCGTCACGCCTTATTACAACAAGCCAACTCAAGAAGGCCTGGTTCGCCATTACGACGCCGTCGCGCAGCAGGGCGGACTTCCAATCATCATCTATAATGTCCCCTCGCGGACCAGCGTGGATATGCTGGCCGATACCATCGCGCGCTGCGCCCGGATCCCGGGAATCATTGGCGTGAAGGAGGCGAGTGGCAACATCGCCCGTGTCGCCGAGATCCGGGCCGCGGGCGCCGACAACCTCTCGATCCTGGCGGGCGACGACATGTTCACGCTCGCGACCCTGGCGATGGGCGGGCAGGGGGTCATCAGCGTGGTCGCAAATATCGCGCCCGGCGATCTGGCCATGCTCTGCGACGCCTTCGCCGATGGCAATCTGACGCTCGCGCAGAACACGCAAGTGCGTCTCGCGCCGCTGGTCCGCGCGCTCTTCTGCGAGACCAATCCATTGCCGGTCAAGCACGCCTTGATGAGGATGGGGAAAATCGGGCCCGAGCTGCGCCTCCCGCTCGTGCCGGTCTCCGCCGAGGGTGCCGCCCGGGTGGAGAAGGCCCTCGCCGAGTACGGCGGTCTGCTTTGAGTACCCCGGCCAGCGAGCAGGCCATTCGCGTCGTCGTCACCGGCGCCGCGGGCAAGATGGGCGCTCGCATCCTGAATGCCGCGCGCGCCGAGTGGGACCTCTTGGTGGTGGGCGCCACCGAGCGCTCGGGCAGTCCGCACATCGGCCTCGACGCCGGCCTTCTTTCAGGCGCGGGACCACTCGACGTGACCGTGCGCGCCTCGCTCGACGAAGCGCTGGCGGGCGGCGCCGACGTGGTGATTGATTTCACCGCGCCCAGCGCCTCCTTGCACCACGCTGCCGTCTGCGCAAAGCGCAATGTCGCGCTGGTGGTCGGCACGACCGGATTCTCGGCGCAGGCCAAGGCCGAGCTGGCCGGCCACGCGCGGGAGATCCCAGTACTGATGGCGCCGAACATGAGTGTCGGCGTCAATGTCCTCTCGCGACTGGTGGCCGAAGCAGCGCGGGCGTTGGGGCCGTCTTACGAAGTCGAAATCGTCGAGCTGCACCACCGCGGCAAGGAGGACGCGCCGAGCGGCACCGCGCTGCATCTCGCCCAGGCCGCGGCCGAGGCGCTGGGCCTCGACCCGCAGAGCGCCGCTGTCTACGAACGTCACGGCGATATCGGCCCGCGAAAGCCCGGCACCATTGGAATGCAGACTTTACGCGGCGGCGACGTCATCGGGGACCACACCGTCTACTTCCTCGCCGACGGCGAGCGGCTGGAGTTGACCCACCGCGCCACCAGCCGCGACAACTTTGCGCGCGGCGCGGTGCGGGCGGCGCGCTTCCTGGCCGGGAAGCCCAAAGGCCTTTACGACATGCGAGACGTGCTGGGGTTCAAATCATGATGAAGATTGCGCGATATCTGGGACGTGACGGTGAGATTCTCGAAGGCGTGGTCGACGGCGACGAGGTCCACGAGATCTCGGGACTCGACACCATGCTGCGCGGAGGGCGGCGCGTGGGCCGCAAGCAGAAGATTACCGAGGTGAAGCTGATGCCCTGGGGTATCGGGCGGAAGATCATCGCGGTGGGAAAAAACTACGCCGACCACGTCAAGGAGATGGGCGGGAGCGCTCCTCCCGAGTCGCCCGTCCTCTTCATGAAGCCCAACAGCGCATTGATCGGATATGGCGACGCCATCATCCTTCCGCCGCAATCGACCAGCGTGCACCATGAAGCGGAGCTTGCGGTGGTGATCGGCAAGCGGCTGCGGCGCGCGAGCGAGAAAGAGTGTGCCGAGGCCATCGCCGGGGTGATTTGCCTCAATGACGTGACCGCGCGAGATCTACAGAAATCAGATAATCAATGGACCCGCGCCAAGGGATTCGATACTTTCTGCCCGGTGGGTCCGTGGGTCGTGACCGGCCTCGACCCGACCGACCGCGCCGTCATCTGCCGCGTCAATGGAGAAGTCCGGCAAAACGGGCGGACGCGGGACTTCATCTTTCCCTTGCCCAAGCTCTTGGCCTTTGTCTGCGCGGCGATGACGCTGGAGCCCGGTGATCTCTTTACCACCGGCACCCCGGCGGGCGTCGGGCCGCTGCAGGCGGGCGACAGCGTGGAAGTGGAAGTAGAAGGCGTCGGCGTCTTGCGCAATGACGTGCGCGCACAATGAACCCTTTGTTGCCGCGGCTCGCTGGATACATGCAGGAGAAGATGAACGCGCAGCGCGAGGCGGCCGTGAAGACGGGCCGGCCCATCTATGACTTTGGTATCGGCGACCCGCGCGAGCCGACGCCCGCGTTCATCCGCGAAGCTCTTCGCAATGCGGTTCCGGAGGTCTCTCAATATCCCTCGATCGCTGGATTGCCGGCGCTGCGCCGCGCGATCGCGGACTATCTGTCCAGACGATTCTCTCTAGAGCTTGATCCCGACCGCGAGATCCTCCCCTGCGCCGGCGCAAAGGAGGCGCTGTTTCACCTGCCGCTGATTGCCCTGGATCCCGCGCGGCCGCTCTGCTTCTATCCCGACCCTGCTTATCCCGTGTATGAGCGTGCCATCCTCTTTGCCGGCGGCACGCCACGCACACTGGCGCTGACGGCCGAGCGGAACTTTCTCCCCGACCTTACCGCCGTCTCCGAGAGCGACTGGTCCCGCACTTCGCTCTTCTTTGATTGCTATCCGCACAATCCCACCGGCGCCGCGGCCACGCCCGAGTATCACGCGAAGCTCTTTGCGCTGGCGGCGCGTCACGGCTTCCTGGTGGTCTGCGACGAGCCTTATGTCGACCTCTATATCGACACGCCGCCGCATTGCGCACTGCAGATCGCGCGCAAGAACGTGCTGGTCATTCATTCACTCTCGAAGCGCAGCGGCATGACCGGCTATCGCTCAGGTTTCATGGCGGGCGAGGCCGGGACCATCGCCGTCATCCGCGAGGCGCGCGCGAACTTCGGCGTCGCCTCGCAGAGTTTCGTCCAGCACGCGGCCATCGCCGCCTGGAGCGACGACGCGCACGTCGCTGAGCGCCGCGCCATCTTCGCTGCCAAGCGTGCGCTGCTCCTCGCGCACCTGCGCAGCCGGCAACTCGAAGCCTCGGGCGAAGGTGCTTTTTATCTCTGGGTCCAGGTCCCGGCCGGCCATACCAGCGAGTCGTATGCGGGCAAGCTTCTGGAGCAGAACATCATCGTCGCCCCGGGCACCTTCTTCGGTCCCTCTGGCAAGGGTTTCATCCGCCTCGCGATGGTCCCGACGCTGGCCGACTGCGCAAAAGCCATCGCGCTCTGGCCCTCTTGATCCAGAAGCATCAAGTCCGTGGGCGGACGCAGCTTCTGCAACCTCCACCCGGTGGCGCCCCTTTATAACAGGGCTCAACTTTCGCGCGCGGGGGTGGCGCGGGACTGCTAGAGAGGCGACATGCAGGATCCAGCGGCAGAGGGATTGAGGCGACCGGGTGCGAGCGATGGCGAGCTGCAGACCGCCATTTCCCAGGCCATCGTCGAGCAGACGGTCGCGGACCGGTGGCGCTTCGAGGACCATGCGGCCTCCGTGCGAGAGGTGATTTTCCGCCTCGACCGCGGCGCGCTGCGGGTGGCCGAAAAGCAGGGCGCGGAGTGGCTGGTGCATGGCTGGCTCCAGCAAGCCATCAATCTTTATTTCGCTCTTGCGCCGCTCGAGAAGTACATCGCCGGCGACCTGCAATTCTTCGACAAGATCCCGCCCAAGCAGCACCTGGGCGACTTCCGCGTGGTGCCTCCCGGCGTGGTCCGCTACGGCGCGCACGTCGAGAAAGGCGCCATCGTCATGCCCGGCTACGTCAACATCGGCGCACGCGTCGGCGCCGGGTCAATGATCGATACCTGGGCGACGGTAGGCTCTTGCGCGCAGGTCGGCCGCGGCGTGCATCTCTCGGGCGGCGTGGGCCTGGGCGGCGTGCTCGAGCCGTCGGGAGCGCGGCCGGTCATCATCGAGGACGGCTGCTTCATCGGCAGCCGCTGCGTGGTCGTCGAAGGCGTGCTGGTCGAGGAGGACTCAGTGCTCGGCGCTGGCGTCGTGCTAACCGCGAGCACTCCCATCTTCGACGTCAGCGGGCCACAAGAGGTTGCCTCGAAAGGCCGCGTGCCCGCGCGCAGCGTGGTGATTCCCGGAATGCGCCCGCGGAAGTTTCCGGCCGGCGAATACCTGACGCCCTGCGCGCTGATCATCGGCCAGCGCACGGCGTCCACCGACAAGAAGACTTCATTGAATGGCGCGCTGCGCGACTTCGGGGTCTCGGTGTGAGGGAGCTTCTGGCGGCGCGCACGTTGGAGCTGTGCGCGATTCCCAGCCCGATCGGCAACGAGGCCGCGCTCGCGGCCCATATCGCAGCGCTGCTTCCCGGAGCGCGGCGCTATGGCAATGCGGTCGTCGCGGGTGAGGTCACCGGCCAGCGTCCCGCCGTGCTGCTGCTCGGCCACCTCGACACGGTGCCGCTGCAGGCGGGCGACTTTCCCGCCCGGCGCGAGGGTGGCCGCGTTCATGGGCGCGGCGCCTCCGATATGAAGGGCGCGCTCGGCGTCATGATCGAACTCTGGAATCGATTGGACCAGAGCACCCTGCCGGTCGAGCTGGTCTGCGCTTTTTACGACCGCGAGGAGGGTCCCTATGACGGCAATGGACTGGGGCCCTTGCTCGAAGCGCGCCCCGATCTGCGGAAAGCCGCGCTGGGTCTATGTCTGGAGCCGACCAATCTGGCGTTGCAACTCGGCTGCTGCGGGTCATTGCACGCGACGCTGACGATCGAGGGCCGCTCGGCCCACAGCGCGCGGCCGTGGCAGGGCGAGAACGCCATTCACAAGGCGGGCGCGCTGCTGGCTTATCTCAATCATCTTCCCGCGCGCGAGGTCCGCTTCGGTGAGCTCGTTTTCCGCGAGGTGCTGAGTGTGACTCGTATCGACGGATTCACCGGGCGCAATGTCGTTCCGGCGCAATGCTCATTGAATCTCAACTATCGATTCGCGCCGGGGCGCAGCGTCGCTTCGGCGGTGGCCGACCTCGAGCACCTGGCCCGGCAATTCAATGCGACTTGCATCGTGACGGATAAGTCCCCCGCGGGGCCGGCCATTCTCGACAATCACCTGCTGCAGCAATTGCGCACGGTGACCGGCGTGCCGGTCGAGCCGAAGCAGGCCTGGACCGACGTGGCGCGACTCGCTCTGGCGGGGATCCCGGCAGCGAACTTCGGCCCCGGCGAGCAGTCGCAAGCGCACCAGAAGAATGAGAGCTGCGGCGAAGAGGCGCTCGAGCGCGCGTACCGGCTGCTGGAAAAGTTTCTCACCGGAGCCGCGGGCGGAGCGGCAACTTGATTGAAGCGTATGTCGCGCTCGGGTCCAATCTGGGCGACCGGCTGGGAAATCTTGCCGGCGCCGTCGAGCGACTGGCCCGCGAGCCGGCTTTCTTCCTGCGCCGCATTTCGCGCGCGTACGAAACCGAGCCAATCGGTCCGCCGCAGCCGCGCTATCTGAACGCGGTCGTGCACTTGGGCACGCTCTTGTCGGCGCGTTCAACGCTGCACAAGCTGCTCGAGATCGAGGACCAGATGGGCCGCGTGCACCGCGAGAAATGGAGCTCGCGCGAAATCGATCTCGACCTGCTCATCTATGGGGACCGCGTTGCATCGGGGAACCTGGAGCTCCCGCACCCGCGGCTGCACGAGCGGGCCTTCGTCCTGGTGCCGCTGGCGGAGATCGCGCCGGATCTAATCCACCCCGGCCTGCAGCTCACCGCGACAGAGCTGCTCGCGCTCTGTCCCGCGGCCGAGCGAGCCGGGGTCAGAACGTTCCGCCCCATTCGCCTCGCTCTCCCCGAGCTTTCGGACGACGAATAGGCGAAGCCTGGCTGCAATGCCACTCAGTCAAGGAAGCCTTTCATCCGGGCAACGAACGCCGCAGGAGGAGCGTAGGGAGGTCCGTTCGAGATCCGCCGTTTTTCCGCGGTAGGGCCGAGGCGCGCGATGGAGAGAAGATCTCCTGCGCGCTTGCGGGCTAGACCAGGCCTCTCATGATCCTACACATCCGATCAGTGTCAGACCCCTCTGATTTGTAGTGGGAAATGAGACGAGCGACAGGTGTGCTACGGCTGCGGCCGTTGGCGGCGGAGTTCGTCGGGGCGCAGCTCGGCGACGAGCGGCTGAACC
>JANYKT010000041.1 GCA_025358085.1 Deltaproteobacteria bacterium | reverse complement strand
GCGCCGATGCGCTCTGGGCCGCGCTCTTCCTCGGCGCCGGCGCCGTGTTGCTTATCTTCTATCGCCAGCGGCGCGCGCTTTTCCTGCTGGTCCCGCTGCTGGTGGCCGACCTGGCGGTGCAGACCTGGGACTCGCCCGAGGTCGGCCCAGCTGCCAGCGAAGGCCATGTGCTCGACGAGATCCTGCACCTCACCCCGCGCGCGCCGAGGCCCCGCCGCGTCACCGTCCTGCTCGACTGGGGTGAGGGCAACAACGCGACCTACGCCGCCGGCCTCGAAGGCGTCACCGGCTACGGGCCAACGCCGATCCAGCGCGTGCTCACGCTCTTGCACGCGACCTACACCGGCCGGATACAGGCGCCGCTGCCGCTCGACGACGACCCGAACTTCCCGCGGCTCAACGTCGACTCCGATCTCGCCGGCTTCTTCGCCAGCCCCTTCGCCGTGCTCAAAAGCGACGAGCCGCACGAGAAGCTGCGGCTGCGGGGGACGCGCGCTCTGCCGCGGGTGTACTGGGTCGGCGCCTTCGAACAGGCCGACGATCAACATGTGACCGCTGCGCTCCACCGCGCCGCGCTTGGGAACCAGGCGGTGCTGTCTGAGCTGCTCGACTGGCCGAGCGGCGAGCCTGCGGGCCCTCTCGAAGCAGCGGACATCGAAGTTGGCGTCAATCACCTGAAGGCGACCGTCCGGGCGCCGCGGGACGGGCTGGCGGTGATTCTCGACCCCTTCTTCCCAGGCTGGACGGCCCGCGTGGATGGCGCCCCGGCGCCGCTGCTCCGCGCCAACTTCGCCTTCGAAGCAGTCCCGCTCAAGGCAGGCGTGCACACTCTCGAACTTTCCTATTTCCCCGCTCGGCTCCTTTCCGGCCTGGGCGTGGCGCTGCTGACCCTTTTTGTCACCTTCCTGCTGCTGCGAAGTCCGCCTGCAAAAAGAGGCAATGCGTCGCGTTGACACCCCGGGGACCGGCGGCTATTTTCCGCGCCCTCAAACGGCCCGTCTCAAGGCCAATGACGAAGGCATCGCAATGGATTCGTACCTGACTCCGTATCTCCCCATCCTGGTCCTGCTGCTGCTGGCGGGCGTCATGTGCGTCGCCATTACCTTCTTTGCCACCGTGCTCGGCCCGCGCCGCATCACCAATATCAAGGAGGCCGCCTTCGAGTGCGGCTCCCCCACGACGGGCGATCCGCACGCGCGACATTCGGTCAAGTTCTTCCTGGTGGCGCTGCTCTTCATCGTCTTTGATGTGGAGAGCGTCTTCATCTACCCATGGGGCGCGCTGCTGCGCGACCTCAATGGCGACGGTCTGGGCTGGTTCGCCTACTTTGAAATGATGTCGTTCATGGCGACCCTGGCCATCGGCCTCGTCTATGTCTGGCGCAAAGGCGCCCTGGAGTGGACATGAGCAGCCTGCCAATCTTGCGGCGCCCGGAAGGCAATGTGCCGGAGGGCGCCAGCTATGGCGGTAATGGCGACGAGAATATGATTCCAGCGCTGCTGACGCGGCGCGAGGACGCGATCGGTTTCTTCGAAAAGAACATCTCGGATGCGCTGGGGTGGGCGCGCGCCAACTCCATCTTTCAGTATCCATTCGTGACCGCTTGTTGCGGCATGGAATACATGAGTGCCATGTCGGGGCGTTATGACATCGCGCGCTTTGGCGCCGAATTTCCCCGCTTCACGCCGAGGCAGGCAGATCTCTTGATGATCGTCGGCACCATCAATGTGAAGCAGTCTCCGGTGCTGAAGCGCGTCTACGAACAGATGTGCGAGCCCAAGTGGGTCATGGCCTTCGGCGTCTGCGCCAGCTCGGGCGGCTTCTACGACAACTATGCGACGCTGCAGGGCGCCGACCGGGTGATTCCGGTGGACGTCTATGTGCCGGGCTGCCCGCCGCGTCCGGAGCAGGTGCTCGATGGTTTGAAGATTCTCCAGGAAAAGATTCAAGCCCAGCGGCACGCGGTCGCCACCATGGAGCGCGACGCCAACGCGCACACTCGCAAGAAGAGCTTTCTTGGAAAGTTGCTGGGGAAATAGCCATGTCCCAGGCGCTCGTCGATCTGGTCCGTGAGCGGTTTCCGGACGCGGTGGTCTCTTCGCACAGCACCCGCGGCGACGAGGTCGTCGTGCTCAAGCGCGAACACCTGGTCTCGGTGGTCGGCTTCCTGCGCAACGACCCCGCCGCGAATATGAAGCTGCTTTCGCAGATCGTCGCGATTGATATGCTCACCTATCGGTCAGAGATGACCGGCGGCGGCTCGATCGCGTCCAATGAGGCACCAGCCTATGACCTGCAGAAGAAGCAGTTGGTCGAGCCGCGGTACTATGTGGCTTACAACCTCTATTCGGTGACTTCCAAAAAGCGGCTGCGCCTGCATGTCCAGCTGCGCAGCGACGATTTGAAGGTGCCCTCCATTACCTCCCTATACCGCACCGCCAACTGGTGGGAGCGGTACTGCTTCGATATGATGGGTATCGAGTTCACCGGCCATCCGGATCTCACGCGGATCCTGCTCTACCCCGAGTTTGTCGGCCACCCGCTGCGCAAGGACTATCCGGTCCGCAAGCGCCAGCCGCTGGTTCCCGAACTGGAATTTCCCGACCTGGTGCGCGGGCCCGGTCCCGGGCCCGGCGGCGCCGGCGTCCCGATGAGCCAGACGCAGGTCGGCCGCAAGAACGGGGACCCTTCTACCTATGACTGACTTATCAGTTGATGATCCGCTCGCGGTCGAAGCGGAGCTCCCCTCGTCGTTGATGACGGTCAACCTCGGACCGTCGCACCCGGCCATGCACGGGACCGTGCGCCTGACGGTCACTCTCGATGGCGAGAAGATCGTCGAGGCCATTCCCGAGATCGGCTATCTGCACCGCGGCTTTTCGAAGTCATCCGAGAACTCCACCTGGCACCAAGTGCTGCCCTATACCGACCGATTGAACTACGTCTCTCCGGTGCTCAACAACGTCGGCTATATCCTCGGCGTCGAGAAGCTCCTGGGAATCAAGGACACCGAGCGCAGTCAATACCTGCGCGTCCTGGCCGGCGAGATCTCGCGCATTACCGATCACCTGACCTGCGTGGGCGCCATCGGACTCGAATTGGGCGCGTTCACCGTCTTTCTTTACGCCATCGAAGCGCGCGAGCTGCTCTGGGACCGCATCGCCGAATTGTGCGGCGCCCGCGTGAC
>JANYKT010000040.1 GCA_025358085.1 Deltaproteobacteria bacterium | reverse complement strand
GCTTCGCTGCCGGCTACCTGGACTGCTCGCGGCACCGTGAACGAGAAGGCGGCGGCGCCAGCCGAGGGGCGCTCGACCACGGCGCCAGCGTAGCTGCATGGCACAATGCTGGGGCAATGGTCGAGGACCAGGGTGGCGCTCGCGGCTCCGCTGCCCGCGCCGTCATCCACCTGCGCTTGCACTTCGAGCGTGCCGGCCGTGCGTGCGACCCAGCCGTTCACCGTGTCGCTCGTCGCGGGTATAAAGACATTGACTGACGGCGGCTGCGTGTCGATGGCCATGATTCCGGGGTCCGAGCTGACTGACTGCGGTGCCGCCCCAGGCTCCGAAAACTGAAGCGTCGCCGTGACCGTGACCTGCCCGACCGCGTCGGGCTCGAAGTGCGCCAGCGTGACCGTATTGTCTCCCACGGCGGCGACGGGGAGCGTGCCCGAGGCCAGGATGCGATCCGAGGACGCCACCACCGACAGCGCGCCGAGCGCGAGCTGCGGGCTCGCCGTCACGCGGACCTGAATGCGCGGCATCGACGGCGAGAGGATCTTTCCCGCCTCGACGAGCACCTGCACCGACGGCGGCGGCTGGTTTACACAGAGACCGTCGGACGTGCAGGACGAACCGGAGCGACAGTCAGTGTCGATGCTGCAGCGGCCGCGAACCGACGGGTGGCAAGCCGCAGCCAGGCCCAACAAAATCAATAGGCCTCGGCGCAGCGCCATGCGGGACTAGCTGCGGGACACCAGCTGCGGACTGGCGGGACCCGTCAGCTTCCACAGCACCTGCCCGTTGGCGTCAAAGTCCATGTCGAAGAGGCCTTGCCCGGTGAGTGCTCGCATACGCGCCTGCGCTTCATCCTTGGCGAGCCCGCTGGCCTTGCAGACCTGATCGAGCGCGACCGCCCCGCCGTTCTTGCGGGCGAGCGCGACCGTCATTTCGGAGAAGCCGCGCTCGTCATTCTCGGACTCGATCTTGCCGCGGCGTCCGCCGATGCTGACCAGCGCCAGCCCTGCCGCGATAGGAAGCGCGCCGAGGATGAGCACCGCCATCAGGTTCGGGAACATGCTGCCCTGCCCGAGGAGCAGGGGCTTCATGAACACGAGTGCTCCCAGCCCGCCGAGCACGAGCAGCACTACCCCACCGAAAAAAAGGATCTTACCCATCTGGCGCTCCCGCCGACGTCTGAAAGTTTATTGGAACGAGACTTTGGGCACGGCCTTCGCGCCGGCCTCGGCCTTGAAGTAGTCCTTCTGAGAAGCAAATCCGCCGATGCGCGCCCACCACACTCCAGGGATGCCGCGTACGTCCGTGTTGTATTGCTGGACAGACTCGTTGTAGCGCTTGCGCTCGACCGCGAGGCGGTTTTCGGTGCCGGCCAGTTCGTCCATGAGCCGCTGGAAATTCGCGTCGGCCTTCAGCTGCGGATAGCTCTCGGTGATGCTGATCATCCTCGAGATGGCGTCGGTGAACTGGTTGGCTGTCTGGATCTTGTCGGCGCGGGCGCTGGCGCCCATCATGGCCGCGCGCGCATTGGCGATATCGTCGAAGACGCCCTTCTCGTGCTTGGCGTAGCCCTTGACGACTTCGACCAGGTTGGGGATCAGGTCGGCCCGGCGCTGGAGCTGGTTTTCCACCTGGCTCCACGCAGCCTCGACCTGCTGCTCCTCATTGACGATGCGGTTGTAGCCGCAGGGCCCGCAGCCGGTGGCCAGGACGAGAAAAGCGACGGGAACCCAGGTGCGCGTGCGCATTGCAATCCTCCAGTTCAGAGCGCAGGAACCATAGCACGCAGGCCTGACATCGCTCCTGAAACTTGCGTGCTCGTCACTGCTGCAGATATCCACGCACGTACAGCTTTGCCTCCTGCGCCGCGACGAGCAGCGTAAGGCCCGACGCCAACCCGGCAGCGAGCGCGCTCGCAAGCCGGCAACCAGTGCCGCGTTTGCGGGCGGCGATCCGGGCACCCACAAGACGCTCGATGCGCGTGCCGTCGAAGAGCAGATCGATCGCGTCGCCCTCGAGGTGGCCGCCCTTGACGAGTACAGCTCTCGCGCCCAGCTTTTGCAGCGCGCGTGCCGCGGCCTCCGGGTCGGCCATGCCCGACAGCGCCTCCGCCTCGCCCAGGTTTGGCGTCACCACCGCGCCGCGCATCAACTCGAGATAGGCCCCGGCCCCGCCCGGTCCCTTGAAGAGCGGCGCGCCCGAGGACGCGGCCAGCACCGGGTCGACCACCAGCGGCAGCGCAGGAAAGTCCCGCAGCAAGTCGACGATGGCGCGCGCCATTGGCCCCGCGCCCACCATTCCGATCTTGATGGCGCGGACATCTTCTTCCTCCAGCAGCGCGCGTGCGGAGTCCTGCACCAGCAGCGGCGCGACCGGCTGGAACCGCAGCGCGTGCCGCGTCGTCTGGACGGTCAGCGCGGTGGCCACGCAGAGCGGCCGCAGCCCGAAAGCGCGCAGCGCCTCTGCATCGGCGAGCAAACCCGCGCCGCCGCTCGGGTCGAGGCCCGCCAGAACCAGCACGCAGCCGCTGTTGGGCGCACGCTCCCTTGCGCTGTCTCCCCGCGGTGCGGCGCTCACCTTCGCGAGGCCCGCACCAGCGCTCGATAGATGGCGAGGTGCTCTGGCGCCTCCAGCAGTTCCGGGTGCCACTGGACACCCAGGGCAAAGCAGTCCGACAGCTCGATGCCCTCGATGACGCCGTCAGGGGAGAGCGCACAGACGCGCGCGCGGCCCGGGTCGCGGACGGCCTGGTGGTGCGTCGAGTTCACCGCGAGTTCATGCGTCGCGACGATGGCCGCAAGCGCCGTGCCCTCGACGATGCTGACCGGATGGCCCGGCTCGCGCGGGTCCAGCTTCTGCTCGTGATCGAAGGCCTGCGGAAGCTCGTCGCGGATGTCCTGCCAGAGCGTCCCTCCGACCTCGACCGCCAACAATTGCATGCCGCCGCAAACGCCTAGCACGGGTTTGCGCGCTTCGAGCGCCGCGCGCAGCAGGCGCTGCTCGTATTGCGTGCGATCCTTCTTGAGCGGGCCCAGCTTGCGATGAGCGTGCCCACCGTAGGCTTCGGGAGGAATATCGAAAGCGCCGCCGGTCACCACCAGCGCGTCGCAGAGCAGCAACACCTCGGCAGGCACGGTCTCGTCCTCGCTGTACGGGAGCACGATGGGCATCCCTCCCGCGGCGAGCACGATGTCGGCGTAGGCCTGCTTCAGCTCATAGCGCGGCATCGAGGGCCGGCCGGCCCGCGCCGCGGTCTCGCCCACGTCGGGGGTCAGGCCGATGACGGGCCGCCTCATCGGAACGCCTCTGCAAAGCGGCGCGCCGCCAGCGGGTCGCGCGCAAGTTCCGCGATGGCGGCGGCGCAGCGGGCGCCAGTTGCCGCCACCTCGCGCACGGTCGCTGAAGTGATGCCGCCAATGGCCACGACCGGCACGCCCCGTGCCCGCGCAACCGCTCGCGCGAGCGCTTCGAGACCCTGCGGCGGCGGCGCGGCCTCCTTGCTGGCCGTCGCGAAGACCGGACCGAAGCCCAGATAGTCGGCGCCCACGGCGAGCGCCGCGTCGATCTCGTCATCTGTGTGCGTAGACACGCCGACCAGCTTGCCTGCTCCGATGATTTCCCGTGCCGCCTGCACCGGCAGATCATCCTGCCCGAGGTGCACGCCGTCCGCATTCGACAGGCGCGCGATGTCAGACCGGTCATTCACGATGAAGACTGCCCTCCCCTTGCACAGCGCCGCCACCGCTCGCGCGCAATCGAGTACCGTACTTGCGTCGACGCGCTTCATCCGCAGTTGCACGACCGCGGCCCCGCCCTCGATCGCGTCTGCCGCCCGCTCCGGCGAGTCGACGATGGCATAAAGTCCCCGTGGCAGATGCAGTCCGTGCATCGACGTGTTATACGCCGCGCCCGTTCTGCTCACCTGCAAGCCTGCAAGCAAATCAAGGAGTCGCCGTGGCTGAGAAGGAAGCGAAAGACCTCCCCGTGAAGTTCTACGACCGCCGAGTGGTGGAGCGCTATCTGAAGAAGGGCCTGCTGGACGACAGGGAGCACGCCCGGTACCTCAAGACCCTGCCCGACCTGCAGGAAAGCGCATCCAAGATCGACACTGAGTTCACCTCGATTGGCGAGCTCGGCCCCGCCCGCTAGCCGTGCTGGCGCTCTTGCTGGGGCTCGCGACAGCGGCAGCGGCGGTCCAGCCCTCCCCGGCGCGCCGCACGCCTCTTGTCGTCGCGGTCGAGCGGTCCAAAGGCGCCGTCGTCAACATCAGCGCCCAGGAGATCGTCAAGGGCCACGCCCCCTCGGCTGATGAGCTCTTTTTTGGCGGTGGCCGCGCGCGCGATCAGGTGCGCACCTCGCTCGGGTCGGGCTTCGTCTTCGACGCTGCCGGATACGTCCTCACCAACTATCATGTGGTCGCGCGCGGCAGCCGCGTGCGGGTGAGCTTCGATGACGGTACCGAACTCGAGGCCAAGGTGGTCGGCACCGATCCGGGCGGCGATCTCGCGGTGCTCAAAATCCCGGGCGACCGCAAGTTCCCCGTCGCACCGCTGGGGCAGAGCGATGACCTGCTGTTGGGCGAGCCCACCATCGCCATCGGCAACCCGTTCGGCTTGAACCAGAGCGTCAGCGCCGGCGTGATCTCCGCGCTGCACCGCACCGTGCGCGCCGAGGAGCACAGCTATTACGACTTCATCCAGACCGACGCGTCCATCAATCCCGGCAACAGCGGCGGGCCGCTCCTGAACGCCGAGGGCAACGTCATCGGGGTCTGCTCTGCCATCTATGCGAACGCGCAGGGCATCGGTTTTGCCATTCCCATCGACCGGGCTCTCCGCGTTGCGCGCGAGTTGCAAAAGTCCGGCGAGCTGGCCGACAGCTGGTGGGGCTTCGACGCTGAATCGCTGGACGGCGAGGCGGCCAAGGCCATGAGCGTCCGCTCGGGCGCGCTCGTCACCACCGTGGAGGACGGCTCGCCCGCCGACAAAGCCGGGCTGCGCCGCGGCGACGCCATCACGCGCCTGGACAGCTCGCCGGTGCGCGACGCTGACGAGTTGCGCTTTCTGCTCCGCGACCTGCCGCCCGGAACCCGGGTCACCGTCGTCATCCAGCGCGGCAAGGACAAAGTAGACCTGCAATTCAGCGCCGCAAGGCTCACCGCCGAAAAGCAGCAGGCAGTCTTCGAGGTGCGCACCGGCCTGGGAGTGATCGAGCTCTCCGCCGCGCAGGCGCGCGAGGCCGGCTACAAGACCACCCGCACTTCGCTGCTGGCGGTGAGCAGCGCCGATCGCGGCTCGCCCGCGGCCCGTGTGGGTTTGCGCAAGGGCGACCTGATTCTCTCGGTCAACAGCGCCGAAGTCGACAACCTTCGAGACTTTCGCAAGGCGCTCTCGCAGGCGCGCAAGAGCGGCCGCGCCACGCTGCTCATCCAGCGCGGCTACCAGTTGCAGGAGTTCGCGTTCGACCTGGGGTGATTTGCCATGGCTATCGAAGAGAACAAGCTGGACTTCAACGCTTTCGTGCTCTCGCTCGGCTCGAGCGCCATCATCAATCTGGGCGAGGCGCCCGACCCGACCACCGGCCAGAAGTCAGAGCCCGATTTCGCGCTGGCGCAGCAGTCGGTCGATTTGCTGGCGCTCCTGCAGGACAAGACGCGCGGCAACCTCAGCGCCGATGAATCGAAGTTCATCGAGCAGATGCTTTATGACCTGCGCATGCTCTTCGTGACCGTAAAGAAGGCATCGAAGAAGTAATCCAGACGGCGCCCGGCGCGGAAGGCCGATCAGGGTTTCAACAAAGGCGGATTCAACTCAATTTGAGTCAATTGACTCGACAAAGAAGCCGTACTTGCGGTCTCCCCGGTTCGCGCCTTCGATGATCCAGCCGACGCGCGCGCCGGCGAACGCGTGCGGGCCGACGCCGCATTCGGGCGTGAGCAGCCACTGCAGCAGGCGGCGCGCGCGCGCGGGGTCGGTCCCCAGCGTTTCCGAAAGAAAGACGACGGCTGCGCTGGTAAATTCGTCGAGCGGGACGCGGTGGCCGTGCTCGTCTTCGGTGCTCCCTCCATACGAGAGATCGCTGCGGCCGAGCGAGGCATCCATATTGTCGAAGATGAGCTGCAGCCGCTGCAGCCGCTGCGCTGCGTCCGCCACTCCTCGCAGTTCGGCAAAGGGCGCGCGATAGACCAGCGGCCCCCCCAAGGCTCGCGCAAATGCATGGCCCACCAGCGGGCTGTGCGGAAGGGCACCGGCGGCATTTCCAATCAGTCGCCGGTGCGCCGCCCGCCGGGCCGCGTCCTGCAAACCAATCAGTCGAATCGCGAGCGCCGGCTGCGGACCCAGCCGCAACAGCAGCGCCGCTAGTTCGCGCGCGGCGCCCGCGTCGTCGCCCAGCGCCTCGAGCGCTGCAGCTCGCTGGGCGCGCGCGCCGGAGTGCTCCGGGTCGATCGCCAACGCCTCCGCCTGCGCCTGCGCTGCGAGGCCGACCTCGCCCGCCTCGAGCAGGGCGATGCCGCGATCGTGCGGCGGCTCGGGGTCCCGCGGAGCAAGCTCCCCCGCGCGCCGATACCAGCGCGCGGCCAGACGCGGCTCGCTGGCGCGCTGGGAGGCGCGGCCCGCTGCAGTCGCCACGCGGGCGCGCTCGACCGGAGGCGCTTCGGCGAGCGCGCGTTCAAACAACTGCTCGGCCTCGCCGGCCCGATGCGCTTCCAGGAGCGCCCTGCCCTCTTGAATCAAGTCGATCATTGCTTGTGTGCCGCGCGTTGAAGCAGTTTCTCGAGATCCTGTTTCCAGAACTCCGGGTGCGTATGAGTTCCGTGGCCATAGGTCTTCGCCGAGGCGGGAATCAGCACGAACTCGCCTTGCGGCACGCGCTTGATGTCGCGCTCCAGTATGCCCAGCTCCGGCGGATTGATGGTGTCATCCGCGCTGTTGACCGCGGTCAGGGGCACCGCAATCTTTTCCAGCGCGGCGGAAGGATCATAGTTGCGCGAGGCATCGAAGGCATAGAGCACGTCATTCGCGTCATAGTCCGGCAATCGCCGTTTCATCCACTCTTCGTAGAACGCGTCGGCCTTCTCGCGCGTGGGATAGTCCGCCTGCCAGCGCATCGGCGAGCTGCCCATCAGCAGAATCACATCCAGGGCCGCGCGCAGCCCGGCGGGCTGCTGCTGATAATCCCCATCGTCATACGCTTGATCATGGCGAATCGAATCCATCACCATCGTGCGCATGATCCGGTTCCGCCCGGCGATCTGCACCGGAGCGCTCGCGAGCGGCAGCAAGGCGTCCATGAAGCCGGGGTACTTCTCGCCCCAGACCCAGGCGTGCATTCCGCCCATTGAAGTTCCGATCACCAGCTGCAAGTGCTTGATGCCAAGCTGCAACAAGAGCCCGTGCTGCGCTGCCACCATGTCGTCATAATCATAGTGGGGAAAGTGCGCGTGCATTCCGTCGCTCGGCTTTGACGATCTTCCATGCCCGATTCCGTCGGGCGCGATGATGAAGTGCTTGCGCGCGTCGAGCGGTTGGCCGACTTCGAAGAGCGCACCAGCGAAGCCCGGCCCGGCAAACTGCGCTCCGCTGCCGGTGGTGCCGTGCAGCAGCAGCACCGCCGGCAGGCCGGGCGTGCCCCAGGTCCGATAGTGGATGTGGAGATCGAGTGCCTCTCCAGTACCGAAGTGGAACTGCTGCAGCACCTTGTCGCCCTCGGCGGGCGCGGCCAATGCGAGAAGGATGGCAAGGATCATTCGCAGCGGATACCACGCGCCTTGCCAGCCCGCTTTGCTGCATTAGGTTAGCCCTATGAAACTCGACAAGTTCACGGTCAAAGCCCAGGAGGCGCTGCAGGAGGCCCAGGCGGTCGCCCGCAAGCGCGACCATCAGGAAATTCTGCCCGAGCACTTGCTCTCTGCCCTGCTCTCGCAGCAGGACGGGCTGGTTTCGCCTATCCTCCAGCGCATCGGCGCCGACCCCGCGCTGGTCGGCCAGCGCCTCGAAGACGAGCTGCGCAAGGTCTCGCAGGTGCATGGTGGCGAGGGCGGCCATCTCGGCCAGCGAGCCTTGAAAGTCTTCGACGCTGCCGAGGCGGAAGCGGGCAAGCTCAAGGACGAGTTTGTCTCGACCGAGCACCTGCTGCTCGGCTTGCTGACCGACAAGAGGCTCGATGCACTGAAGGCCTCCGGCGTCACCCGTGACCGCGTGGTGCAAGCTCTCAGTGCCGTGCGCGGTAGCGGGCAGCGCGTGACCACGCAGGACCCGGAATCGCAATATCGCTCGCTCGAGAAGTATGCGATTGACCTGACCGAGAGGGCGCGCAAGGGAAAGCTCGATCCGGTCATCGGCCGCGACGAAGAAATCCGCCGCGTCATCCAGGTCCTCTCGAGGCGTACCAAGAACAATCCGGTGCTCATCGGCGACCCCGGCGTGGGCAAGACCGCCATCGTGGAGGGCCTCGCGCGCCGGGTGATTGACGGCGATGTCCCCGAAGGATTGAAAGAGAAACGCATCTGCTCATTGGATATGGCCGCCCTGGTTGCCGGGACGAAGTTCCGCGGCGAATTCGAAGAGCGCCTGAAGGCCGTACTCAAGGAGGTCACCGCCAGCGAAGGCAAGGTGATTCTTTTTATCGATGAATTGCACACCATCGTGGGCGCGGGCGCGGCCGAAGGCGCCATGGACGCGAGCAATATGCTCAAGCCGGCCCTCAGCCGCGGAGAGCTGCATTGCATTGGTGCGACGACCGTCAATGAGTACCGAAAGTATATCGAGAAGGATCCCGCGATCGAGCGACGCTTCCAGCCCGTGCAGGTGGGCGAGCCCAGCGTCGAGGACACCATTTCCATCTTGCGCGGCTTGAAAGAGCGCTACGAGATTCATCACGGCGTGCGCATCCAGGACAGCGCCATCGTGGCCGCTGCGACCTTGAGCAATCGCTATATCCAGGATCGATTCCTCCCGGACAAGGCGATTGACCTGATCGACGAGTCGGCCTCGAAGTTACGCATGGAGATCGACTCCATGCCCGCCGAGATGGACGAGGTGCGGCGCAAGGTCATGCAATTGCAAATCGAGGAGCAGGCGCTGAAGAAGGAGAGCGACCCCATCAGCAAGGGGCGGCTGGGCGATTTGCAAAAGGGTATCGCGCAATCCAGCGAAGAGTTGAGCGCCATGAAGGCGCACTGGGAAAACGAGAAGCGCGCCATCGCCGCCATTCGCGAGGTGAAGACCCGCGTCGAGGGGCTGAACCAGGAGATGGCGGACGCCGAGCGCAAAGGCAACCTGGGCCGAGCGGCTGAATTGAAATACGGCGAACTGCCCGAGCAGCAGAAACAGCTGGAGGCGCAGAACAAGCTGCTGGCCGACTTGCAGACGCGGAAGCGGATGCTCAAGGAAGAGGTAGACGCCGAAGACGTGGCGCAAGTGGTGTCTAAATGGACCGGCATTCCTGTCTCCAAGCTGCTGGAGGCCGAGATGCAGAAGCTGGTCCATATGGAAGAGCGATTGCAGGCGCGAGTGGTCGGCCAGGCGGAGGGCGTGCGCGCGGTCTCCAATGCCGTGCGCCGCGCCCGCTCGGGACTGCAGGATCCGAATCGACCGGTCGGAAGTTTCCTCTTTGCCGGTCCGACCGGAGTGGGCAAGACGGAGCTGGCCCGCGCGCTGGCCTCGTTCATGTTCGACGACGAGTCGGCGCTCATTCGCCTCGATATGAGTGAGTATATGGAGAAACACTCGGTGGCCCGGCTCATCGGCGCGCCGCCGGGATATGTCGGTTACGACGAAGGCGGGCAGCTCACCGAGGCGGTGCGGCGCAGGCCCTATGCGGTCATTCTCTTTGACGAGATTGAAAAGGCGCACCGCGACGTCTTCAATGTGCTGCTGCAATTGCTCGACGACGGGCGGCTCACCGACGGCCAGGGCCGCACCATCGACTTCCGCAATACCGTGGTCATCCTGACCTCCAACCTGGGGTCGCAGCACGTGGCCGGGGGAGATCACGCTCTCGAGGAGACGCGCGTCCGGGAGGCCATCCGCGCCGAGATGCGGCCCGAGTTGCTCAATCGCATCGATGAGATCGTCGTCTTCCACAGCCTGGGCCGCGAGGAGCTCGCGCAGATCGTCGATCTCCAATTGGTACGGCTGTCAAAGCTGTTGAGTGACAAGCAGCTGACACTCGACCTGAGCGACCGCGCCAAGCAGGCCGTCGGCAAGGCTGGATATGATCCGGTCTATGGCGCGCGGCCTTTGAAGCGGGCGCTGCAGCGGATGGTGCTCGACCCGCTCGCATTGAAAGTGTTGAAAGGCGACTTCAAGGCTGGCGATATCGTGCGGGTGGACGCGAGCGCCTCCGAGGAGGTGCTGTCGTTCACGCGCGGAGAGTCGGCCGGGGCACCGTCCGAGCCGGTCCTGCACTAAGACACTCTCTGAGGGCGCGCTTTTGCGAGCAGGGCTGGAAAGTTGTAAGGAGCGCCTCCATGAACCGTTCATTCTGCGCCGCCGCCCTCGCCGCATTCGCAGCTTCAGCCCAGCCCGGTGGGGCCGCGAGCCCTGCCGGTGGTGCTGTCCCTATTCCGCTGCGCGTGGGCGCCACCGCCGTCCCGCACGCGGTGTTGCTGCGCGCCGTGGCGCCCGAACTGGAAGCGCAAGGCGTGAGGCTGGACATTCGCGTCTATGGGGATTACGCGCGTCCCAACATCGATGTTGCGCGCGGCGCTCTGGACGCAAACTTCTTCCAGACCGAGCCGTACTTGTGGCGCTGGCGCGGCGCGCACATGCAACCGCTGGTGGTCGCTGGCCGCGTGCACGTCGAGCCAATGGCGCTCTTTTCGCGCAAGCTCAAGCCTGACGCTCTCGCGCAGATCCGCAGCGGAGCAATCGTCGCCGTTCCGGAGGACCCTGCGAACCTGGGCCGCGCGCTCTTTTTGCTGCAGAAGGCCGGGCTGCTGCTCGTCGACGAGCGCCGCGGCCTCGACGCCGTACTGAATGACATCACCGACAATCCGCACAAGCTCAAGTTTCGCCTGCTGCCAGCGCAGCGCGTTGCCGAGCAGATTTCGAGCACCGATCTCGTCGTCCTGAATGGCAACTTCGCGCTCGAAGCCGGCCTCAAGCCGGAGCAGGAGTTGTATCGAGAGGGCTCCGACTCGCTGTTTCCCAACGTCGTTGTCTGCCGCGAGGAGCTGGTCACCGACCCGCGGGTCATCGCGCTGGTGGCGGCGCTGCGCGGGCCGACAGCGAAGAAGCTGCTGTTGGAGAAGTTCGCGGGCGCGGCGCTGCCGGCGCAGTAGCGCGGAGCTTCGGCACCACGCAGCGCCGCGCCGGCTTTGAGAATTTAGTTCCGCGCCTGGCGCCGCTTTTCCGCGCCGTCGAGAAAATGCCATTGCGCCGCAGCGCTGCGGGCGGCGGCCTCGGCAGCGCGCTGTACGTCCGCCTCGGAAGCGCAGCGGCTCTCCAATACCGCCAGCAGCTCGGCCGCGTGGTGCACGTCCAATTGCTCGTGCAGCGCGAAGAACGTGACTTCGTGGACGTCATATCGAGTCTGCAACCCTTCCCGCTTGGTCTGGGCCACGCGCGCGGTCTGGCGCTCATAGGCCCAGAGCGTGGCGAGCGCGTCGATCTCCCCCAGGCCGACCGCCCGGCCCAACGCCGCGGCCGATTCAATGGTCTCGGTATCGGCAGCCGATGGCCCCGCGCCCAGCGCCTCCGCAAAGCGCGCCCACAACGCCGGATGACTGCGCTCTTCCTCGAGGTTCTGCGCCAGGACTTTCTGTGCCGCGACATCGCTGCACTGCTCGCGCGCCGCCACCAAAAGCGCCGGCAGCGCGTCGACCTGGTGCTGGTATTGCGCCGCATAGGCGCGCAGGTCTTCGTGGGTCAGCTGCCCCATCGACCACGCGCGATAGAACGGATGCGTGAGCAAATCGTGCGCTGCGACAGCGGCCTCGAGGGTTGGAAGCAGATTCATTCAAGTCTCCTTGCTTGCTTGCTTGCTGCTGCGAACCCTGGAGCCTGCCAGCCGCGGCCATCAACTTCCATTACAATCGCGCCATGGACCTCGAGGCACTGCGCGAACAGTCCGGTCTGCGGCTCGATCGCGACGGCCAGTTCTGGCACCGCGACGGGCTGGTCGAGCATGCGCGCACCCTGGCTGTCCTGCACCGGGGACTGCACCGCGCGCCCAATGGCCGCTGGGCCACGCGCATCGGAAACGAATGGGGATATGTGGACGTCGAGGACGCCGCGCTCTGGCTCCGCCGCATC
>JANYKT010000055.1 GCA_025358085.1 Deltaproteobacteria bacterium | reverse complement strand
TGGTCGTGGGCGATGGGCCTGCATCACAGTTGGCTGCTGCGAACCTGGTCGCACTTTAACCCCGTTGAAGAAGAGGAGTTCCGATGCAATCACCATCGAATCGAACTAGCGGCGGCGCTTCATCGCGACGCGGCCTGCTGCGCGCAGGTCTCGCGTTTGGCGCGGCGGGGTTGATCGTCCCGGGCTGCGCGGCCGCGGGCCCGGCGTTGCTGCACGCGCGTTCTCCGCTGGCCAATCCGGCACTGGACGCCCTCGCGGCCGAGGATTTGGGAAACGGCGGGGCTGCACCCCAGCCTATTCCCTGGCTCGACAAGAACGGGAGCCACAACCAGCCGCCGGGACCTTTGGCCGAGCCCTCCAGCATTTTCCACTTCAAGGGCCGCGTCGCGCGCGCGAATGACTTCAGCGGTACCGGCGCGGCAGGCGATGGAGAGCCGCTCTCGTTTGGCACAAAGAGCACCGACTTTTCCTTCATGAAAGGCGAATACTTCGCCGGACGTCAGGCCCGGCAGGGAATGTTCGGACATCTTTGACTCACGCTGTTCCGGGGGCCGGCGGCTCCCGAAAACAAGATTCACGACTTCCATACGCCCATCTCGCCCGCTGGCTTGTATTGGGTCACGGTCATCCCGCAGGGCGCGTTGACCGTCGGCGCCGACGGCCTCACCGCGACTCTCGAGCTTCGCGATCTACCCGTCATCGATCAACCCCGCTGGCCCGCTCACGATGCGGAAATGACTCCTGCGCGGCTCGACTATCGTGTCACCTGGACCGCGACCGGCGAACCTGTCGCCTGGTCCGATCCGGTCAAGCAATTCTCACTGCGCGGCTTTCGCGCGACGGCGCAAGTCGAAGCGTCCCTGGAGATCCCCTCGACCGGTTTTCGCTGGAGGTCCGGGCCCCAGAGCAACTCGAAAGCGGCCTTCGGCGTCATTGGCGAAGAGGTCAACGGGCGATACTTCTCGCCGTGAAGGCGCCGTGAAGGCGCCGTGGCGCGGGGCACGGCCGGGGCTCGCAGCGGCAGCGGGCGTCGTCGCCGCGCTTGTCAACTCGCTCGCCATCCGGGCAGCGACCGCTGCGGGCGTCAAAGCCGGAACCGGAGGGCTCGCGGCCTTCTCCCGGGACCGCGCGTGGTGCGCGCACTGATCTTCGTGCAGGTCCTCTTCCTCGCGCAGGCTCTCGTGCTCCTGCCCTGGCTGCAACCTGAATCAGGCAGGAGTCAGCGAAGGCTCTCCGATTGAGAAACGCGGATGGGGAATCAAGGCGATTCAATCCGCTGCCAGGAAGCAGGGCGTGGTGTATGGAGAACCGATGACTCTCTCGATTCAAATCCTGGTGGCGGGTGCGCTCGCCGTCTCGCTGCTGCAGGCGAGTCCTCTGGCGGCAGCGGAGAAGCCCCTGGTGCCCGACAACTCGCGGTCCGGAATCCCCTATAAGCCAGACAATGAACAGGCCGGTCCTGCGGAGCTTGTTCAAGCCATCCGCGCCCGCCGCTCCGGCGGCAAACTGTTGAACCTGGACCGGATGCTGCTGCACAGTCCGGGCTTCGCCAAAGGCTGGAATGGCATGTTCGGCGCGATTCGTGGGCAGCTCGCGCTTCCCGCCCGGCTGCGGGAACTCGCCATCATGTCGATAGGCTCACTGAATAAAGCTGATTACGAGTGGGCACAGCATGAAAAAGAGTTTATCGCGGCGGGCGGCACCCGCGGACAGCTGGAAGCTCTGAAGGAAGTGCCGACGGCCGCAACGAATGCGAAGCTCTTCAACGAGGCGGAGCGCGCCGCTCTGGCGCTGACCACCGAGATGACCCGCGACATCGTCGTGACCGACGCGACCATGAAGCGCGTTCGAGCGGTTTTGCCCGACGCGCAGGTCGTGGAACTCATTGGCACGATTGCCGGATACAACATGGTCTCGCGCTTCGTGGTGGCAACCGGAGTGACTTTGGAGAAGTAGTCAAAGAGGAGCTCACGAAGCTTGAAGTGTGCGAGCGCTTCATTCAATCAATCGCACCTGGAGGAGAGTACGTTGATTCAAGTGCCGAACCCTGGCGGCGGGAGTTGCGGCTCGTCGCGGCGGCGGAAGGCCATAGAGCCGCCCCATTTGATCAGCGCGAAAACAAAGGCGCCAATCACGCCCAGCCAGAGCACCGAACCGCCAAAGACGACGAAGAGCCGTGTCCGCGAGAGCGCGAACAGCACGGCGAAAGTCATGCCCAGCACCGCCATGAGGCCGCTCAACCGGCCAAAGCCCGGCAGCGGGCCGAAGTCTACGTTGCGGCCCGCGACAGCCAGCGCCGCGGCCATGGCAACGACCGGGCCGACCGTGACCAGCATGTTCACCTCGAGCAGATTCTGCCCGACGAACAAAAGTATATAGAGGATCATGAGCGCGCCGAAAGTGCCGGGAATGCACGCCGCATACACGAGGATAGAATAGAAGTATTTCCAGGGAGCGTCGTTGCCGGCGCCGCGGCGGTGCAGAAGGCCGAGGAGCAGCGCGAGGACGGGCAATGCCAGCAGGTAGCTGCCGAGCCAGAGCGGCCGTTCGGAGAGCGACGCGAGCCAATCATTGGGAGTCATAGGATCGGCATCTTCGCACTAAAGAGCGGCAGCGGTCCCGGTTCAACGCGCCCTGAGGCCCGCGATTTGCGCAAGCGCTAGGAATGCACCGTGCTCTCCGTCCATTCGCCGCCGAGTCCCCGATGGAGCGTGAGCATCGCCGCGTGCACCGCGCTGGGCTGTTTCATACTTGCGCAGTCCTCGCTGCAACGCGGCCGAAAGCGGTGGTGTTCGTCACGGCGGCCGAGCAGCACGCGGTGCGCGCCTTCGAGTTCGAGGCGGTCCACTATCTGCTCAAGCCATTTGACGATCAGCGGTTTGGGCTCGCGCTCAACCGAGCCAAGAATCGACTGCAAAGAGACAAGTCCGCAAAAGGGGCCCGGTCAGATCGTGTCTCTGGCCGGGCTTCGTTCGTTCACGGTGAAGCTTGCAGGACAATGCGGGTTGATTTCTCCGACCGGCGCCAGGTCACGATCAGCCACCCGACAACGACCGGGCCGCGCACCAGGGCGGGCGTGGCCCACAGCACACCGGCGCTTCGAGGCAGGCCAAAGCGATGACCATTGATGACGGTGAAGGCAATCAATCCGGCGATGCACGAGCCCAGCATGCCGACGATGTGCTGCAGGATGTGATGCACCTTGCTTTGCGGCGCCCGTAGCCAATAACGCAATTGTACGCTGCAGAGCGGAACGGCAACGAAGCCAAAGCCGACGAATACCGATCGGTCTCGCTCGAGCCCGTAGACCAGGGCGGTGGTTGCAGCGAGCAACGAAAGGCCCCCGAGGCCCAGGTCCCAGGCGCTGCGGCTTCTTTCCGTGCGCTGCTTCGTCCGGAGAGCCCGTACCCCGATGGACAACAGTCCTCCGGTGAAGATGCTCAGGCAGAAGAGGAAGATGGGAAAATCGCGATCATGCGCGTTCTGCGCTTGCCGGATTGCCTCGCCACTCACCAGGAGGGCGGTGGTGCAGATGACCGCCATGCCGAGAACGAAGACCCACCCCAGCCAGCGGTGCGAGACGCCGCCTTTGCGGGAGAGAATCGGAATCAGCATCGACGAGAGGGCAATCGCGCCGGCAGCGACGTGCAGGTGTAAGGCGACTTTGATCAAGTCCATGGAGTCTCCGTTGAATGTAGACAGAAGAAACATAGACCGCAATGTTGTCGATGTCAACATGAGTGCTGCTATAGCGTTTGAATGAGAGCGCGGAAGCAGCCCTACCATCACGGCGATTTGCGCAGGTCGTTGCTGGAAGCGGCGCTGCAGCTCATCGACGAGCAGGGTGTCGCAGCGCTCACGCTGCGGGCGGTCGCGCGCCGGGTCGGGGTTTCGCACGCTGCGCCGTATCGACACTTCAATGACCGGGAGAGTCTCGTCGCCGCGGTCGCCGAGGAGGGTTTTCGCGGAATGCTTGCGGCTCTCCAGGCAGCAGCGGAGAGGGCGGCGCGCAACAAGGCAGACGGGTTGACGGCGCTGGGTGTTGCCTACGTCGAATACGCTCTGGCGCATCCAAGCGCCCTGCGTGTGATGTTCGCCACCGAGCTCGCGGACCGTGCGCGCTACCCGGCGCTGGCCGCGGTCTCCAGCGTGACCCACGACGTGCTGGTCCAGCGAGTCAGCGAGGCGCAAGCGGCGGGAAGAGTCGTTGCCGGGGACCCGCAAGAGTTGGCTTTTGCCGCCTGGTCAATGGTGCACGGCTGCGCAATGCTGCTGCTCGACGGCCAGATGCCCGATGCGGTGCCGCGCGATCTTGCCAAGGCCGTCACTCGCTGCCTTGAGCTGGGCCTCGCGGTGCGCAAAGGCGCGAAATAGACGAGGGCAACGCGCTAGAGCGCGTTGAGAGCTTGCCCCAACGCCTCGCGCGGCTGCGACCTAGCGCAGGAGCTGCACGACGAGCCAGAGATTCGCCGCCGCGATGACGGCAAAAAGAGTCCAGCCGACGATCTTGAGCCAGGACGCGCTGACAAACTGGCCCATTACGCTCCGCCTGCTGGTCAATAGAATCAGCGGCGCCATTGCAAACGGAAGCTGGAAACTCAGCACCACCTGACTCACCACCAGCATCTTGCCGATGGCTCCCCCGCCGAGGAGCCACACGCCGATAAAGGCGGGGGCGAGCGCGAGCACGCGGGTGATCAGGCGGCGCTGCCAGCAGGGGATATGCACATTCAGGCTGCCCTCCATCAGCACCTGACCGGCGATGGTCCCGGTGAAGGTTGAGCTTTGCCCCGACGCGAGCAGACCCAGCGCGAAGAGCGTGCCCGCGAACCGTGTGCCAACGACGGGATCGAGCAGGTGATAGGCACTCTCGATTTCGGTGACCGGAGCGCTCTGGCCGCCGTGAAAAGCCCCGCCGGCCAGCACCAGGATGGCGGCATTGATCAAGAGCGCGAGCAGCAGCGAGCTAACGGTATCGAGGGTAGCGAAGCGAATGGCTTCGGCCTTGGCGGCCTGGCCCGGCGAGAGCTTGCGACTGAGCACGATGGATGAATGGAGATATAAATTGTGCGGCATGACCGTGGCGCCGAGAATACCGATGCTCACGTACCAGGCGCCGTGATCTCCCAGGAGCGCGCGAGAAGGCAGGAGGCCGCGCGCGACCTCGGACCAGTCCGGTTTCAAGAACGCGAGTTCGACGAAGAAGCAGATGCCGATCGTGGCGATGAGGCCAAGGATGATGGCCTCCAATGCGCGGAATCCTTTGCCCTTGAGCGCCAGCACCACCAACGTGTCGAGCGCGGTGAGGGCGATGCCCACCATCACCGGGACCCCGAGCAGCAAGTGGAACGCGAGCGCGCTGCCCAGCACTTCCGCCAGGTCACAGGCGACGATGGCGATCTCGGCCATCAGCCAGAGTCCGATATTGACCCGGGCCGAGAAGTGGTCGTGCGACTGCTGCGCCAGATCTTTTTCCGAGGCGAGGCCGAGCCGCATGCTCAGGCACTGCAGCACGATGGCGGCGAGGCTGGACAGCACCACCACGAAGAGCAGGTCATAACCGAACCGCGAGCCCGCCTCGAGGTCGGTCGCCCAATTGCCCGGGTCCATATAGCCGACCGACACCAGCAGGCCGGGCCCGGCAAAGCGCAGCATCTTCTTCCAGAACGAACCGGGAAGCTGCGCGTCGACCGTGCCTCGCGCCTCGGAAGGGCAGAACGGGGCGGTCGCGGTGGTGGGCAGTCCGAGCACCGGAGACTTGTAGCGGGCGAGCGCCATTCGCGCAAAGCGGGACTGTGATTGCAGCCTCGCACCTTCAACACCGTAAACATGCCCCGTAGATGTGTACTCCGTGGAGACGGATAGAATGGCTTTCTATCGAAAGATTCGTGAGCCTTATCGGCTCGCCCGGTCGATTGAATGATCGCCCCCACGTTCGTTGTCTCCCCGCCGTTGAGGCTGTAGCCGTCCACATCCACCGGTTGATGGTGGGTGAGGAGGATGATCTTCTTGTTCGCCCCCCCACGGTCTCTAAGGCGGCGTTCCTTGCAGAGAGGAAAAGCGCTGCTGACTGACCGGCATTGGGCCCAAGCCGCCTGGGTTCGACCCTGGGCTTGGGCGCGAATCTGCAGCGATGGCCGTCTCCGCACGACTAAATGAAGCAGGCCAGTTCATCGCGGGCTTCCCGGTCGTAGGGTCGACTCGCTCCTGGCTCGGCTGCGCGCGACCAAGAGCATGCCAGTCGCCGGGTACCGGGAATTCAACTCGTCCCGGGACAAGCAGGCCGGCTCGTCAAATCAAGCGAAAACCTGCTGCGTCAAGACCAGCGCGGCCTGCGGCTTCACACTCGGAACCGCCGCCAGCAGCCGCGGGGGAGACGGCAACTCTGCCACTCGCGGCGGCACCACCTGCGGCTGCGCCAAATCTGCGAGTGCAAAAAGCTGCATCGCCGCCTCGCCGAGCGGCCCTCCGGCGTCGGCGCGCAGACGCGAGGTCGGCTCGTGCAGCAGCTTGTTCACGATGGCCTTCGTCATCGCCCGCACGCACTTGTCCTGTTTGTCGGAGAGGCCGAGCCCGGTCAGGGTGCGCAGGATCTCGGCCTCCGCGACCGACTCGGCATGGGCGCGAAGCTGCTTGATGACAGGCGCGGCCCCCTGCTGTCGTGCAGCGGTGAGGTGCGCTTCGAGCTCCTCGCCAAGGATCTGCTCGGCCCGGCTCAACTCGCCCTTGCGCAACTCGCGGTTTTCCGCCGCCACGCGCTCCAGGTCGTCGAGATCATACAGATAGGTGTTTTCCAGCTCGTTCACTGACGGCTCGACGTTGCGAGGCAGCGAGAGGTCAATCAAAAAAATGGGCCGGAATCGCCGTGCCTTCAGCGTCCGCTCCATCAGCTCACGCGTTACGATGGCGTGCGGCGCTCCGGTCGAACAGACCACCACGTCCACGCGCTCGAGCAGCGCCGGCAAGTCTTCGAGGCTGACCGCAATGCCACCCGCTTCGAGTGCCAGCGCTCGGGCGTGCTCCGGGCTGCGATTCGCGACCAGGAGCTCGCGCACCCCGTCCGCCTTCAGCTCGCGCGCCGCCAGCTGCGCCATTTCGCCCGCGCCGAGGAGCAGCACACACTTGCCGGCGAGATCACCGAGAACCTTGGTCGCGAGATGCGCAGCGACGCTCGCGACCGAGACGGCGCCGCGGGCGATGCCGGTTTCGGTGCGCACTCGCCGGGCGGCGGACATTGCGTGGGTGACCGCCTGGCCCAGCCGCGGACCGAGCGCACCGCAGGCCCGTGCGACCGCGACCGCGTCCTTGAGTTGACCGAGGATCTGCGCTTCGCCCACGACCATGGACTCAAGGCTTGCAGCCACGCGCAAGAGGTGCAGGAGAGCGTCGGTCTCGAACCGGACCGCGGCGTGGGGCGCGGCAAGCGGGCCGAGCTCGCGGACCAGATCGTCGGCCACTCCGCGCTCGGCGGCCTCGGCAAAGATCTCCAGGCGGTTGCAGGTCGCGAGCAAGAATGCCTCCCGCACCCCCTTGATCCCCTTGAGCCGCTCGAGCCGCGCGGAAAGTTGCGCGGCCGGCACGGCAAGCTGCTCGCGCACGGCGATGGGAGCTTCCTTATGCGAAACACTGACGCAGAGGAGCATGGCTCAGTCCCCGGGGAAGGGTGCAAAGACTGCGCGGCCCGCAAGGGCCGATGCAAAACCTGCGTGGATTTGCCAAGAAGTGACTGGAGATCGCTTCACGCCCCGACGCAGGTGCAAGAGGCCCGCCAGGTTGCGCGCGGCGCAGGTCGACGGACGCCGCGTTGTTTCGCGTGCGTAACCCGAGCAAGTCCAGCGACAGGGCACGGTGCTTGCTTATTGATTTCTTCAAATGGCGAAAGACCGCATCCTCATCGTCGCCGAAGAGCAGAGCTCCCGCGACGCACTCCGAAGCATCCTCGCGCCGGAAGCATATGAATTACTCGAAGCGCAGGACGGTGAGGAGGCCCTTGCGCGCCTGCAAGAGTTTGATGCGCAGGTCGTGCTCGCGAACGTACATTTACCGCGGATGAGCGGCGTCACGCTGCTCAAGAGAGCAAAGGAAGAGGGCCTCCGGGCCGTCTTCTTGATGATGACGCCCTCCTCCGGCGTCGAGATTGCCATTGAGGCGCTGAAAGCCGGCGCCGAGAACTATCTTATGGTCCCGCTCGAAGCAGCCTCGGTGCTGGTCTTTGTTGAGAAGGCGCTCGAGAAGGCGCGCCTCATCAACGATGCACGGAACCTGCGCGAGCGTTTCCGGCTCGAGGGTATCGTTGGCGGCGCGCTGGAGCTGCAGGCCATCCTCGAAGTGTTGCAGCGCGCTGCAAACAGCAAGACCGCGGTCCCCGCGACCGTGAGCGAGCCTCGGCCCTTGACGCGTGAAAGCTGGGGCTTTGTCCCGGGCGCCTCGCTCCATGAGATCGAGCACGAAGCGATCGTGCGGACGCTGGAGATGGTTTCCGGATCGACCACTCGCACCGCCGAGATCCTCGGCATCAGCGTACGGAAGATTCAATACCGCCTGAAGGAGTACGGCACCGCGGCTCGACACCCGGTTCAGGCAGCCCCGTCGCTGGCCCGCAGCACTTCAGGGGGCGGGCACGAATCGTGAATCTGATGCAGGGTCATGCCGACCTTTCCGCCCGTCAGTGAAGAAGTCCTGCGCCGCTACGACGTCCCCGCGCCGCGCTACACCAGCTATCCGACCGTACCCGCCTGGACCGAGGCCGTGGGCCCGGCTGCGCTCGCCGCAGCGCTCCACCGCGCCTCGCAGACTCCGGCTGCGCCGCTCTCGACGTACGTGCACATTCCGTTCTGCAGGGAGCGGTGCACTTTTTGCGGATGCAACGTGGTTGTCACCCGCAGCCGGGACAAGGCCGACCGCTATATCGAGACGCTGACGCGCGAGATGGACACCGTCGCCAGGCACCTGGGCGATCGACGTTCGCTGTCGCAGATCCATTGGGGCGGGGGAACGCCGACCTTTCTGGACGAGCGGCAGATCGAGACGCTCTGGACGGCGATCACCGATCGCTTCCGCGTGCTGCCGAATGCGGAGGTGGCCATCGAGATCGATCCGGTCGTGACCTCTCGCTCCCAGCTCGAGGTGCTGCGCCAGCTCGGGTTCAACCGCATCTCCGTCGGCGTGCAGGACCTCGACCCCGTGGTGCAGAAGGCCATTGATCGGGTGCAGTCCGTCGAGGAGACGCGCGCTGCGCTCGACCACGCCCGCGCGCTTGGATTCAAAGGGATTAACTTCGATCTTATTTATGGCCTTCCCCACCAGACGCCGAAGACCTGGCAGCGCACTCTCGAGCAGGTTCTCGAGATGCGGCCCGACCGGCTTGCCGTCTACAGCTTTGCGTTCGTGCCCGAGGTGCGTCCGAATCAGAAGCGTCTGGCCGTCGCGGGCATTCCGCGAGCGTACGAGAAGCTCGAGTTGTTTCGTCTCGCCTGGGAGGCCCTGACCGGAGCCGGCTACCAGCAGATCGGCATGGACCACTTTGCGGTGCCCGAAGACGAGCTGGCGCAGGCGCAGTCGAAGCGGGCGCTCGGGCGCAACTTCCAGGGCTATACGGTCCAGGCGGCAACCGAGGTGGTGGCGTTCGGCGCCTCGGCTATCAGCGACATCGGCGGCATCTACGCGCAGAGCCCGCACGGGCTGCCGCGCTACGAAGAGGCGGTCAATCGCGGTGAGCTCGCGGTCGAGCGAGGCATTCAGCTCACGGCGGACGACCTACAGCGCCGGGCCATCATCTCGCAGTTGATGTGCAACTTCTGGGTCGACCTGCGCGGCGTGCCTGGGTACGAGCGAGAGCTGTCACGCCTTGCGGGGCCCGAACTCGAAGGCCTGGCGCGGGTGCGCGGCCGCGAGATCGAACTGACGCCGCTCGGCCGCATCTTCGTGCGCAACGTCGCTACGGTGTTCGACGCTTATCTCGAACGGCAGGAACAGTCCTTCTCGCGTACGGTCTAATCACCTGGGATGCACGCAAATCCGCCGCTCTCCGTTGCCTGAAACGGAAGCGGCGGTTCCCTACGGTTGCATTGTTGGGCAAGCCTTACTTCAGCGTGCGGACATATGCGGCGAGCGTATCGATCTGGGCGACCTCCAGCTTCTCGCTGAAGGGATCCATCTCCTGCGCCTTGCCGCCCTTCTCCCGCTTCAACCCGGTCGCGATGGCCTTCTTGACCTGATCGTCAGTGAGGCTCTTCTGCCAATCCGCGGTGGTCATGTCGACCATCCCCATCTTCTTGCCCTGGTCCGTCTGGGCTTTGCCATCAACGCCGTGGCAAGTGGCGCACTTTGCCTTCCAGAGCCGCTCGGTCTTCTTGTCCGCCTCCGCGTGTGCGGCAGCGAATGGCAACGCAAGGGCAAGAAACCCGCTTATCCATACTCTCTTCAACATATGCAAGCCTCCCGGCAGAGCCGGGCAATCCCGGCTCGACGCTGTGATGCGCTTGAGCAAGGACCGTGCCCCTGTGCCACGGGTCATTGGCACCTGAACCCTCGCGGAATCCGGGTGCCAGGCGGCAATGCGCAGACTTTGCGCGCCCCCGTTCGCCGTGCGCACGAATTGCGCCGCGAATCGCCTGCTCTGCAGAGGGACGGTCGCAGGCATGGAACTCGCTATGAGCACGGGGATGGCAACGCTCCCGGCCCCATCGCTGATGACAGTCCTGGTCCTGATCCTCTCTTGTGCCGACTGCCGGCAGGAGCAGGTCACGCTCGCCTCGCTCCCGAAAGCGCAGGGCGCCCCCGCCGCGCCGCCAGCGGTCGCCCAGGCATCGGTCGCGCCCCCTTCCGCCGCGCCAGCTTCCGCCGCAGCGCCCGCCTTTGCCACGGCAGAGGAGGGCGGGCCCGCACTCAAATGGAGCCTGCCGGGAGGATGGGTCGAGACGCACCCGGGCGGAATGCGCTACGCGACGCTGAGGCCGCCGGGCGGCAGCGTCGATGTGTCGGTGGTGGTCCTGTCGGGGCCCGCCGGAGGAGAGCTGGCCAACGTGAATCGCTGGCGCAGCCAGATCGGCCTGTCCGCCATCGGGGAACCTGCGCTCTCTGCGGCGCGGGTGACGCTGCATGCGAAAGCGGGAGACCTGGCCGTCTATGACTTCTTGAGCGACGGGGAGAAGCAGAGCCGGATGGTCGCCGCGCTGGCCACCAACGGCGACAGGACCTGGTTCCTCAAGATGCTGGGCGACGCAGTCGAAGTGAAGAAGGCGCGCCCCGAATTCAATCACCTCCTGCAGAGTCTCCACTTCGATGCCGCGAACTAAAGCGCATCCGGGGACGCGCGTCCTGGACGCGGTCGCGTCGCTCAAGCTCACCATCGCCTGTCTCGTTTGTCTGATGGTCCTGGTGGTGGCCTGCACTCTCGCCCAGGTCCGGATGGGAACGCTGGGCGCGGTCACGGCGTATATCCGCAGCGCCGTAGTCTGGTGGCATCTGCCCGGGATGGGCTTGCGGCTGCCGGTGTTTCCCGGCGGCCTGACGGTGGGAGTGGTGCTGCTCATCAATCTGATCGTCGCGCAGGGCCGGCGACTCGAAGCAAGCTGGCGCAAGAGCGGACTCTGGCTGGTCCACGCCGGACTCATTCTCTTGTTCGTCGGCGAATTCATCAGCGGCGCGCGGCAGGTTGAAATGCAGCTTCCCATCGAAGAGGGACAGACCGTCGCCTTCCTCGAATCGCCGCGCGACCTGGAGCTGGCCATCACCGATGTCACCGATCCTGCGCGCGACCAGGTGCACGGCATTCCCGAGGCCCTGCTCTCTCACGAGAACCTGATCGCGGTCCCGGGCACGCCGCTCTCGATCAAGGTCTCGCGCTATTACCAGAACGCCGACCTCTCGCGCCGGGCTGACGCGGATCCGATCTCGCTCGCCACCGCCGGCGTCGGGACGTCGCTCGCCGTGCGCGAGCTGCCCCCGGTCAGCCGCGACGATGAGCGCGATCTGCGAGCCGTCTTTATCGAGCCCATTGCCGCCGGCAAGAGCTATGGCACCTGGCTTGTTTCGAATGGGCTCGGTGCGCCGCAAACATTCATCGATGAGGGCCGGACTTATACGCTCTCGCTGCGGCAGCGTCGCGAGTACCTGCCGTACTCACTCACGCTAAAAAAGTTCAGCCACGATATCTATCCGGGCACCGATATCCCGAAAAACTTCTCCAGCCTCGTGCACCTGTCGAATCCCGCGCGCGGCGAGGAGCGCGACGTGCTCATCTCCATGAATCAACCGCTGCGCTATGCGGGCAAGGCCTTCTACCAGGCAAGCTTCGGCAAGAACGATACGCTCTCGATCCTGCAGGTAGTCGAAAATCCCGGCTGGCTGTTGCCCTATATCTCCTGCGTGCTGGTGGCGGCGGGACTGGTCTTGCACTTCGCGCTCTCGCTGGGCCGCTCGCTACGGCGGCGGCAGCCGGCGCTCATTCCGGCAGGAGCTTGATATGAAGCTGATCAAAGTCATTCCCTGGGGCATCGCTCTGCTGGCGATGGTCGCTTCCGCGGCAACGCTCCTGCCGCAGGGCAAGGTGCGCGGCTTCGATCTCGACGGCTTCGCCGCCCTCCCGGTGCTCGAGGGCGGCCGCATCAAGCCGCTCGACTCGTTGGCGCGCAACTCGCTCCTGGTGATTCGCAGCCAGCAGAGCTTCCAGGACCTCGGCCGCACTCTCGGCGCCGACGAGTGGCTGCTGGACCTGCTCTTTCGCCCCGAGGTCTCCGACGCCCAGCTCTCTTTTGTCATCAATGATCCCGACGTGCTGGGATTGCTGGGGCTGAGGCAGACCTCCAATCGCTACTTCTCGTTCAAAGGGATGGAGCCGTTCCTCCCCGAACTCGAGCGGCAGGCCACGGCCGCGCAAGCCGTCGAAGCGCAGGCGCGCACGCGCTTCGAGCAAGCCATTGCGAATCTCTTCGAGCGACTGGTGCTCTTTCGCCGGGTCGCGGAGACCAAGGCCGCCGGCGCCAGTCCTGAACAGTGGACGCGGGTGGGCCGCGCGTGGGCTTCCCAGGATGCTCCTGCTTTTAATGCCGCGGTCGCGGATTTGGCAGCCGATGAAAGGACACAGCGGCCCGAGACGGTACAGGCGGCCTGGCGCGAGATGCTCTTCAACCGTGCGCAGCCGTTCTATGTCGGCATGATCATCTACGTGCTGGCGCTGCTCACGCTCTTTGCCTCGTGGATGGGCAAGCCCGCGCTTCTGCAGCGCACGGCTCTCATGCTGCTCTGCGCGGGCGCCCTGGTGCACACCGCCGGGCTCGCCGCGCGCATCCTGCTGCAGGGCCGCCCGCCGGTCACGAACCTCTACTCATCAGCCATCTTCATTGGCTGGGCCGCGGTGCTGGTCGGCATCGTTCTCGAGCGCATCTACCGCCGTGGCTTCGGCACGGCGGTCGCGGCGGCCTCCGGCTTCGCCTCGCTGATCGTCGCCCATCACCTCGCGTCCGACGGCGACACCATGGAGATGATGCGCGCCGTGCTCGACTCCAATTTCTGGCTGGCCACGCATGTTGTTACCGTCACCATCGGCTATAGCGGCGCCTTTCTCGCCGGTGCACTCGGGCTCGGCTACACCGCCTGGCGCCACTTGGCTCGGCACCCCGATCCCGCCACCGGCAAGACGCTTGCCTCGATGGCTTATGGCGTCATCTGCTTCGCGCTCTTTTTCAGCTTTGTCGGCACCGTGCTGGGCGGAATCTGGGCCGACCAGTCGTGGGGCCGCTTCTGGGGCTGGGACCCGAAAGAGAACGGCGCGCTCTTGATCGTCCTCTGGAACGCGACCATCTTGCACTCTCGCTGGGGCGGATTCGTGCGGGAGAAGGGATTGATGGCAATGGCCATCTTCGGTAATGTGATTACGAGTCTCTCCTGGTTCGGGGTCAATATGCTGGGCGTCGGCCTGCACTCCTATGGATTCATGGACAGCGCTTTCTTCGCGCTCTCGTTCTTCATCGGCTCGCAGATCGTGGCCATGCTGCTCTGCCTTGCTCCGCGGCGGCTCCAGTTCCGCCACCAGCCGGTGGCCCTATGAAGATCCTGATCGCATTCGCTACTGGCGACGGCCAGACGGGCCGAGTCGCGCAACGGATGGCCGACCTGATTTCAGGCGCCGGACACGCGCTGGTGCTGGCCAATCTGATGGTGGGGCCGCAGCCGGACAGCGGGGATTTCGACTTCACGCTGGTCGCGGCCCCGGTGCGCTACGGCAAGCACCACCGCGCGGCGCTTGCCTTCTGCACGGCGAATCGCGAGGCACTGTTCGCGCGGCCGAGCGCGTTTGTCTCGGTGAGCCTCTCGGCCGCACGGTCGCGGCCCGGCGCACGCCGCGAGGTGGCGAAGGCGCTCTCGCACTTCATCAAGACGACCGCCTGGGTGCCGACGCGAATCTTTGCCGTGGCCGGCGCGCTGCTCTACACCCGCTACAGCCCGTTCCTCCGGCGGGTGATGCGCTTCTTCGCCCGCCTGGCCGACCGCGAAACCGACGCCAGCCGCGATTATGAATATACCGACTGGCCCTCTGTGGATGCCTTCACGCGCGAGCTGCTGGCCAGCCTCCCTTTGCCCGCGCAGAAGGCACCGGCTCTGTCATCAGCCCTGGAATCCGCTCTACTGGCGCCGGCGGCACCGCAGAGGTTACCGGACGCCTATCAAGAGGCGCCGAGGCCGCCGGCAATTCACTCGTGAGTTGACTAGAAGTGAATCACGAATAAAACACCGGCCGCGACGGCGAGTACCGCTCCCGCAGCGAAGAGCACATTGGCCTTGGTCGCATTGGTCTTTACCTCGCCCGATTGCGCGGCGATCTCGCTGGTGCTGTGCTCGCGCGCGGTCAATTCCTGCGCAGCGTTCCTGGACTTGAGCCCGAAGGCGGTGCCCGCGCCGAGTGCGACCACTGCTCCGCCCGCGGCCACCCAGGTCCAGAGGCGTGGGGCCGGGTCAGCCATTCGCGCTGCCGGGGAAATGGCGAGGGCGTTCGCCGGCGCAGCGCTGACTCCGCCAGCAATCGAGTTCACGTTCACAGCGTGACCGCCATTCATCGAGTTGCCACGCGCGGCGCCCGCTCCACCGGCAACTGTCGCAGCGCCGACCGGGGCCTCACCCGCCGTGGAGCTGCTTCGGGCGGCCGTCGCACCATTCGAGTCTGGCGGCGCAGGCACTCTTCGAGGGCCGGCCAAAGCCGCATCCTGCTTTCCCTCCGCGTCCTTGGCCAGCCCCTGCGGCTTCGCCGCCTTCGCGGTCTCCTGCCGTGCAATCGCTGTCTGCATTTCGGTGAGTAGCTCCTTGACCCGGCCGCGATTCCGGTCTCCCTCTGCTGCATTGCGCAGATAGGATCGATAGGCTGCGGCCGCGCGTTGCAACTCGCCGAGGGCGCGATAGCACTGACCGATATTGAAGAGAAGCCCTGGCACTGGCTTCAGCCGATAAGCTTCCTCGAAGTATTTGACCGCATCCTGATAGTTGTTCAGGTTGTATTCAGCCTGGCCGTGCGTGTAAGCGGTCCTGGCCTGCTCGGCCGAGTCGGATTGCGCGGAGATCGCGACGCCGGACCTGGCCGGTTGCCCCTGGGCCCGTGCGGGCAGGAGCAGCATCGCCAACACCAGACCAGATACAGCAGCCATCATGGAAGTTGTCATCAGCACCACTTTAGCACGCAGCACAGGGCTCCACGAATCCAGCAGCTGCAATTCAAAGAATAACTTCGTACCCCGGAGTGCGTGATAGCCTTTCTCGATTGCGTTCATGGGGGAGACGAGTGATGAAACAAACTGTCTATATCGCGCTGGTCCTGTTCGGCGCAGCCTGCTCCGGCTCGGTACCCGTCAACTCTCTGCCCTGCCGGAATGACGGCCAATGCCCGGACGGGGCGTATTGCGCGACCTCCGGGCAATGCTCAACCGCCGCGCGACCCGGTCCGCCCACGCTTTCCGCGCTCCTCTCCAGCAGCGGCACCACCACCTTGATCAGGTTCTCCTGGGTGCGGTCAGCCGGTGCGATTTCCTACGATCTTTACAAAGGCTCTACGCAGGAGACCGAAACGCTCTTCCAGACGTTCGCCGATCCGCTCAATTCCTATATCGACACCGAGTCAGCCACCGGCCAGACCTTCCACTTTCACCTGGTGGCGAAGAACGCCGCCGCGGGCGTGCCGGGCAACGAACTATCGATTACCACCGTCCCGGCCGCGCCGACGGGTCTGCACGTAACGGCCATCGCCCCCGGCAGCGTGACGCTGGCATGGAATGCTTCCTCAACCGCCGCGACGTACACCGTCAGCCGTTCGCTCGGGTCCACCCAGACCGTGGTGGGCGTTGCGACCGCTCCTTCGCTGGGACTCATTGACGGCAGCGCGCAACCCTCGTCGGCGTACTCCTACGTGGTGACGGCATCCGACTCGACCGGATCCCTGACCAGCGCCCTGTCCGACCCGGTGCTGGCCGGAACTCCGACGCCAATGCCTACCAGCGTCAGCGCTGTGGCGGTGGACGACACCCATCTTTCGCTGAGTTGGGGTCGCGCGCCCGCTGGCGTCGATAGCTACGACGTGTACCGCGGTACATCGGCGAGCAATGAAGTGAAGCTCTCGGCTGCCGGTCTTCCGGTCACGAATCCGGCTGCTGGCGGGCGGGTGACGTTCAATGATTCAGGACTGACTGCCAATACGCCTTACTTCTATAAAGTCGTTGCGCGCCACGACAGCTCGCCCGTGCAGCAGAGCGGGTTGAGCGGCGAGGCCACCAATCGCACGCTTTACCCCGCGCCTACGAGACTTACCGCAGTTGCCGGAAGCACCGATGGTTCGGTGCAGCTGAGCTGGACCGTACCGCCCGGTGGCGCCACCTATACTTATGAGCTTTTGCGGGGCCTGGTCACTTCACAGGAGGGGTCGGCGGGGTTCGACATCGCGACCAGCACCACTCCTTCGTCGTACACGGACGCCTTCCTCGTACCGGGCTTGAGATACTTCTATACGGTCCGGGTCTTCGATTCAAACACCAACAATTTCAGCCTGCCCACCAATGAAGCGAGTGCCACTACAGCCAACCTGAACGGTCCAGTATTTCAGGCCATCGATATCGATGGAACGCGTGTAGCGCTCAGCTGCTACCGGCTTCCCGGCTACGACACCTATGAATTCTATCGCAGCGCTACTTCAGCGCCGCCGACCAACGTAGCCACGCCCACGATTGTCGTTCCTCCCACCAGCGGGGCCATCACCACAACAGACACCGTGACTGCTGCAGGCACCTGGTATTATTCTGCGCGCGCGCGCTGGTCGAGCGGAGGTGCGGTGACCCCCTGGGCGCCGGTCCAGACTATTATTACCGCGAACCCGGTGAGCCCCGGCACGCCCTCCGGACTGAAGGTGCTCGCCGCGGGCGCAGGCGAGGCGCTGCTGAGCTGGAACAAAGTTCCGACCGCGACGGCTTATACAGTGACCCGTACTCCCGTCGCGCCCGCCGGAGCGACAGTCACACTACCGGCGCCGAATGCCTATCTTACGGATAAAGGCGTCACCTCGAACAACTCGTATTCGTACCAGGTGACCGCGAACAACGGCACTGGGCCAAGCACTATCAGCTCGGCAACGTCGCCGGTAACAGTCGCTGACGCGGCGACCAGCTTCGTGTGCACCGCTTTCACGTCCTTCTATTCGGACACGGCCACCACTCGAGCTCCGACTTCCCGACGATTCACTATTTTTGACCCAACGACCGGGGTTACCATTCCCATTCAAAGTCTCCCTGACGGCAACTGCCTCGCGACTGGTCTGTCCGGGGGGCTCGCTCCTGTCTTTGTCGCGCTGGGCTCCTCTTACTTCGTGACCACTGAGCGCACGATGGATTTAAGCCAGGACAGGTACGGCCGGCAGAACTCGACTTTCTATTCCGCCACCACGCCGGTCTCGTTTACGATGGACAACCTGCTGGCCTGGACTCCGGGAAGCCACCTCGAACTTTTCAGCAGCAATGTGGGGGCCGATGCGTACTTCCTCGAACAGGTCGCCATGGCTGGCGCGCCGGCGCCGGGCGATACGCAACTCAAACCCTTCACGGTGGACGCCGAACAGTGGAATCTACAGATTGATACGGCAGCCGGCGATAAACCGAAGCTGGTCGAAATGTCGCCCTTTACCAGCTCAACCGGTGTGCCGTACGTAACCGTCAGCCGCACCTACGCCATCCCGCAACTGAGCGCGGTCGAGGGCCGTGCACTCGCAATCACCGGCACCTTCACCGACGTGATCGGGGCCGCGACGCCGGTTGCGTTCAACTACCAGCGCAGCAAGTTCAAGGCCCTGGGACCGCTGATCAACCCGGCAGCAGTCACCCTCAACGCACCCGATTCACTGACCTTCAGTGCGGTGCCGCTGGATGCCGATGGCAATGCTCATCCCTTTGTCTCGCTGGCGGCTGATTTGCTCACCGTCAGCCTCGACAGCGGCACGACCGACGTGAACCTCGGCAACCTGCTACTTCCGAATGCCTACCCGGGCTGGTACACGTACGCGGCCATCACGGTAAACTTCAGCGTCCCCATCAATTGTGGCTCCGGTTTGACGCCCTTCCAGAACGTGACCGGCGGAACCACCATCGACAGTCTCGATCATGTCTTGCCCGAAGCGGCCAGCCCGGGTCTCTCCCCCCACATGGGGCCGGTCGGGAGCCCGAGGCTGCAGGCAATTGCAGGCGGCCCCTTCGTGAGTGCCTTTCAGGACAATCTCGGGGTCGGAACCACGCCGACGCTGCAATGGAACGCCCCCACCACGACCATTACGCCAAACTATTACCGCATCTTCCTCTATCAATTGGTCGACGATGGCGCGAAGAATTGCGTCCTGGTCCCCGGGATCACGCAGTTCTCGACGATTGCAACCAGCATCCAGTTTCCCCCGGGTCTCTTGACGGCCGGTAACTCGTATTTCGCGGTCATCCGCCCGACCTACGAGCCGCAGCGCGACATCATCAAGCTGCCCTTCCATCGCGGATCGCGCGAGTACTTTGTCGAGACCGTGACCAACCAGTTCACGCCGTAAGCGCACGCTCTACAGCGGCTGGACGAAGACCTCGCGGGCGACGCTGGCTTCGAGCGCAAGCGTGGTCTCGCCGACCTCGATGACGAAGGCGGGAGCACGCTGGCGCAGGCGCAGCTCGCTGCCGGGCGCGATGCCAAAGGGCAAGAGCCGCGAGACCCGGCCCGGCGTGCGAGAGGCGAGAAACGCGATTCGCGCCCGCGCGCCGTCAGCGAGCTGCGAAAGAGGCACCACCGGATGCGCGATTTCGCTGAGGTCGCAGCAGGCGCCGCGCGGGATCTTCTTGCCGTGCGGGCAGAGCGCGGGGTGACCAAGCAGCGCGCAGACGGAGTCGGTCGCCTCGGCGGAGAGCACGTGTTCCAGCTCGCAGGCCTGCTGTTCGATCTGATCGGGCGCAAGGTCGAGCAGGTCGGTATAGAGCCGCTCGGCCAGCCGGTGCCGTCGCACCACGAAGGCGGCCCGGACCTCGCCGGCCTGCGTGAGCGAGACGCGATCCAGGGACAAGGACACCAGCCCCTCGAACGCAAGCACGGCGAAGTCGGCGGTGCACTTTCCCTCGGCGTGGCGCTCGTTCGTGTGCGCGAGAATTGAAGCGGCGTCGTCGCGGCCGCATTCGCGCTCGGTAAAGATGGTCTCGAGCAGCTCTTCGAGCTTTTGCGGGCGCATCAAATGGCCCTCCGGCTCGCATGCCGGCCCAGCGCGCGCCGCAGCATGGCCGCAATCGGAGTCTCGGCCGGGAAGCTGTACCGGCACCGCGGACAGCACAGCGCGGTGCAGGAGCCGCTGAGCGGGCAACTCGGGCACGAGGCTGCATCGGTCGGATCAAAGCGTGCGCCGCACAAGGGACAGAGTGTTTGTTGGCCGGGCATCAGTAGAACCTCCGCATCAAGACGTTCACCAGCGCGCCAGTGCCGAAGGCGAGCGGGAAGATGAAGGCGAGAACGCCAAGCGCGAAGGCGGCGCCGCGCTCTTTCCAGATCACCAGGAAGCTCGCGATACAGGGAATGAAGAGCGTCACCGTGGTCAGCGCCACCACCACTTCGATTTCCATGGCCCGGGTCATCAAGCCCGCCCGCGCGAACGGCGCGTAGTGCGCAAAGAGACCGGCGGCGGCGTAGTCGCGGCGCAGGAAGCCAAGGATGAATGAACCCGCCGTCTCGCGCGGGAGATCGAGCAAACCCACCACCAGCGGGGCCGCGGCGTGCTCCAGGACCAGAAGTCCTCCCGTGCGATCAAGCACCCAGAGCAAGAAGGTCCCGACCAGGAACAGAGGCAAAGCCTCGCGCAGGTACCATTCAATGCGGGAGACGGTCTTGATCACGACGTTACCGGGGTGCGGCAGCCGCAGCGGCGGAAGCTCCAGCACGAACTCCGAAGAGCGACCCGGAATCAATTGCGCCGCCAGCAGTCCGACCAGGATCATGACCCCTGTCATGACCGCGACAAACCACAGCGCGGCACCGGCGCTGACTCCCGCGAGCATGGCAAATATGACCGCCAGCTGCGCGCTGCAAGGCACGCCCACCGCCAGCAGCAGCGTCACCAGCACGCGCTCTTTTTTGGTTTCGAGTATGCGCGAGGTCATGGTGGCCATGGTCCCGCAGCCGAGGCCCAACACCATGGGCAGCACGGCCTTTCCATTCAATCCAATGACGCGCAATCCGCGGTCGGCCATGACGGCGAGCCGCGGCAGATAGCCTGAGTCTTCAAGCACGCTGAAAGCGAGAAAGAAGCTCGCGACGATCGGCAGCACGATGGCGATGCCATAAGCGAGCCCCATTGAGAACAGGCCATAACGGCCGGTCACCAATCCCGCGGGGCCAATCAGGAAAGCCTGCACGGCGCCTGAAGGCAAAAGCCAGGCGAGTGCCCGGGACAAGAGCGGAACCAGCAGCTTTCCAAAGACTGAATTCTCGAGGAAGTCCACGCCCAGCTTGGCGCCGAGCACGCCGACGAATTCGTAACAGACATAAAGAACCGCGGCGAGAATGGGCAAGCCCAGGAAGCGGTGGGTGGTGAGGCGATCGAGCCGCACCGCCCAGGGGCTGGCCCGGCCGGCATTGCTCTGGGTCATGACCAGAGCGAGAAGTGTGTCGACGTCCACCAGCCGCTCGGTGACCGAAGCCCCTTTCAGCACGAAGGGCCGCACCGGTTGCGCGTGCGCGATGGCCTCGCGCAACTGCTGCATGCCTTCCCGCTGCACGGCGATGGTCTGCGCGATGGGGACGCCCAGCAGACACGACAGCAGCGGGGCGTCGATTGAATAGCCACGCTCCCGCGCTTCGTCGGACATATTGAGTGCCAGCGCGAGCGGTACCCCGGCCTGCGCGAGTTCCGCGGTCAAGAGCAGGCCGCGGCGCAGGTTCTTTGCGTCGAGGACCTGCACCACCACCGCATTCTTCTCGGCGCGCAGGATATCGCGGGTGACCGCCTCGTCCTCCGATGTCGAAGCGAGGCTGGAGGTGCCCGGCGTATCGAGCACCGCGAGTGTGGAAAGCCCGCTGCGCATCCGCCCGCGCGTGACGGCCACCGTGGTGCCGGGATAGTTGGAGACGGTGGCGTAGGTGCCGGTCAGCGCGCCAAACAGCGCGCTCTTTCCGACGTTGGGATTGCCGACCAGGATCACGGTGTCGGGCTGCAGCCCGCGGTCCGCGGCCTCCATTTCTCGAGCGGGTGGCGCGCAGTCCGCGATTCTGTTCTGGGCGCCCGGCGGGCTCACGGCCGCTTCTCGTCATCCGAGGCGCGGCTGCCCAGGCCCCTGATCTTGAAAGCCAGCCCCGAAGCCAGCAGCAGCAGCGAGCCGATGGCCATCAGCAGGCCCTTGCGACGGAAGCCGTGTTCGGCTCTCGCGTCGGCCACCAGCTTGCGCCCGCGCGCAAGCGTCTCGAGGCCGGGGGTCGCAGCCGAATCGAAGGTGCCTTGATCGAAGGAATGCACTCGAGTTCGCGTCTGCACCACGGCCTCGCTCAATTCGCCGATCACGCCGGTCAGGGGCTCCACGTCCAGACCCGCTTCGGCGAGGTGCTCGACGGTGCCCGAGAGTTCCGCCTTCCCCTCGCCGAGCTGCGTGAGCGCGCCCTTGAAATGCGCCGCGGTCTTGCCGCAAGCCAGGTTTTCCTTTGAATACTTTGCATGGCAATCGAAGCAAAGGGCGCCGGGCTCATTGGCCAGGAGCGCATCAGTGGGCTTCATGATCTGGTGGCGCCCATGGCATTGCTCGCATGCGGGCCACTGGTGCTCGTCAAAGGCTTTCTTGTGCTTGCTGGCTTCGAAGAGGGAGGCGTTCGTTGGATGGCAGGTCCGGCAGGCTTGCGAGAAGCTCGCCACGGCCACCGCAGTCGCAGCGACGTTGTTGCCGTGGTTGCCGTGGCAGCCGTTGCAGGCGGGCGCACCCAGGTCGCCCTTCTCCAACAATGCCTTGCCGTGCACGCTGAGCTTGTATTGCGCCAGCTGGTTGGTCGGCAGTGGATCGCCGTTTACGTTCTTGTAGCCGGCCATATATTGCGCGTCGGCGTGGCAAGTGCCGCAGGTCTCCGGAATGCGCTGGGCGTAGACTTTCGAATTGCGGCTCTTCGCACCGCGGATGCCGTGCACGCCGTGGCAACTGACGCATTGGGCCGCTTTTGAATCGTGCTCGCCGAGCAGCAGTGTCCCATGCTTGCTTTGCTGATACTTGACCAATTGGTCGGTGGGCATGGCCGGGCTGAAGCCGCGCATGAACGCGGGGTCGGAGTGGCAACGCGCGCAGAACCCGGGGATCCAGGTCCGGTCCGCGTGGCGCAGCCCGGGGTCGCTGGGCCAGCGCTGGGCGATCTCATTCGCCATCGACTCGTCCTTGGGCGTCCCTCCGTGGCAGCCCGAGCAGGAGAGTCCCTGGCGGAAGTGCGTGTCGTTGACGAACTCGGTCAGGTTCAGCAAGGGATTGGAATTTGATACTTTCGGATCGGGAGAGAAGAGACTTCTGGCTTTCACGTTGCCGGGGTCGGTGTGGCAAAGGACGCAATTGTCCTGCGCGACCAGCGCCAGCGACTGGGCCGGCATATCGACCGAGAGCAGGATGCCCAGATGCTTCGCGCTGCCGATGATTTGATTGTCGATAGCAGTGGAAAGCAGCTCGCGGGTGTGCTCGGGCAGCCCGTCGAGCGTGTGCAGCTGGCCTTGCGTGAGCACCGGCTTCCCGTCCTTGCCGACCGCGCCGACGAATTGCTTCAGCGGCGCGGAATATTCGATGGCGGCGGCGAGCAGCAGAGCGAGGGCGATCATGGCGCGACTCCCAGGCGAGGCGGGACAGAAGGCCCGGGACGCAGACGCAGATAGGCGAAGCCGGCGGCTATCAGCAGAACTGAAACGATACCGGCATTCAGATAGGAGACCCGGAGAAAGCCATGCAATGCGATCTGCAGCGTGGCGGCGCCACTCAGCAGGAAGAACCTGTGCTGGTAGGCAAAGCGGCGGAGCGCGAAGATCGCCGCCGCCACAATGACGGTAATGATGGAGGTTGCACGGGCGACCGCGAAGGTATCGGGCACCTTGAGGCCTTTGCCGCCGATATCCCAGGCTTTGAGCGTGAGATAGCCGACGAAGAGGATGGCGGCCACGCCCAGATCACTGAAGGCCGTCGAAGACTCATCCCGCTGCGCCCGCCGGTCGAGCCACGGCACCGCCGCCCAGATCCCCAGCATGACCGAGACCAGCAGTATGGCCGCCTGCGGGCCTTCCATTCCCAGGATGTGCGGTGGAAATTCCTTCAGCAGTTGATAGACCCAGAGGAAGTACCATTCCGGCTTGATGCCGGGATATGCAGGAGCCAGGGGATTGGCTTTCTTCCCCAGCTCCCACTCGACGCCCGGGAGCCCGGGGCCGTAAGGCAGGCTCACCGCCAGCGTCGCGAGCAGGATCAGGCACAGGAGCCAGAGCAGCAGGTCGCGAAGCAGGAAGTCGGGAAAGAAGCGAAGTCCGCGCCTGGCTACGTGGGTGCCCATCGCCGGCGCCATTCCCTGGCGCTGGATGAAGAGGAGGTGGCCGCCCACCAGGCCGACGGTGATGAGCGGGAGCGCGACCACATGCAGCGCGAAGAAGCGATAGAGAGTCTGGGCGCTGACGTCGGTGCCGCCGCGCAATACCTGTAACAGCCAGTCGCCGATGCCCGGAACGGCTTTCATCGAGTCGGTGCCGACCGAGGTGGCAAAGAAGGCCAGCTCGTTCCAGGGGAGCAAGTATCCGGAGAAGCCGAACCCGAGCGCCAGCATGAAGAGGACGAAGCCGGTAACCCAGCTCAGCTCGCGGGGCGGCCGGTAGGCCTTGAGGAAGAAGGTGCTGAACATGTGCACAATCAATGAGACGATCATGAGATGTGCGCTCCAGCAATGGAGCGATCGGACCAGCCAGCCAAAGGGCACTTTGGTGGTGATGAAGCGGATGCTTTCGTAAGCGGTCGCTTCGCCGGGCTGGTAGAAGAGCAGCAGCAACAGACCCGTGCAGACCTGGCTCGCGAAGAAGAACAGCGTGGTGCCACCCAGGTAATACCAGACCATTGAATGACCGCCGACGGGAACTTCCTTGTGCTTGAGGAAGTCGACCAGTGGCGTCAGGCCATAGCGCTTGTCGAGCCAATCAAAGGCGCGGCTCATGCTTCCTCCTTCTTGCGGTCGGTATTGACGACCAGCGACCCATCGGCTTCACGCGTGCATGAATATTGAGCCAGCGGCCGGGGCGGCGGACCGGAGAGCACGCGGCCGTCGAGATCAAACTTGCCGTTGTGGCAGGCGCACCAGATCAGCGATTCACCAGGTACGAACTGCACCGTGCAGCCCTCATGGGTGCAGCGCGCGTCCAGCGCCCGCAGCTTCTGCTGCCCGTCCTCGAAGACGAGGATGCGAGTGGTGCCGGAGCGCACGATCAGCATGTGCTCGCGCTCGAGCTTGGCCTGGTCCTCTTTGGTGAGCTTCATCGGCCCCTGGGCACCGGAGGGTCCGAGCGGCTTCAGGTACCGCAGCACCGGGTAGACCACGCTGGCCGTGGAGCCCATGAAGCCGAGCCCGAGCATGATGTCGATGAAGCCCCGGCGCGAGCGCTTCTTTTTGAGCGGACAACCTTCGTCTGGCATCAGGTGCCTCCACTGCGGTTCCCCCGCGGCAAGAGCAATTGCGGGGCCAGCGGGCTGCGGTCTCGGACTGCTGCCCGGCGAGCGGTCAGCGGCGAAAAATCTGCGCTCCTGAAGACTGGCGCGCGAGATTTGCGCGCATCTACGGGTGGTCCCGAGACCAGTGGAGCGAGAACGCGTGGGATGGCGCTCGTGGCGAGCGCGCTCAAGGGCGCTTTGCCAGCGCGCGACACTGGACATGCCGACGGCCAAGGGAGCAGCCCCGCCGGGCCGTTACGGTGGCGATTGCCGGCGCCGCGGATGTTCTTCGAGGGACCCCGACGGGCCTCGAGCGAAAACCGCCTCATCCACTTGTAGCCGGTCTCGCTCGGGGGCAGCCCGCTGGGCGAGCTGCACCGGCCTCGCGGACGAAGCCGAAGGTCCGGCAGAGCGCAGCTATGCTCCTCGTCCCGCCCCGCCATTCAATCACGAACTGCATTCTCTGCTTCATCGGACAGGTCGCTATCCAGGGCACCGGAACCTTCAATACCCTGGGTGGGCGTTAAGAAAGTTGTCGAGTCAGGCCGCACTGGCGACTATAGGTGTCAGCAACGTATTGAGTGCAATGGGCGCCAAGAGCGCGTTCGAGGCTTCGGACCTGCACCGCGACCGCCGCGCCACGCTCATCTCCGAGCGCTATGCGCCACTGTTCGAGATCCGGCGAGTCGCAAGCCTCGCCGCTCAAGGTATTCACCCAGCTCGGCGCCAGTCAACTCGCGGTCTCGGTTAGAACAAGGGCCTTGTCTTCGACCGATCGTTTCTTCGGCAGCTCCTTGCTGGATGGTATCAGCGGCAGATTGTGCGCATCCCGCAGCCTTCGCGAGAGCGTCTCCTGCGAGAGCCCGCTGTCCTGGGAGATCGGCCGCGCGCTCGCTGTATCGCGGCCAGTCATCGCCTTTATCCTTGTACGCAGGCGAAGACCGCTTGGCCATTGGCCCTCCGCGCACCGTGCCCAGGTTTTACGGGTGCAGGCACCAATTCACGCTGGCACAGAGGGCCGATTGCAGGCCCCGCCTGACTTTTCCCATATGTATGCTTTAATCAATTGATGCAAACGGACCCGGACTTCCATCGCGCGTTGCGGGTGCTCGAGAGCGCATTCAACGCCGGGCGCGAGCGCTTCTGGTTCCGGCTCGTTCATTACTCCGTTCTGGGTATTCACCTGCACTTGATGGTGGAAGCCGATAGCAAGGAATGGCTCGCCCGCGGGATGAAGGGACTCGAGGCTCGCGCCGCGCGGGGCCTCAACAGGATGATGAATCGAAAAGGACGCGTCTTTGCCGACCGCTACCACGCGCACGTCCTGAAGAGCCCTCGCGAGGCCGCACGAGCGTTGCGCTATGTCTTGACGAACTTCGCCCATCACGCGCAGGCTTGGCGCGAGCGGTTGTCCGCGCACTTCATCGATCCGCTCAGCTCAATCCGCTACCTCGCCACCCTTCCCGGAGATGGAGCGCCGGTCGCCCGCCCCCGGACATGGCTGCTGCGCGTGGGGTGGCAGGGCGCGAGTTGAAGCGGTTCAATGAAGGGCACCGTTGATTCACTGCACCGGCCACCCGCGGTAACGCCGCGGGTCCCGATCCACCAGACATCGCTCCCTGAAGGATATCGATTCAACCCTGCGAACACATGCCAACGCAGTGGCCGCGCACTTTGGTCGACCGAAGCATTGTATCGAGCCGCACTCATATCCTCCGTCGTCAGTATTCGATCGTCTGGCGGCGGAATCCGGTCAATTTGCGAAAAAAAGCCCGGGCGCCTGGGCGACGCTCCTTGCCATCGCCTTCGCCGCTTTCACACTCGTGTTGTCGCTGCGCTTCGCGCTCGCTTTCGCGCGCACGTACCGCTGCAGTTTCCTTACTCGGGTTGCTCGCCCGCTATACCGGTCGGTATCTCGTGGACGCGCCTGCGCTCGACAAACAGCTCGCGCGACTGTCATCGCCGGGCTTCCGTCGGCGCTTCCGGCGGAAGCGCGTGCATGTGCTGGGAAATGCCAGCGGGCCGGGCACGCTGGCACTGGGCACGCTGGCACCAGGCACTATGATGTACCCGGTGTGGACCTGCTGCGCTTGACTTCTACCCATTGTCCGCCATAATCAAATGATGCAGACGGAGCTGAATCTTCATTTGAGGGGTGGCCGGCGCGCGGGGGCCGGGCGGAAGCGCGCGAAGAGCCGGGCCATGCCGCACATGCAACGAGCCGAGCTGGCCCCGCGCCACCCGGTCCACGTCACGCTGCGGGTCGCGAAAGGCTGCTGGAACTTGCGCAGCTTCCGGGCCCTTCGTGCGCTGGAGCCGGCGTTCCACGCCGGGCGCGAACGGTTCGGGTTCCGGCTCGTCCACTACTCGGTGCAAGGGAATCATCTGCATTTGCTGGTCGAGGCAGCGGATAAAGGGTCGCTCGCGCGCGGGATGAAGGGGCTCGAAGTGCGGCTCGCGAGGGCGCTCAACCGAATGATGAAGCGCAAGGGTCGCGTCTTCGCCGATCGCTATCACGCGCACATCCTGAAATCGCCCCGCGAGGCCGCCCATGCGCTGCGCTATGTCCTGATGAATTTTGCGCATCATGCGCGCGCCTGGGGCGAGAAGATCAGCGCCGCCTTCATCGATCCATTCAGTTCAATGCGCTATCTAGCCAACTCGCCTGGGCCCGCCGCGCCGGTCGCAGGGCCCGAAACGTGGCTGCTGCGTGTCGGCTGTTACGGCACCAGCTGAAGTGACTTCGGCGAGGCGGCCGGGCGAGGCGGTGCGGTTGAACGCGGCCCGGTCGGGCGTGGCCAAGGCAAGGCGGCGGGCGAGGCCCGGTGCGGTTGAAAGCGGCGAGGCGGCCGGGCAAGGCGGTGCGGCTCGGTCAGGCGCGGCCAAGGCGAGGCGGCTCGGGCGAAGGCCGGTGCGGTTGAAGGCGGCGAAGCGAGGTGCGTCCTTGCGACGCGAGGCGGCCCGGCGAGGCGGTGCGGCGGTGCGGCTAGGCGAGGCGGGTGCGATTGGATGCGGCTCGGTCAGGCGCGGCCAAGGCGAGGCGGCCCGGGCGAAGGCCGTGCGGTTGAAAGCGGCGAGGCGAGGTGCGTCCGGGCGAGGGGGCTGGGCGAGCCGGTGCGGTCGAAGGCGAAGCGAGGTGCGTCCTTGCGACGCGAGGAGGCCGGTCAGGCGGTGCGATTGGATGCGGCTCGGTCAGGCGCGGCCAAGGCGAGACGGCCGGGCGAAGGCCGGTGCGGTTGAAAGCGGCGAGGCGAAGCGAGGTGCGTCCGGGCGGGGGGAGGGGCTGGCGAGCCGGTGAGGCTGAAGGCGAAGCGAGGTGCGTCCTTCCGCGAGGCGGCCGGGCAAGGCAGTGCGGTTGGACGCGGCTCGGTCAGGCGCGGCCAAGGCGAGGTGAGGCGGCCGGGTGCTCTGGTTTGTCGGCACCCCGACGCAGACCACGCGACGGGATCAAGCAATCAAGCAATCAGGCACTCAAGCAAGTACGACGGCATCAAGCGATTGAGTGCCGCTTCTGTCGGTACCGCAAGGTATCGCGCGAGATGCCCAAAAGCCGTGCCGCCTCTGATTGATTTCCGCCGCTCTTCTCCAATGCCTCGCAAATCATCTGCCGCTCCATCGACCCCAGGAGCGCGGGGTGCACACCCGGAGCCGGGCCCGCGCGGGTGCTGGGCGCGGTCATCGGCTGGTCGGCGTGCGCGGCGGCCGGGTGCGCCGCGGACAAGGCATCGCGGACCGCCTCCGGAAGGTGCTCCGGGCGCAGCTCGTCGAACTCCCCGTGAAGGATGAGCGCGCGTTCAATCAGATTGCGCAGCTCGCGAACATTGCCGGGCCAGCGATACGCTGTCATCAGTGCCAGTGCGGATGGCGAGATGCTGCGCAGCGTCCGCTTCATCTCTTCGTTGTATCGGGCAATGAAGGCCGCCGCGAGCAGCGGCACGTCCTCCTCGCGCTCGCGCAGCGGCGGAATCTGGATCCGCACCACGTTCAACCGGAAATAGAGGTCAGCGCGGAAGCGGCCCTCGGACACCCGCTGCTCGAGATCGGCATTGGTGGCGGCCACCACGCGCACGTCGCTGTGCATTTCCGACACGCCGCCGACGCGGCGGAAGGTCCGGTTCTCGAGCAGGCGGAGCAGCTTCGCCTGGCCACCCGGTGGCATATCGCCGACCTCGTCGAGCATGACCGTCCCGCCGGCTGCGGCCTCGAAAAGCCCCACCTTCTGCTCACGCGCGTCGGTAAAGGCGCCGCGCTCGTGTCCGAACAATTCGCTCTCGAGCAGCTGCTCCGGGAGTGCGGCGCAGTTCACGCAGAGGAACGGCTTGGACGCCCGTGCGCTCTGGATATGAATGGCGCGGGCGACGACCTCCTTGCCGGTTCCGCTCTCGCCTTCGACCAGCACGGTAGCGAAGTCGCTTTTTGCGATGCGCCCCACCATGGCGCGAATCCGTTCGATGGCGGGAGACCTGCCCACCAGGCCGCCCTCGCTCGCCTCGGTCAGGAGCTCCGTGCCCGCGCCGGCGAGGAGCCGCCGCGTCTCGGCGGCCGCATGGGCCCGCGCAACCGCAGCATCGAGCATCGCCAGCGGGAATGGCTTGGAAAGGAAATCGACTGCTCCGCGCTTCATTCCTTCGACGGCGATATCAACCGTTCCGTGGGCGGACATCATCACCACCACCAGGTCCGGCTGGAGCACGAGCGCGCGACGCAGCGTCTCGAGGCCGTCGATCCCCGGCAGCCGGACATCGAGGAGCATCACCTCCGGCTTCTCGCTGGCGAGCAGCTCCAGCGCGCGTTCGCCTGTTTCCGCGACCGATACCTGGCAGCCTTTCCTCGTCAGCCGCTCGCTGACCGACCAGCGGATCAGCTTCTCGTCGTCCACCACCAACACTCGCGGAGTCGTGCTCATGCGGCCTGTTCGATGGACGTGCCGATGGGCAGCGACACGGAGAAGATGGTGCCGCCTGATTTCGGGCAGCTGAAGTCGATCAGTCCGCCGTGCTCGAGGACGATGCGGGCGGAGATGGCGAGGCCAAGACCGTTGCCATCGTGGCGGGTGGTGAAGAAGGGCGTGAAGATATGCGCGCGGACCGCTTCTGGAATGCCCGGACCGCTGTCGGCGATCTCGATGATGACGCGACCGTCGCGCAAAAGGCTGCTCACGGTGAGAGTTCCGCCAGCCCCATTCATTGCCTGACAAGCATTGAGACAGACATTGACAAAGACCTGCTCGAGCAGCGCCGGGTCGCCGTCCACCGGCGGCAGCAGAGGCTCGGAATGCCTGACGATATGAATGGTGGCCTTTGAGGTCCGTTGCTGGCGCACGAGAAAGAGGACGTTTTCCAGCACTGCATTCACGTCCAGGGTTCGCATGCGCGCACGGGGCGGCCGCGCGAAGCGCAAGAGGCCCTCCATCGTCTGCGTCAGCCGCCCGATCTGGTGGCGCATCTCCTTGACCACCTCGGCCTGCGGCGGTGAGGAGGCGAGATCTTCCGCGAGAAGCTCCAGCGCCCCGGAGAGTCCGGCTAATGGATTGCGAATCTCGTGCGCCAGTCCGGTGGCCATTTCGCCGACTGCCGCAAAGCGATCGGCGCGCACCATTCGGTCTGCATAGACTTTCTCCAATTCGCGCGTGCTGCTGTGGAGCGCCGAAAGCGTGGCGTCGAAGCCGCGAGCCGCGATCCCGACCTCGTCGGGACGGCCTTCGTTGGCGACGACCTCAATGTCCCCCGCCGCTGCCCGCTGCATCGCGCGGACCAGCCGCTGCAGCGGGTTGACGACCTCGCGCCCGAGCAGCCACCAGGCGATCGCGAGCAGGACGACCAGTGAGGGGACGGCCGCGGTGGCAAGCTTGCCGGCGAGGAGCGTCTTTGCGCTGGTGACCGGCTCGCGGGAGAAGCGCGCGTCGAGCCAGCCGTTGAGCTTGGAAACCGGCCCATGGCAGCGCACGCACCGGTCCTCGTTTTCGATCGGGCGCACCACGGCAAACTGCTTCGCGTCGACGGGCACCACCGTTACGCGGTCCCTCGACGGCAACTCGCTCCAGGGCGAGGTCTCCAGCAGCGATTTGTCCGACGACGAAATGACGACGCCGTTTTCGCGAAGCAGGCTGACCGAGATGATCTCTTCGCGATGCTGGTTCACCACCGTGAGCATCTCGGGCAACGCGTTCGCGCCCGAGTGGATCATCGCTGCCGTGAGGCCGTCTGCCGCGACGTGGATGAAGAGCTCGGCACGCTGGTGTGCTGCTACTTCCAGGTCTTTACCGAGCAGTTCCACCGACGCGAAGACCATCGTCGCCATCGTCACCGCGAACAGCAGGGCGGAGGGGAGGAACACACGAGCCCGAACGCTCGCGTCGAGGCGCGCCCAGATGCTCCGGATGTAGCTCATGTGCTGGCCTCGCGCATGCGGACACCGCCACTTCTCTCCTCGGCTCTCCAGCAAGGTTCGGACCAGCGACACCGGTGCAGCGCGGGCTGGCAGCGCCCGATTGGCCGGATAGAGGCCAGCCGCAAGAACTGCGCAGGAGCGCGTGTTGACCGCATTTCCTGCGCCTGGTCCATCGGCCCACAGGAGAGAGCGCTCTTTGGCGGGGCCTCTCACACTCCGGGCATGTCTCTTGCTCTTTTGAACTCGAATGCTGGCGCCGCTTTTCGCAATCGTGTTGCTGGCGGCCGCGGGCAATGCGGCCGTCGCGGGCGAACCAGCCCCGGCCGATGCGGCCGCGACGCCTGTCGTAGCCGTCCCTCCGGCGCGCGGAGCCGACCTCAATGCCTGCCTCAGCTGCCACGCGCCGATGCTCACGGATCTCAAAGCGCACAAGCCAGCTCGAAGCGGGGAGTGCGACTCGTGCCACGTCGCGGCGCCAGGCGTGGCTGGCAAATGCCAGAGCCCCGCGGGGCCGGCCTGGAAGCTGAAGGCCGAGCAGCCGGCGCTGTGCACCAAGTGCCATGACGTGACCGCGGTGACGCCGCTGCACCCGGTCATCAAGACCTCGGGCTGCGTTGCTTGCCATGACCCGCACGCGTCGAAGAATCCTTCGCTGCTCAAGACCTTCCCGGTCGAGGCGCTCTGCGCCAAGTGTCACGCCAGGTTCGATGACGCCAAGTTCATTCACACCGCCGTCAAGCAGGGCAAGTGCCTCGGGTGCCACAGCCCGCACGCGGGCGAGGCAAAGCCGCTGCTCATCGACAAGCGCGAACTGCTTTGTTTCGCTTGCCACGACAAAGCAAAGCTGACCAAAGGCGAGAGCGTCCATTCTCCAGTGACCTCCGGCAACTGTCTCGGCTGCCACGACCCGCACCTGAGCGACAACAAAGCGCAGACGCTGGAGCCCGGCAAAGCGCTGTGCCTCAAGTGCCATGACCCGAAGCAGTCGGGAAAGCCGGGCATGCCCAGCAAGGTCATCGACCTCACGCTGAAGACCGTGCACAAGGCGGTATCGGGCGGGGACTGCACCGACTGCCACCAGCACCACGCGTCCGACAACGCCAAGCTGCTCAAGGTCCCGCCGCCGACGCTTTGCTACAAATGTCACGCGCGTCTCGACGAGGACAAGCACGTCCACAGCGCCGTGGTGCTCGGGCGCTGCACCACCTGCCACGATCCGCACTCGTCCAACAACAATGGGCTGGTCCGGGACGCGAAGGTTTCGGACATGTGCTTTCGCTGCCATTCCGACGACTCGACTGGACGCAAGAGCGTGCATTACCCGGTCGATCGCGGCCTGTGCCTGATGTGCCACGAGCAGCACTCGTCGGAGAACGCGGCCAACCTGACCAGCCCGAAAGACAAGCTCTGCCAGACTTGCCATGAGGCCATAGCAATCAAGAAGAACGTGCACCCGGCGCTCACGCAGTTCGGGTGCGTCGGCTGCCACGACCCGCACGGCTCCAACGACGACAAGCTGCTCAAGGCGACCGGCAACAAGCTTTGTCTGACCTGCCACGCGAAGATCACCGGCGACCACGTCTTCGTTTCATTCGACGGAAAGATTCATCCGATGGAAGGAAAGCCCGACCCGGCGCGGCCGGGCAAGACGTTGTCTTGCCTGTCCTGCCACGACCCTCACAGCAGCAACAGGCCCAAGCTGTGGCTCAGCGGCGAGACGAAGATGGACGTCTGCACGCGGTGCCACGCCAAGCACTAAGGAGCTTCAATGAAGCGCATTACCATCGTTGCTGTCTTTGCCGCGCTGCTCGCCTGCGCCCACAGCACGAACCAGAAGTACGACGTGGTGGTCCCGCCGCCGCCGGAGCCGGCGCGTTACAAGCTGGAGCATATCTATACGGGCTCGGCTGAATACGAGAAGAGCGGCGCTCTCGACGCGGTCTTCGGCAGCAAGACCGCGGCCGAGCAGCACCAACTCTTCAAGCCGATGGACGTCGCCTCCAACGGCAAGGGCCTCGTTTACATCAGCGACACCGCCAAGCCGCCGCGCATCGAGGTGTTTGACGAGGTGAAACACGAAGTTCGCCTGATCGGCGTCGAGGGCGAGGGGCGACTGGTCCTGCCGCTTGGCATGGGCCTCGACCCGGACGGGAACCTCTTCGTCGCCGACGGCAAGCTTCGCCAGGTCTTCGAGTTCGCGCCGGACGGAAAGCTCCTCGGCGTGTTCGGGTCCAAGGAATCGCTGGAGACGCCTGTCGACGCGGCGGTCGATCCGCAGCGCAAGCTCCTCTACGTCGCGGACAGCAAGGGTCACCGCGTGCAGGTGTTTTCGCTGGTGGACAAGAAGCTGGTGCGCACCATCGGCGAGCGGGGCAATGATCCAGGCAAGTTCAATTACCCCTCGAGCGTAACGATCGGAAAAGACGGCAAGGTCTACGTCGTCGACTCGCTGAACTTTCGCTACCAGGTCTTCGACGCCGAGGGGAAGTTCCTCTTGACGCACGGCTTGATCGGCCAGGAGCCGGGCTCGTTCGCGCGGCCCAAGGGCATCGCGCTCGACTCGGAGAATCACGTCTACGTGAGCGACGCCGCGTTCTGCAACGTCCAGGTGTTCGACCAGGAAGGGAAGCTGCTCATCTGGCTGGGGGCGCCCGGCTCGAAGCCCGGCGACTTTCAGCTCATCGAGGGGATCTCCATCGACTCGACCGATCACCTCTTCGTGGTCGACCAGATGAATCACCGGGTGCAGCGCTACGCCTATCTCAAGCAGCCAGCCATTGGGGCAGCGGCCGCGGTGGTTGGGGCTGTTGCCCCAGCGGTGGGTGAGAAGCCCCAGGATCCGGTCGTCGCGCGGTGAGCCGATCCTTGCCGATCACTCGTAGACCGGTGCAAGCGTGCGGTGGCCCGGAGGTTGCGATGGGTGGGTTCGTGGCTGGGCCGCCTGACAGGCGAAACCAAGCCTCGGAACTCACCCAGTCGGAATTGTCACGGAGACAATCCAAATGACGAAGCTCATGAAGATCTTCCCAGCTCTCGTAATCGCAGTCCTCGCGACCGGCGCATCGGCATTTTCAGCGACGAGCGTGGTCGCCTCCTCGCACGACCTGTCGGCGACCGGCAAGGACGTGCAGGGCGCCGCGGGCCAGGCCCAGAACCAGGTCTGCGTTTATTGCCACATGCCTCACAACGCGGTGAACGTCGGCGCGCCGCTGTGGAACCGCACCAACAGCACCACCTCCTTCCAGATGTACTCGGCGGCCAACAGCTCCACCTTCCAGCTCAACGCAGCCGACACCAACACGGTCGCGCGCCCGGTCGGCCCGGTCTCGCTGGCCTGCCTGTCCTGTCATGACGGCGTGACGGCGTTCAACTCCCTGAACCAGGGCCCGATGATCGATCTCGACGCGGCCCTGCCCGTCGGCGGAATCCTCCCCGGCAGCTACACGTTCCAGTCCGGCGCCGTGGTGGTGACGAACATGACCGGCGCCTCCGCTCCCGGCCCGGCCAGCGCGACCATCGGCACCGACCTGACCAACGACCACCCGATCTCGTTCACCTTCGACGCCGCGCTGGCCACCTTGAAGGGCAGCACGCTGCGCGACCCGACCACCGCCCTGACCAACGTCGGGACCACCGGCGCCCTGGTCATCCTGCGGGCCGGCAACGTGGCCGCCAACACCATCTCGTCCCAGATGCTGTTCACCAAGAATGGCGCAGGCGTGCAGAACCAGCTGGAGTGCGCTTCCTGCCACGAGCCGCACATGCAGGGCGACCTGACCGCCGCCAGCAACTACCCGTTCCTCATCAAGTCAAACCAGAACTCGAACCTCTGCCTCACCTGCCACAACAAGTAGTCTCGCAACCGGCAGGGTAGCCGCCGGGAAGTAAGCGTTGCAGGCTCCAAAGGGAGCGCCGGGTGATTCCTCCCGGCGCTCCTTTTCTTTGCTTTCATGAAGAGGCGGACGCACGGGCTGCGGGCATGAATGGTGCAATCTCCCTCTGGGACGCGCGGATCGCTGCAAGGTTTGCGCGGGCAGGATTCTCAGTCGATTGGAGACCCGAAATGCTCCCGCTCGTCTTCGTCTTCGTCCTCGCACTCGCCACCTCGCCAGCTACGGTCAACCTCAAGCCCATCACCGAACCCGAAGTGGTCAAGGCGATGGGGGACCGCATCCGCAAGACCATGTTCCACCGCCAACTCGACGAGAAGCAGACCGCCGACGTTCGCAAGAAGGTGCTTGATGAGCTGATCACCGCGGAGCTGCGCGCGCAGGAGGCGCGCAGGCGGGGGCTCTCGATTCCGCAGGCGCCGCTCGAGCAGCTCGCGGCCGGCGAGGAGAAGAACGCCGGCGGGCGCGAGAAGTTCGAGACCATGCTCGCCACCTACGGCATCGATCGCGCGCGCTATCTCGAGATCATCTCCCGGCCTGCGCTCGCCAGTCGGCTCACGGAGCTCGAAGTCAATGGTGTCCCGGTGCCCACGGCCGCCCAGGCGCTGGCGCGCTACCAGGCCAATCCCCTGCGGTACCTGGTCCCGGGCGCCCTCAAGCTGCGTGCGACCTGCGTCCGCGTCGATCCGTCTTCCAATGAAAAGCAGTGGCAGGCAGCCGAGGTCGAGGCCCGGACGCTGCGCGACCGGGCGCTGAAGGTGGACTTCGCGGCGATCGCCACCCAGCAGAAGTGCGACGCGTTCGCGCCCAAGGGCGGCGACCTGGGCTTGGTGCACCAAGGCAGCCTCGACCCGGTGATGGAGAAGGGCGGCTGGGGAATCGCCGATGGCGAAATCACCGCGCCGCTCCGTTCGCTGCGCGGCTGGTACCTGCTCAAGCGCGAGGCCACGCAGGCGCCGCGGCAGGCCACCTTCGACGACGTAAAGGCTTCGATCCTCGCCGACCTGCGCGACGAGACCCGGAAGGCCGCGCTGCAGCAACTCGACGATCGGCTGCACGCGGCGGGGAAGATCGTGCTGGCGAACCAGTAGGGAGGAATCGGAGAGGACGCTGACATGCGCGGCCTGCGAGGCCAGCCAGGGTGGATCGCGGTGGCGTCTTTGATGGCGGCCTCCCTCGCTTCGCTGCCCTCTCTGGCGCAGAGCACGCTCTTCGGCGAGCGCGGAACGATGCTGGTCCCTGAGGCCGACACCGTGCCCGCCGGCGAGTTCAGTCTCAGCGCTGCGCTGGATGTGACGGGCGCGATGCCCGGCGATCGCTTTCACGCGGCGCCGTTTGGACTGACGATCGGGCTCTGGGATCGGCTTGAAGGGGGCGTCGCGTTCCAGGCGTTCCCACGCGGGCTCGCGCAAGGCCGCGGGGTCGAGCAGGACCTGCGCCTCTCGGCCAAGCTGCTGCTGTTGACGGAGTACGTGGTGCGGCCCGCGCTCTCGCTCGCACTGGCGGCGGACCATCCGCTGCAGGGCTGGGACTTCCTTCCTGCGGTCATCGCCCAGAAACACGTCGGGTCGCTGCTCCTCACCGGCCAGTTCGGCTGGCGCCTTCCGCGCGAGCGGCGCGACGCCGATCCCGCGGGCCCCTTCTACGGCGCCGCAGCCGCGCTCTCAGTCAGCGCCTCGACCACCCTGATGCTGCAGGCCGCCGGTGAGGCGGGGCGCGGGTTCAGGAACCTCACGTTGATGCCGGGGATCGCTTACTCGCTGCTCGGTCCCGATCCCATGGAGGCGCGGCGCAACCTGCTGCGCCAGAGGGCGCAGGAGGTGGCGCGCGCGATCCTCGGCGAGGCGCCAGCACCCGCGCTCACGACGTCGTTGCAGCCCGGAGCGGTGGCCGACGCCGTGGCCGGGCCGCCCGCCTGGACCGGCGCGGCATTCTTTGCCGGCGGGCGGACCGCGGTCCTGGATCACCCGGGCCGCATCACCTTCTTCGCGACCGGCGGCCCCGCGTTTGGCGCCCGCGCGACCTGGTCGGTCTTCGCGGGATTCCAGATCGCGAGCTTCGATGAGCTGCTCCAGGACAGCGACGGCGACGGGATCCCCGATCGGTTCGACAAGTGTCCCTACGAGCCCGAGGACTGGGACGGCTTCGAGGACGAGGACGGCTGCCCCGACAACGGCATCGAGGTCTTGAAGAAGCGCGCCGCGGATGCGCTCCTCAAGGTGGAAGCGAAAGGTGTGCGGTTCACCACGCCGTTCCCGCGGTACCGGATGAGCATCCCCATCCGGCCTATCCCGACGACTCCCAGCCCCGGCGATCCGCGCCAGTCCAATCCGCCGCGCGCTCCGCCGGAGAAGAGTCCCGTACCCGCGGCTCCGGCGAACGGTCCCGCGCCAGCGCCTCGGGCGAATCAGGCACCCAACAAGCCGGCGGCGATTCTCGCGCCAAAGCAGCCGGTGTCGCCGGTGCAGCCGATTCGGTCAATGCAACTTGCGCCGCAATCGCGGCCGGTTTCATGGCGACTCATTCAGCCGGCGCCGCCGCAGACCCGCGCGCCGCAAGCTCGACCAGTCGCGCCAGCGCCGATGGCTGCGCAGCCCATCGCCAATGATTTCTCAACGGCGCCCGGCTCCCGCGGCCTCCTGCACGAAAGCCTTGGCCGGGCGTTGAACCTGGCCGCTCCCGACAGGGGCTCGAGTCCGCTCATCCCGCGGCCCATCCTTCGCTGGACAGGTCGGGGGGGCCGGCCGGTGCTCGACGCGCTGCTGATCCCGATGGGCAAAGGGACGTCCGCTTTGGCGCCCAAAGACCGCGAGGCTTTGGCAGGCTTCGCGGTGCGCGCAGCCAGGACCACCGCGGAGTTGGAAGTCTGGGGAGGCACGCCGTCCTTGTGGGAGCCTGACGAGGGCGCTCGAACCGCGAGCGAGATCGCGCAGCTCGCGATCTGGCTCGGCCGGCTGCCGCCCACCCGCGCCCGCGTCGTGACGCCACTCTGGCCGCTCGCGCCCGGCACCGGCGTCACCATCCTGCTCGTCTCGCCCGCGAAGGCCTCGCCATGAGGTGCGCCCTTTTCGCCGGCCTCTGCATCGGCCTGGCTGGCGCCGCGCAGGCGCAGGTGTTCGTGCAGGACGACACCTCCAGCTGGACGCTGACGGGGCGCGCGCTGGTCTCATACGCCGGCAGCTTGAGCCCATCGCACCGCGGCCTGCTGCTGACCAACCAGCTCGGTGAGGGCGTGAGCGCGGACCTGGGGGGTTGGGTGGGCGACTCGCGCTACCTCACCTTCCGCTCATTCGTGCTGGTGCTGCACCTGGATCAGCTCGCGCCACACCGCTCGGGTCCGTACAGCTTCGGCTACGGAACGTCGCTGCGCCTGTTCTCGGGATCGATCCTTCCCCTCACGCTTTCGTTGGCGCGCGGGCTCACGCTCCCCGGCTCCACCGCCGAGGCGGTGCAGTCCGCCAGCACGACCTCGCTCTCCGGTACCGCCCAACTTGTCAGTTCCCTGCTGCCCAAAGCTGAACTGCAGGTGCAGCGCTTGATCGAGGAGGCCCCAAATCAGCCGCGCTACGTCGCGGACTCGATCGGCGGCGCGGTGCACGGCGAGTCCAGCCTGCACCGGTACGCCGGCGTCGCCACCTGGTCGGCGCAGCGGACCGGCACGGAGCGCTCAACAGGAACCCTGCTCGCCTCGATCGCGGACGACCTTTACCCGGGGCGCGACACCAGCGCGCGCCTGCAGGCCGGCATCGTGCAGGGCCGCGGCCTGGGTGGCGACCAGGAGGAAGGCTTCAACGGATACCAGACCTCGGCCAGCCTGTTCTCGCGGCTGGGCTCGCGGACGTTGCTGCGCACGGAATATGCCTTCAACGGTGCGGGCGCGAGCGACCGCGACCAGGAGTCGAACGCGCTGACCACGGGCGCGACCATCGACCTGCGCCCGCTTCCGCTGCTGCTCGGCGAAGGGGCCGCCGCAACCTATTCCACCATCTCCGCGCCCGGGCTGAAGAGGACTCTTGCAACCGTCTCGGCTGCGCAGGGCCTCTCGACTTTTGGTCGAGCGGGGGCGCTGCAATTCGGGCTCGGCACCAGCGGGCAGGTCGGGTACAGCGAGGTCTCCGATGGCCGCCCGGGATTGCTGCTGGGCTTTGGGGCGAGCGGCAATGCGCAAGGGCCGGTGCTCGGGCTCCCCGTCCGCGGCGCGGTCTCCTACGCGCTGCGCGACGACCGGTCCACCGCGGCCCTGAGCAGCCGAACGCTCAACGGCAACGTCTCCACCATTTTCATCCGCGGCCGCGTGCTGCTCCTGCCGGCGTTCACCTATACCCGCACCGCGCAGACCTCTCCGGTGGTCGACGGCTGGCTCGAGAACAGCTCCACCAGCCTGCTGCTCAGCGGCGCCGCGCCGGTCTCGCGCACCGTGGTGACCTTCGCCGCTGGCTGGTCGGAAGGGTGGTCGAATCAGCCCAACACGGTAGCGACCGGTTCGCTGTTCGCGCACGCAGGCAACGCGTTTTCCTTCGGGCCGGGGACCTTTGGAAACCTGGCCGCCGACGTCACGCACCAGCTGAACGGCGGCACCTCTGCGGCGCTGCTCGCGTCGGGGGTCTGGACCTTCCGCGAGTCGAACCTCTCCCTCAATTACATCTACAGCCGCGCGTTCCCGTCGGACGGCGGCACTCACTCGGTCAGCGTGCTCTTCACCCGGTCCCTGCGCTTTTCCTTCTTGCCGGAGCACTAAATGAACAGAGCCTCCGTCGTGCTTCTTTGCGTCTGCGCTTGCTCCGCCGCGAGGCCGCGCCCGCCCTCGCTGTCGTGGCCGCCTGCGCCGCAGCGCGCGCGCGTACTGTACCGGGGCGAGGTTCGCGGCGAGAGCGACGTTTCCGACCCGTCGGCCTGGCAGCGATTCACCTCTCTGTTCGTCGGGGCGAGCGTTCCCGACGTGCTGCAGTCGCCGTTCGCCGCGGCGTTCGATACCTCTGGCCGGCTGCTGGTGACCGACCGGGCGCGCGGCGCGGTGGTGGTCATCGATCGCGAGCGCGGCGAGTATCGCGTCCTCACGCTTGAAGGCGAGCACGCGCTCCTGCTCCCGATGGGCGTAGCGAGCGACGGGGAAGGGCGCATCTACGTCGCCGACGGCCGCCGCAACGTGGTGCAGGTGCTCTCGCCCGACGGCGCGTGGCTCGCGCGCATCGACGCCGGAGGCACGCTGCAGCGGCCTACCGGGGTCTCCATCGACCGCGCCCGCAAGCTCCTCTACGTGGTGGACACGCCGGCGCACGTCGTCCGCGTCCTCAAGCTCGACGGGACGCCAGTGCGCGTCCTCGGCAGCGGCCACGGCAGCGGTCCCGGCGAGCTGAACTTCCCCACCTTCGTCGCCGTCGATGCTGCGGGCCGCGCGATCGTCAACGACACGATGAACTTCCGGATCGCGATCTTCGGCCCCGACGGAACCTTCGCGAGCACGTTCGGTCACGCCGGCAACGGCTCGGGCGATCTCGACCGGCCGAAGGGCATCGCCGCCGATGCCGCCGGGCGCATCTACCTGGCCGATACCATGTTCGACAATTTTCAGATCTTCGACGAGGAAGGGCGGTTGCTCCTCTTCGTCGGCGAGCACGGCCGCGGTCCGGGCCAGTTCTGGATGCCGGCAGGACTGGCGGTGCATAACGGCGAGGTGGCCGTGGTGGACACCGGCAACGCGCGCGTGCTGCTCTTCGAGGTCGCGCCCGACGGCCTCCCCGGGGAGGCGCCATGAAGCGCGTGGCCTTTCTCGCGGTGCTGCTCGCGATGTCCCGGCCGCTGGGCGCGGGCAGCATTGTCAACACGCCCCACAACCTCTCCACCTCGGGGCCCGGTCCGGTGCGCGCCACCACCGAGACGCAGGTCTGCATCTTCTGCCACACGCCGCACAACTCGAACCCCGCCGGGCCGCTCTGGAACCACCAACTCTCGAGCGGAGTGACCTATCTCAAGTACCTCTCGCCGACGATGATCGCGTACTCGAGCCAGGCCACCGCGCCCGACCCGAACGGGTCCTCCAAGCTCTGCCTCTCCTGCCACGACGGCACGGTCGCGCTGGGCGCGGTCGCCAAGGGCCTCATCCCGCTCGCCGGGGGCAAGACGGCGATGGTTGCGGGAGAGACCGGCTTCATCGGCACCGACCTGAGCCGCACGCACCCGATCTCGTTCGCCGTCACCGACCAGCTCGTCGCTGCCAACAACGCGAAGAACGCGCCTCTCAATACGGTGGCGGCGATGAAGGCCGATCCGCTCGTGCATCTCGACGGGGCCAATCGCGTGCAGTGCACCGCGTGTCACGACCCGCACAACGACGACAACTTCGCCACCAGCGGCGTGCGCTTCTACAACAAGCCCCAGCGCGCCGGGACCTGCGTGGTCTGCCACGCGCAGGCGCCCGCCGATCAAGGCCCGCACGCGCTCGTGGCCGCGCCGCGCTCATCGGCGCTGGTGCTCGCAGCCGGCGAACCGCCTCTGGGCGCGCCCCGCGGCGGCGCTCACCTCAATACCGAGACGCTTCCGCTCGCATGCATGAGTTGCCACGCGGGCCACGCGCCGCCCGAGGGAAAGCGCGGCCTGCTGTTCGGGCGCGACGAGGACTCGTGCTACCGCTGCCACGGCTCGGGTCGCGGTGAGGAAGTGCGCGCCGGCCGGCTCTCCGAGCGCGTCAATACGTCCGACGTGCAGTCGCAATTTCTCAAGCCGTCGCACCACCCGGTCGAGTGGCCGGGCGAGCACAGCTCCTCGGAGCGGTCTCCCGAGACGAATTCGAATGCGCGCCGTCACGTCAAGTGTCTCGACTGCCACGACGCGCACGGCCCGCCGCCCCAGGAGCCGCGCGACCTGGCCGGCACGCGCATGCGCTCCTCGACCACACGGCGGTTTCCCAACGAGGCGCAGAATTGCCTCCTCTGTCACGGGCCGGCCGCGAACCGGCCCGCCCGGCAGCCGGACGTCCAGAAGCAATTCACCAGCACCTCCTTCCACCCGGTGCTCGGACCCGGTCGCGGCACCTCGCTGCCGTCGCTGCTGCCGCCGCTCAGCGGTGCAAGCGTGATGAGCTGCACCGACTGCCACGGGAACGACGAGGCAGCCGCCGCCCAGGGGCCGCACGGATCGATCTACGCGCCGCTGCTGGTGCGTCAATACTCAACCGAGGACAACCTGCCCGAGAGCCCGGCGCGCTTCGACCTCTGTTACCGCTGCCACAACCGCTCGAGCATTCTCGCCGACCAATCGTTCCCGCAGCACCGCAAGCACATCGTCGACCTGCGCGCGCCCTGCGCCGCCTGCCACAACTCGCACGGCTCGGACCAGCCTTCGCTGGTGCAGTTCGATCCGCGCATCGTGCAGGTGAACAAGCGCGGCCAGCTTGCGTTCCTTCCCATGGGCAAGGGCGGCCAGTGTTTCCTGAGCTGCCACGGCGTGAACCACGACCCCGCGACGTATTGCGGCCCCGGCCTGCCCTGTCTTTCCCAGCCGAGGCAAACTGGCCCGGCGCCTGCACCCCGACTTCAAGGCGCGCCCGCGCCTGACTCGCTCTTTCCCAATTGGCCGACAGGAGGCTAGCGATGAAGAACCTCCGCGCGTTCGCCGCCACGCTGATCATTGCCGTCGCCGCTGGTGCGGCGCGCGCCACAGAGCGGGCCGCCGCTCCGGCTCCACCCGCCGTTCCGGGTCCAGCCGCCGTCCCTCCGGACGACGTCGGTCAGGACCTCTACAACGCTCGCTGCTCCACCTGCCACGGCCGGGACGGCAAGGCGAAGACGCCCATCGGTCTCAAGCTCAAGACCAAGGACCTTACGCAGGCCGCCCTCTGGAAGGATCTCACCGACGCGGCGATTACAAAGGTCATGAACGAGGGCACGGCCGACAAGGCAATGCCGTCTTACCAGGGCAGGTACTCTGCCGAGGAGACGGCGGCGCTGGTGAAATACCTGCGCGCTTTTCAGCCTGAGCAATCTAGATAAAGGCGACCGTCGCCGCGCCGGACGGAGGACCGCCGCGAGGGCATCGGCGAGGCGCCCGGCGTCCCGGGGCTGGAGCCGGGAGACGGTGATCCGGACCGCCGCGGAAGAACGCGGCCGGTACCGCAGATAGAACCCGTCTGCGCGCCCGCGAGAACCGCCCCTCGTCCTCTACGGGAGCCAGAGGTTAAAGCCAATGCCGGTCGGTTAGCAGCGCCCTTTCTCTCTGCAGGGAACGCCGCCTTAGAGACCGTGGGGGTCGTCGCCCTTAAGACAGGTGCTCACCCCCTGGCGGGGGTTGCGCATCGGCGTGGTTGCTGGGGGGCTCCGCAACTCGTTCGCCGACCCCCACGCTCCTCCTGCGGCGTTCGTTGCCCAGATGAGAGGCCTCCTTAAGTGAGTGGCATTGAGGTTACAGCCGCTCGAGCCCTTTGGCCTCGAGGCCGCGCCGGCGATTGAATGCAACTCTGAAGACGAGCTGTCCTCGCGCGATGGTGGCATCGCGTGATCAGAGCATCCCCACGACGTGGATCTCGGGCACCACGATCTTGAGGATCGCGTGGAGTGGAATCCAGGTTCATGCTTGCCGATCCCACTGCACGGGGCGACCGTCGGGGAGGGAAGTGCGGACCTCCAGCTCCCGCAACAAGCCGGCAAAGTCGGAGGCGAGCCGCGTGCGCAGATCGACGGCGCGGCCCAGCGTGCCGATGACCCCCACCCAGGTGTCGCGGCCGCTGGCCTTGGCCCCATACAGGCAGCGGTCGGCGAGCTCGACCGTCAGCTCCCAGGTGGGCGCGGCGACCGCGTTGGGATAGAGAGGGAACGCCGAGAAGCCGATCGAGCAGGTCCTCCGCAGCATGCGGCCCTCGCCCAGATCGAATTCCTGGTCGCGCACCGCCGCCTAGAGGTTCCTGGCGATCACCTCCGCCGACCGCCGCTCGGTGTTCTGCGCGACGATGAGGAACTCCTCCCCTCCCCAGCGCACCACCACGTCGCTCTCGCGGCACGACGCCTCCAGCGCCCGCGCGCACTGCCGCAGGACGCGATCGCCAACCGCGTGCCCGTAGGTGTCGTTGACCTCCTTGAAATGGTCCAGGTCCACGAGCAGGAAGACCAGGTCCATCTGCGCCCTGCCGCTGCGCGCGCCGCGGACGGACAGCGCCACGTCGCGCTGCATGGTGGGATCGAGGTAGCGCCGGTTCTTCAGCCCCGTCAGCGGATCGTGCAGCGAGATCTCCTCCAGCTCCTTGGTGCGGCCCCGCACCAGCGCCTCGAGGCGCTCGTTCTCGCGGCGCAGGTAGCGCAGCCGCAGCCGGAACGACCCCGCGATGGCTGCTCCTCCGAGCACGATGGTGAGCGCGATGAACCAGGCCGACTGGAACCAGGGCGTGGCGATGGTAAACGCCTGGACGGCCACCGGGCCCCAATCGCCGCCGGGCCTCCGCGCGCGCGCCTCGAAGCGGTACCTCCCCGCGGGCAGCGTCGTGTACCGCTCCTCGCGCAGATCGGTCTCGCGCCACTCGTCCTCCAAGCCGACCAGCCGCACCCCGAACTGCAGCCGCGCCTCGTCCAGGAAGCTCAAGGCCGCGAAGTGCAGGTCGACCGTCCGGTCGCGATACGGCACCACCGGCACAGCTCCTCGCGGGAACGGCTGGTCCTTCTTGAGCAGCGCCGCCGTCATCACCGTGGTCGGCGGGGGGGGGAGGGTGGATCAGCGGTCCCGGGTGCAACTCGGCCAGGCCATTCGAGAGCCCAATCCACACGCGCCCATCCGATTCGGCGAGGATGGCGTTGCCCTGGCAGTCCTCGCCCGGGAGCCCCTCGCCGCGGCCGAATTGCTCCGCTTCGCTGCCGGCGATGCGCTTGGCGCCCTGCGCCGTTCCGAGCCAGAGCGCGCCAGCGGTGTCGTACGCGAGCGAATAGATCTTGTCGGCAGTCAGCATCGCCGGCCCGTCGAGCACCGCCGCGTGGCCGTCCGCGAAACGCGAGAGCCCGTGCTCGTTCCAGTAGCTGAGGACGACTGCCCGTCCGGCGCCGTCGTGAGCGCCTCCACGTGGTCCTCGAGAAGTCCCGCCTCGCGGCCCGCCCGGGTCCACACGGCGCCATCCCAATGCGCGAGCCCTCCCGCACCTCCCACCCAGACACCGCCGTGCCCGTCGCCGATGATCTGGTCGATCTGCTCCGCCTTGCCGCCCGGCAGCGGCGCGAGCCCTCCATGATCGGGTGGCCAGGCCAGAAGGCCCGCCTTGACCGTCCCCACGAAGAGCGTCCCGTGCTTGTCGAACGCCATGGTGTTGATGGTCGCGCCCCCTGGCATCGACGGCAGGGGCACCTCCTCCCAGCTGCCGCCCCGCTTGCGGTGCAGGATCGACGACGCTGCCTGCTCTCCCGGGTAGCCACCAGCCCAGACCTCACCCTCCGGATCCACCGCGAGCGCGTAGATGGCCCACCGCGCGGTGCCCTCGACCGGCTGCCACCCGGTTGCGGTCGCGCGCGCGAGGCCGTTGTTCGTGCCCACCCAAAGCTCGCCATCGCCCGATCGCGCGATCGACCACACCGTATCGACGAGCAGCCCGTTCTTCTTTCCGTGCTGCATCCAGAGCCCGCGCCCCAGCTGTCGATGCACTCCTTCGCTGGCGACCCAGAGCGAACCCTCGTGGTCGACCAGTGCGGCGGCGGTCCAGGTGGTCGGGAAGCCACGCTCCTCTCCGATGCGATCCCAGTGGTCGCCCTCGACGACGACGAGGCCCAGGTTGGTGGGGATCCAGAGGCGGCCGGTCGCGTCGACCGTGAGCGGCGCCCTGTAAACGGATGCGGCGGGCAGGTGCGCGCTCAGGTCCTCGAACGGGCCACCGGGACGGTCCTGGCGGAACAGGGCCTCGCGCGTGCGCAGCCAGAGCCGGCCTTTTCCATCGACCGCCAGGCCGGAGATGACGCGCGCGGTGGGGGCGGGCTGGAGGGTCCACGCGCCGGCGGCGGTCCTCCGCGCCAGCCGCTGGCCCGAAAGCGCGGCCACCACCTCGCCGCGAGTCCAGAGGACGGCGGTCACTTCGCCAGACGGCGCGCCGGGGAGGGGGGCAAAGGGCCGATCGGCAGAGCCGGCAACCAGTCCTGTGCGCGTCGCCACGATGGCGCTGCCGTCGGGCAGGGCCGCGACCGACGCCGCCTCCTGCTCGGCAAAGCCTTCGGGGGCGCGGAAGCCATCGCCGTCCTGCACGGCGATGCCCTTGTTGGTCACGACCCAGAGCGGGCCTTCGCCGACCTGCGCCAGCATGGCGATGCTGCTGCTCGACAGGGCGGGGCTCGCCCGCTGCTGGAACCTGCGCCCGTCGTAGCGAAAGAGCCCGTCTTCCGTGCCCACCCAGATGAAGCCCGTGCGGTCCTGCGCCAGCGCCTGCACCGCCAGGTTGGTCAGGCCCTCTTCGCTCCCATAGGAGCGGAAAGCGTACCGCCCTTGCGGCGATGGCGTGAGCGCTTCAGCGGCGCAGAGGAGAGCAAGGAACATCCGCCCAGACTAGCGCGGGCGTCGGGGCCGAGCGCGATGGATCGGCACAGAGCCGATCAGCAGCGGATGGAGTGGACCGGATCGGGGAGCGAGCCATGAAGAGCGCGTCGCGCAGATGCCGGCCCTTCCTCCTCCTCGGCGTGGCGTGCACCCGTGCTCCCAGCCAGCCCGCGCACGAGGCGAGGGTCAGCCGACCCTGGGAGACTTTTTCTAAAACGGGCCAACTACGGGTAGCCAGTTTAAAGCGAGTCCGCTGACCCCTGCTCGGCAATAGGTGTAAGGCGGTTGACCTGGCTATCAACGAGTCAAGTAGTCCCGGTCTTCATTAATCGCAATGCCACTCAGTCAAGAGGCCTTTCATCTGGGCAACGAACGCCGCAGGAAGAGCGTGGGGGCCGCCGCCCTCAGACATGCGCGCCGCCCCTGACCGGTGTTGCGGGATGGACCCAGCCGCGCGATGGAGACAAAGATCTCCTGCGCGCTTGCGGGCTAGAACAGGGGGATCTTCAGCGCGTGCAAGCCGCGTTTGAGACCGTGGGGGTCGGCGAACGAGTTGCGGAGCCCCCCAGCAACCACCCCGATGCGCAACCCCCGCCAGGGGGTGACCACCTGTCTGAGGGCGACGACCCCCACGGTCTCAAAGGCGGCGTTCCCTGCAGAGAGAAAGGGCGCTGCTCACTGACCGGCATCGGTGTTAATCGTCAAAGAGCAGCTGATTCAATGCTTCTGCGAAATCGAGGTCGTCGCCGCCTGCAGCTGCGCATCCTCGACCAGGATGTCGTAGCGATAGCCAGAGCCGAGGTCGCGGTCGAGGTGCACCGTCCCGGTCGCCACCACGACGTCGCCGACCTTCGCGTCGCCGTCAGTGGTCACCGCCAGATCGGCCGATGGGCCGGTTCCGGTCCCATCCTGCAGGTGCAGCCAGTTCTTGCCCATGACGCCAGAGACAGCCTTCACCACCTTGCCGCGCACGGTGACGCTCTTGTCCTTGAGAGCAACTTTCTGCGCGTAGATCTCGGCGATGGTGCGTCCCTCGTGCGTCCCCACCTTGTGCAGCGCCGGCCCGGCCTGGACTTCCGCTGGCGCCTGGGACGGGAAGGACTTCGCGGCCTGCTGCGCGAACATCCCCGCGCCCGCCTGGCCTGGGCTCGCGCTCGGCGAAGATTCAGTCGCGGGCTCCGCGTCTCCAGCGAGAGTGCCAAAGGCGATGCGCGGCCAGGTGCGGGAAAGCGTCGAGCTGGTGAAGTCTTCCATCCAGTTCGCGCCGACCACGGTGGCCTGCGCGCCGACTTTGAGGTTGGATTTCGGCACCGCGGCCCAGACCTCGCCCGTGCGAGTCATCAAGCGCAGATAGCTGTACGTGCTGGCGTCGATCTTCTCTTCAATCCGGCCGGTGAGCGCGGGCTCGCCGGGAACGACGGTCGCGGCGATGGGGGCGGCGGCGGCGGCGGTCGTTGCAACCACCGTGGGCTCGGTGCGGGACGGCTGCTTTCCGCAAGCCAGGGCGAGAGCGAGCGCGACAACGATAGTTCGAAGCATGAAGTCTCCAGGTTCGACGGGTCGATTCGGCCAGTCTTTGCGAGAATCGGGCCTCGCCTTTGATGGCGGCCGAGACGGGGCGATGACTAGCGCACGAGCGCAGGATTTGCACGGGTTCGTGCGGCTGCGCAGCAAATGCAGTGGCACGCGCTCTGCACCATTGCGCCGTGGAACCTTTTAGCTCACGTCCGCTCTCTCACTAGCAGACCAACAAGGAGTTTATTGATGCGTTCTCTTCTGACCGTCGTCACCCTCCTCGCCGCCGGCTGTGGCGGCTCCATGTTTTCAGATCAGATCTCTGCCTATCGGTCCACCACGAACTCCCTGGCCGCGGTGGTCGATGCCCACTCGAGGTCCTCGGCAGCGATCGACCCGGCCACCTGCCCGGCTGCGATGGCGGACTATGCGCGACAGGCCGGCGTTCTCGTTGACCGCTTGCAATCGATGAGCGGCCGCATGGACCAGTGCATGACGTCGCTGGGCCGGTCGGACCGGGCTGATCTCTCCGCCAGCTGCGCGGCCATTCGCTCCGAGCTCGACGCGCACGCAAAGAATGGCTGTGCCGCGCCGGGCCTCGCCGCGGAGATGAGCCGGCACACCGCGGCGATGAATGATCACACCGGCCACGAGCTGGACCGCATGGGTCAGATGGAAGGAATGGGAAACAGCGCGGGCTCTTCAATGATGAGCAATGCGCAGGGTTGTCATTGAATCAGTCTCCCGACCGATCGCATGGAGCGCTACGACTCCACCGAGCTGATCCCGGAGACCGGCGAAACCTTCAATTGAAGGGCGACCAGGTTGTCGGTGCCGCCGAAGCGGTTCAGAGCAGCCCCGGCTTGCCGGCGCGCCATCGCTGCATCTCGGAGATCAGCACCTGCACGTGCTCGTGCTCCTCCGCGGCAAGCTCGCGGTAGAGCTCCGCCTCCGCCGAGCCTTCGAAGCAGTGCTCGTGCCGCTCCTCGAAGAAGGCAGCCGCGCGCTGCTCGAAAGCGATGGCGATGCGGAAGAGATTGTCCGGCGCGTCGGGCTGGTGGGTAATGCCTGCGTAAAGAGCCGCTCGATCCAGCCGAAACTGCCCCGGTTGCGGCGGGTCCACATGATAGCGCGCCGAAAGCGTGGCCAGGTGTTCCTGCTCCATCGCGGCCAGGCGCCCGAACAAGTCGCGCAGCTCCGCTTCCCTGGCCTCGCGCGACGCGCGCGTATAGAAAGCGAGGCCGCCCAGCTCAATCTCGAAGGCGGCGCGGATCGCTTCCAGTCCTGCTCCTTCCACACGGCGGGCGCCGAGCGTGCGCAAGACGCCGCCGCACTCCGGACACATTCCATAGGGAAACGCGAACCCGTCGCTGACCTTCGCGCAGCCGTCGCAGCGCCAGCTGAGGTACGCGCCAGCGCAGCAGACATAGGCCTCATCGCCTTCGACCGGGCGATGGCATTTGGGGCACACCGCGCCGGCGATCGGCGGCACGAACGCGTCGGCCTGCTCGCGCGAGACCGGCCATTGCTTGCCGCTCTTCAAATAGGCAGCGATGGAGCGCGCCGCGCGCCGGCCCGCGCCCATGGCGAGAATTACGGTCGCGCCTCCTGTCACGATGTCGCCGCCGGCGAAGACACCGGGCAGTGAGGTCGCCTGGGTACCGCCGTCGTCCGCCACGATGTTGCCGCGCTTGTCGGTGCGCAGGCCCGGCGTGGACCGCGCCACGATCGGGTTCGCCTTGCTGCCGAGTGCATAGATGACCGTGTCGCAATCAAGCTCTTTGAAGCGCCCGGTCGGCAGCGGCTTGCGACGGCCCTTGTCGTCCGGCTCGCCCAGCTCCATCTCTTCAACCTTCATCCCGCTCACGCAGCCTAGTTCGTCAACCCGGATCTCGACCGGCGCGTGCAGAAAGAAGAACTCGATACCTTCCTCTTTGGCATGTCGCAGCTCTTCAATGCGCGCGGGCGCCTCGGCCTCACCGCGCCGATAGACGCAGCGCACGGTGGCCACGCCGAGCCTCCGCGCGACGCGCAGGCAATCCATTGCGGTATTGCCCGCGCCAATCACTACGACGCTCTTCCCCACGTTGATGGGCGTATCGCGCAGCGGGAATTGATCGCCGCCCATGAGATTGACACGCGTGAGGAATTCATTGGCGGAAACCACCTGCCCGGCGAATTCACCCGGAATGCCGAGAAAGGCCGGCGACCCCGCGCCGACGCCGACGAAGGCTGCGTCAAAGCCCATCTCCCCGAGCAATTGCGGCACGGTAAAGGTCTTGCCAATGACCTTATTGGTTTCGATGTGCACGCCGAGATCGGTGAGGCACTTCAACTCGCGATCGATGATCTCGCGCGGCAGGCGGAAGGCGGGGATGCCATAGCGAAGCACTCCGCCCGCGACGTGGAGCGCCTCAAAGACGGTGACGTCGCAACCGTATCGAACCAGGTCGGCGGCGGCGGCCAGCCCCGCGGGACCGGAGCCGCAGATCGCGACCCGTCCCAGCTTGTCAACGCGCTGGAAGAGCGGCGCCCGCACCGGCGCTGGTCGCGCGTTGTCGCCGACGAATCTCTCGAGACGGCCAATGGCCACCGAATCCATCTTCTTGGCGATGATGCATTGCGCTTCGCATTGTGTCTCCTGCGGGCAGACCCGGCCGCAGATCGACGGAAAGATGCTCGCCTCATGAATGGTCGCGAGTGCGCCCTCCAGATCGCGCACCAATAGATGGCGAATGAAGCGGGGGATATCGATAGCGACCGGACAGCCCGCGATACAGGTCGGAATCGCGCATTGGATACACCGCTCGGCCTCCTGTAGCGCGTCCTGCAGCGCGTAACCGAGATTCACTTCCTTGAAGTTTCCGGCGCGCTCGAAGGCGTCGCGCTCCTGCATTCGAGTCTGGTGCGGCTGCAGGCCCTTGAGCTTCTTGTAGTTGCGCTTCTCCTGACCGAAGAGCTCCTCGTCGATCTTGCAGACGTGCGCGTAGTCGTCGTTGGCTTTGCTTTCTTGCGGCTTGAAGCGCTTCTGGCGCGCAGCCAGCTCGCCAAAGTCCACCAGGTGCCCGTCGAAATCCGGGCCGTCTACACAGGCGAATTTCACCTCGCCGCCGATGGTGGCGCGGCAGGAGCCGCACATCCCGGTGCCGTCCACCATGATGGTGTTGAGTGAGACCAAAGTCTTCACGCCAGGCGGCCGCGTGACCTCGACGCAGGCGTGCATCATCGGTAGAGGCCCGATGGCCACCACCAGATCTGGCCTGTCGCCGCGCACCAACGCCTCGAGCGCCGCGGTGACAAAGCCCTTCCGTCCATACGAGCCGTCGTCGGTGCAGACGATGAGATCATCGCAATAGGCGCGGAACTTATTCTCCCAGAAGACCAGCTCCTTGCTGCGAAAGCCGATGATGCCCGTGACGCGATTGCCGGCCTCCTTGAAGGCGCGCAGCTGCGGAAATACCGGCGCGACCCCGAGCCCGCCGCCGACCAGCACCACGTGTCCCGCGCGCTCGATGTGCTGCGGCTGCCCGAGCGGCCCGACGAAGTCGAGAAACGAGTCGCCCTGCTGGTACTCGTCGCGCATTTGCCGGGTACTCTTTCCCAGCGCCTGAATCACCATGGTGATGGTGCCGCGCTCCGGGTCCATGTCCGCCACGGTGAGCGGGATGCGCTCGGCATTGTCGTCCAGCCGGAGCATCACGAAGTGTCCAGGCCTGGCGGCGCGGGCAACATCCGGCGCAAAGACTTCCCAGAGGAAGGTGGTCTCGGAGAAGGCTTCGCGGCGCACGATCGGGAACATTGCAGCCATTCATTGCAAGAGGCGGGCGCGACAGCCCGGGTGGCGCGCCCGCCGCGACCCTCCGCACGATTTGCGCCGCAGTGAAAGTCTGCGCAAACCGTGCGCCCCGAAAGTAGCGTCAGTCCGGCAACCGGAATGTTGCCCACCGCCGAGAGTGTGGCCGCGAGCGTGATGAAGCCGCCGCCGGTCACCGCCGCCGCGCCCTTCGGGGTTCAGCGGCACCTCTTGCGCCAGGCCAGGGCCGCGCTACGAGGAGCTTCGCAAAGGGCACGTGCGGTGCAAGGAGCTATGCCATCGAGGTTATTCAATGACCGTGACCGCCATTCCGCGCGGGGTAAATCCGCTGCGCGATCCCGCACTGAACAAGGGCACTGCCTTCACCCTGGCCGAGCGCGAAGCGCTTGGGTTCCGCGGGCTCTTGCCGCCGCGTGTCTGCACCATTGAAGAGCAGCTCGTGCGGGTGATGGAAAACCTGCGGCGCAAGGACTCGCCGCTGGAGAAATACATCTTTCTCAGCTCCTTGCAGGCGCGGAACCAGACGCTCTTCTATCGAGTGCTGATCGGTCACCTCGAAGAGCTGATGCCCGTCGTCTACACGCCCACCGTGGGCGAGGCTTGCCAATCCTACGGGAGCATCTTCCGCAGCCCCGCCGGGCTCTACGTGTCGCGACAGGATCGCGGTCATATCGCGCTGATACTGCGGAACTGGCCCAAGGCCGCACAGGTCCGCGCCATCGTGGTCACCGACGGCGAGCGAATCCTTGGCCTCGGCGACCTGGGCGCGAACGGCATGGGCATCTCGGTCGGCAAGCTTGCGCTCTACACCGCCTGCGCCGGAATCCCGCCCGAGGCGTGCCTGCCCGTGGCGCTGGACGTGGGTACTGGAAACGAAACGCTGCGCAACGACCCGCTCTATCTCGGCGTCCGCGAGCCGCGCCTGCGCGGGCCGGAATATGACGCTTTGCTGGAGGAGTTCGTCGAGGCCGTGCAAGAGGTGTTTCCGGGCGCACTGCTGCAATTTGAAGACTTCGCCACCGCCAACGCATTCGCGCTGTTGGCGCGGTATCGCGACCGGCTCCCCACCTTCGACGACGATATCCAGGGCACCGCGGCGGTGGCAGTGGCCGGACTCATCTCCGCGCTGCGCTTGACCAGCGGAAAGCTGCTCGATCAGCGGCTGCTTTTTTTCGGCGCCGGGGAAGCGGGCACCGGGATTGCCAATCTCCTCGTCGCTTTGCTGGGCGCGGAAGGGGTCCCGGAAGCCGAGGCGCGGCGTTGTTGCTGGTTCATGGACTCCAAAGGTCTGGTCGTGGCCTCGCGCCAGGATCTTGCCGCGCACAAGCGGCCGTATGCGCACGACGCGCCAGTAATTCATGACTTGCTGGCTGCGGTGCAGGCGCTGCGGCCCACGGCGCTCATCGGCGTCGCCGGCGCTACGGGGGCGTTCACCCAGCCGGTATTGGAGCGGATGGCGCGCTTGAATGAGCGTCCGATTATTTTCGCGCTATCCAATCCCACTTCGAAGTCCGAGTGTACGGCAGTGCAGGCTTATGGCTGGACGCACGGGCGCGCCATCTTCGCCAGCGGCAGTCCTTTCCCCGAGGTGACGGTCGAGGGTCGCCGCCTGAATCCGGGGCAGGGGAACAATGCGTACGTGTTTCCCGGCGTGGGCCTGGGAGTAGTCGCGAGCGGCGCGTCGCGCGTGACCGATGAAATGTTCTTGGCCGCGGCGCGGGCACTCGCGGCGATGGTGGGGCCTGCTGACTTGCAAGTGGGCCGCGTCTATCCGGCGCTGTCGCGTCTCCGCGAGGTATCGCTCGAGATTGCGACCACCGTGGCCACCGTTGCCTGGGATCGCGGGCTCACGCAGAAGCCCCGACCCCCCGACGTGCGGAGGTACGTGGCAAAGACCATGTACCAGCCGATCTATCAAAGCTTCGCTTGAACCAGGTCACTTGCACGAGGCGACAAATGACCTTCGTGCAATGAATGACTGGATTTTCAGAAGTTCCAGTAGCAGAGCGTCTTCTGGCCCGCGCTGGCGTCGGTCGCATAGGGAATGAACCCGCGCGCGCGAGAGCGGCCGAACACTGCGGAGGCGGCCCCGGCATTGCCGCAGCTGCCAACGTAATCCTCCGTGGAGATCCAGAAGGGCCGGCCGCTGGGCGTGAGCCGAAG
>JANYKT010000212.1 GCA_025358085.1 Deltaproteobacteria bacterium | reverse complement strand
GTGGAGACGCATAAAATATAGCGCTGCACGCGCGCGGCGGTGCGCAGGCGGCCCACTTCGAACATATGTTCGTCGACGCCCAGTGGCGTGCCCGGCGGGGGGAGTAGTCCGCCGAGACGACGATGACTTGTCCAAGGCGCGCTCCCGGTGTGAAAATGACGAACATGATCCACGTGAAGGTGACGATGTCGCTCAAGGGCAGGGACGTCGCGGCCGAAAACGAAAACCAACGCGAAGAGGCCGCCCGCAAAGGCGGCGTCTTGGCTCAGGCGGAGCGCTACACTTCGCCGGAGGCGCCTCCACCGCCCGAGTCGCCACCGCCACCGCCCGAGAAGCCGTCGCCGCCTCCGCCTCCGCCGCCGCCGGACCAGCCTCCGCCGCCGCCCGAACTGACCGTGCTCATCTGCTTGCGGGGCAACGTCTTGTCGAACTCGTGGAGATAGCCGCACGAGCGGCTCGTGCAGCGCTGGGTGACGTGCGCGAGGCCCTGGCTGAAGTAGGTCGGGTAGTCGATGACCTCCTCGTCGATGGTCATCCACGAGCCATCGCGCGGGCACTTGTGCGAGCGGATGGACGCCCAGATCACCGCGTTCAGGATCAGCCCGAGCACCAGCGCGAGCCAGCCCGCGCCGCCGCCGCTCGCGATCAGTGCCAGCACCGAAACGACCGTCAGCAGCACGCCCGCCGCGGTGGTCTTGGTGCCAGGGAAAGCCTTCCGCGCGCCGCTGGTGGCCAGGCCGACGAGTAGCGCCAGCATGGCGAGCAGCGTGACCACGAGACCGCCCGAGCCCGAGTCCGCAGGCGCCGCCGCTCCCGCGCCATGTCCGCCGCGCGGTGAGCCGGCCGTCGGCGCCGTCTCCCCGCCTGCCGCTGCGTCGGCCTCGATGACGCTCGCGAGCGCATCGACCACGTGCACGGCGGCTGCTCCGTAGTTGTTCTGCTTCATATACGGGAACGCCTGCTGCGTGCGGATCTCGCCGACCTTGCCGTCGGGGAGAATGCCCTCGAGCCCGTAACCCACCTCGATGCGAACCTGCCGGTGGCCAGCCGCGCCGGGCACGAAGAGGACGAGCAGGCCGTCCTTACGCTTCTTGTCGTGGCCGATGCCCCACTTCTTGAACAGGTCGGCAGCGGTGTCGTCGATGCTGGCGTCGCCGAGATCAGCGAGGGTGGCCACCGCGATCTGGGCGACCCCGGCGTGGTCCAGCCGCGAGCACACCGACTTGAGATGAGCGAGCGAGACCGGGTCGATGACGGAGGCCTGGTCCACCACGTAGTCAGTGTACGCGGGCAGGTGGTCAATGGGCGCCGCGAGCGAGAGCGCGACTGCGATGGCAAGCATGGGGGAAGTCTACACCGCCGAGGCGACCGCTACACCGCGAGATGAACGAGCTTCGCCAGGCGCGCCGCCGCCAGATCCGACGGGAGCTCGATGACAGGGACCTGCGCTCCCTGCGCCTCGGCCCGCAGCGCTGCGAGCAAGCGCGCGTGGCCCCTGGGCGGCGCTTCCACCAGCACCAAATCGGTGGGACGGCGGCCCAGGCGCGCGGACGAGAGCGTGGTGGACCGCACGTCGCAGTCCTCGCGCAAGGTGCGCGCGACCTCGCGCAGCCAGCGATTGTCGTCCGACACCAGCAGCACCCGCGGACGCAGCGACGGCGGCGCGAGCGGCAGCTCGACGATGAAGCGGGTGCCGGCGCCGGGCGTGCTTTCGGCCCACATATCGCCTCCGTGCCGCTCGGCGATGTCGCGCGAGATCCGCAGACCGCGGCCCGGTCCAAGCCCGGCGGCGAGCCGCGGCAGCTCCGCTGGAGCGATGCCTTGTCCCGAATCTTTCACGCCGAGCCGCACCAGCCGGGGGCTCGCTCGCCAGGCGCTCACCTCCACGACGGCGCCTCGCGGCGACGCGAACACGGCGTTCGTGATGAGGTTGTCAAGCAGGCGCGAGAGCAATTCTTCATCCGCGCGGAACTCGACCGATCGCACCGGCAAGGTGGCAGTCACCGAGACGCCGTGGGCATCGCCGAGCGCCTGCGCGCGCTGCGCGGCCTCTTCCACCAGCTGTCCCAGGTCGAGGCTGTGCGCGTTGACGGGCTGCTTGTCGCGGCTGCGGGCCGCATCGAGGATTGTCTCCGAAAGTTTAACCGCTCGCTCCGCCTGGCGTGCCGCGGCCGCCGCCATCTGCCGGTGCATCGCGGAGAGCTTCTCGTCGCGCGCCAGCAGCTGCGTATTGCCGATCACCGTCTGCATGGGGCTGCGCAAGTCGTGCGCCGCGTCGGCGAGGCCGCTCTCGATGGCCGCTGCCCGGACGTTGAGGCGCTCGATCTTCGTGACCAGGTCGATGCGCTCGATGAGCGCGCGCACGCGGCGAAAGAGGATCTCGGGCTCGCCGGGGGGCACCACGTCGTCGGCGCCCGCGGCGAAGAGCGGGGCACCAGGACGGCCCACCACGCAGAGGCAACCCGCGCGGGCGCGCACGCTTTGGAGATCGGTGAGACCGATGGCGACAAAGACCTCGGCGCGCGCGACCCCGTCGTCGGCGGCCGCGTTGACTCCGCCGCGTGTCAGCCGGCCACACAGCCGCTTCGCCTCCGCAACAGGCCCCGCAACCCGGACACGAGCGGTATGATGTGGAGTGTGCATGGACCTTGGACCCGAAAGCGGCTCAGCCCACCGGGCCGAATCAAGGGTGCAAACATTGCACAGGGCGGGACTTGGCGCCACCGGATCGACCTGGGCGGTTTCACCGCCGGGCGGCGACGATGAACTCCCGGTTGCCAGCGGGCCCCTGGATGGGAGACTCCGTGGAACCGATACTTTCGAGACCCAGCTGTTGCAGCTGGACCGTGACTTGCAACACCACTCGGGCGTGCACCAAAGGGTCACGGACCACGCCGCCCTTCCCGACCTCGGCGCGCCCCGCCTCGAACTGCGGCTTCACCAGAACGCAGCAGAAGGCATCGCGCTCGCGCAGGAGCCCGACCAGCGCGGGCAGCACCAGCCGCAGGGAGATGAATGAGAGGTCCGCCACCGCCACGCTGCACGGCTCGCCCAGCTGCTCGATCCGGAGCGCGCGGGCGTTCACCCGCTCATGCACCGCCACCCGCGGATCGCCGCGCAGCCGCGGGTGCAGCTGGCCGTACCCGACGTCCACCGCGTAGACTTTCGCCGCCCCGCGCTGCAGCAGCACGTCGGTGAAGCCTCCAGTGGAGGCGCCCAGGTCGCAGCAGACCTGGCCGGCCGGCGAGAGCGCAAAGGTGTCGAGCGCGTGTTCGAGCTTGAGTCCGCCGCGCGACACGTACTTGAGGCCCGCTTTCACGCGCAACTCCACCGCGGAGTCGAGCAGCTGGCCGGGCTTGTCGACGCGGTGATCGCCTGCCACCACCTCGCCGGCGAGGATGAGCGCTTGGGCCCGGGCGCGCGACTCGGCGAGCCCGCGCTCGTGGACCAGCACGTCGGCGCGAACGCGGGGCACGGCTTTCTAGGGCGCCGGCAGATTGACGGGACCTGGCGTCGCGACCAGGCCCGCGATGCGCGCGAGAAGGCGCTCCATGTCGATGGGCTTGGAGAAATAATCGACCGCGCCCGCTGCAAGCCCGGTGCGGATGTCGGAGGCGGTTTTCTTGGCGCTGATGAAGATGACGGGGATCTCGCGAAACTCGTCGTTCTTCTTCACCGCGCGGCACAGCTCGAAGCCGTCGATCCAGCTCATCATGACATCCAGCAGGATCAAGTCGGGCCGGTCGACGTGCAAAGTGGAGATCAGGCGGAGGCCGTTGGCCGCCTGCGCGACCTCGTAGCCTTCCAGCTCGAGCGCCATCTTCAGCATCTCGCGGGTCTCGCGGTCGTCGTCAACGATGATGATTTTTTTCCGCGCCGACATAGAAAGAGTTTAACGCGCCTTCTCGGTGGAAGCCGAACTTCCAGCGACTCCACCAGTTCCACCGAACGGGACCGTGCGGTCGTTTTCGAGCAAAAGCTCGACCTTCTTCTCCGCTTCCTCCAGCTTGCCGGCGCCGGTGCGCGCGAGCCGGATGCCTTCCTCGAAAGCCGAAATGGACTCCTCCAGCGAGAGCCCGCCGCCTTCGAGGCGTTCGACGACGCGACCGAGTCGCTGCAAGATCTCCTCGTAGCGCGGGTCTGCGGGATCGGTCGGGTCGGCCACGGCGTTGTCCTAACATCCGATCCCGCGGCGCACAATCAGCTGCGGTCAGGTTCGGCCGGATCGTCCGCCGGCAGCCCTGGGCTGCTTGCCACAGACAAGGCACGGACGGCTGGCGGCGCGCTCACATCGAGCACCCGCGCGGTCAGCTCGCCGTGGTGAAGGCGTACCCTGACCTGATCGCCGGGCTTGACCTGCGCGGTGCTGGTCAGCGCATGGCCGCGCTCGTCGAAGGTCACCGCGTAGCCGCGCGCCAGCACCCGCAGCGGGCTGAGCGCATCGAGCCGGCCGGCAAGTCCCTGGAAGCGGTGGTGCCGAGCCGCCAGCACCCGCGCCATCAGCGCCTTGAGCTTCTCCTCCAGCCGCGCCACCTCGCGGCGCAGCCGGTGCAGCCGCTCGCGGGGATGCTGCAGCTCGAGGCGTTCGCGCAGCTTGCGCAGCTCGGCGGTGTGCGCCGCGAGGGCGCTGCCGAGCAGATCCTCCAGCCGCTGCCGCGAGCGATCCAGCCGCAGTCGCCGGTCGCCGATGAGCCGGCGTGGATCAGCGATGCGCGCCCGGGCCCGCTCCATCTGCGCCACGCGCCTTTCAGCGGCCGCGCGCCACGCCCGCAGCAGCCGTGCGCGCCGCGCCGCAAGCTCCGCCACCAGCTCGTCCTTCACCCGTGCCAGCATCTCGGCGGCCGCGGTGGGCGTGGCCGCGCGCGCGTCGGCCGCGTAGTCGGCGATGGTGAAGTCCACCTCGTGTCCGATGGCGCTCACCGTGGGCACCGTGCAAGCAGCGAGCGCGCGCGCGACCACTTCTTCGTTGAACGCCCAGAGGTCCTCGATGGAGCCGCCGCCGCGCGCGACCACCACCACCTCGACGCCCGGCTGCGTGCTGGCGCGCCGGATGCCGCGCGCGATCTCCTGCGCCGCGCCTTCTCCTTGCACCCGCACGGGCACCACCAGCACCGGCAGGTTGGGAAAGCGCCGCTGCAGCACCCGCAGGAAGTCGTGCACCGCGGCGCCGCTCGGGCTGGTGACGATGGCGATGCGGCGAGGAAGAAACGGTAACGCGCGTTTGCGATTCTTATCGAAAAGTCCCTCTTTCGATAACTTTTCCTTGAGCTGCTCGAAAGCCACCTGCAGCGCCCCCGCGCCCAGCGGCTCGACCGCGTCGCAGACCAGCTGGTAGCGGCCCTGCGGCTCATAAAGCGTGAGCCGGGCGCGCAGCAGCAGCGACATCCCGTTCTGCACCGAGAAGCGCAGCCGCCGCGCCTCGGTGCGAAACAGCACCGCATCGACGCAGGCGTCCGCATCCTTGAGCGTGAAGTAGAGGTGACCGCTCGAGGGCGCTTTGAGGTTCGACACCTCACCCTTGACGAGGACCTGCGGGAAGCGGCCCTCGAGCAGCGCCTTCACCTCGCGCGTCAGCTCGGCGACGGTGAGCACACGCTGCTCGCGCGGCTTGCGGGCAAAGAGGTCGAACTCGGGGTGCGCGGGGGCCAGCGGCCCGCCGGCGACGCGGGCTGCCTGGCCTGGACCCGGATTTGCGGGACCTGCCGGGCCTGGACCCGGACCCGGACCTGCGGGAGGTTTGAGCCGCTCCGGCGCCATCAGCCGTCTTCCCTTGGCGACTTGCCGTTGAGCTTGTCGAGCCAGCGCTTCGCTTTCTGCGCCGTCTCGTCTCCTGGAGGCAGCGTCTCGATGACGATCTTGAACGAGTGCCGCGCAATGTCGGCGTCGCTGCCCTTCGCCACGTAGCCGCGCAGGTACATCTCCTTGGCGCGCTCGAACACCTGTGTCAGCTGCTGCTGGGCGAGCTCATTGCCCGGGTCGGCAGCGACCGCGGCGCGCAGATGCGTGGCCGCTTGCGGGAGCCCCTCGTCGGTCTGCACGGTGGCGATGCCCAGCTGGTAGTGGAGCGACGAGAGCGACTTGCGCACCTCGCGACCCAGCCGGCTGTCCTTGCCCAGCGCGATGGCCGCGTCGGCGCGCGCCGCCGTCTCCAGCGCCTTGAGCGCCTCGTTGCTCTTGTGCGCCGCCATCTTGGCGACGCCGTCTTTGTAGGCGCTGTCGAATTGCTGCAATTGAACGAGGAGCCGCTCCGCGCCGGGGTTCAGCGCCGCGCGCTCCAGAGCAGAGCCGATGTCTCCCGAGAGATAGGCCTCGAGCACCGGCGCGGTCTCGGCCGACCCCGTGGCGGGCGCGGCCGGTCTCTCCGCACGACCACGGCGCGGCGCCGAGGCCGACGTGCTCGCGCGGTGCCGCGGGCCAATGACTTCCTTGACCGCCAGCGCGTCGGCGCGGGACGGGTCGGCAGCGAGCACCGGAGCCAGCGCGTCCGCGGCACCGGCGGCGTCGCCCGACTCGGCCCGCGTCCTGGCATCGCGGACCGCGGCGTCGAGCGAAGTCAGAATTTGCCGGTCCAGCTCATGCGCGGGTTCGGCCAGCGCGGACTCCTCCGGAATGCCTTGCAGCGACGCGCGCGCCGCCGCGAAGTCCTTGCGGGCCAGCGCCGCTCGCGCCGCGGCCAGCGCCTGCGCGCGCGGCGCCTCGGCCTGCGCGGTGGTCAGGTAGCGCGCGATGTCCGGGTCGTTGCCGTCGAGCTCGGCCGCGCTCTTTAATTTCTCGCGCGCCTCCACCCATTTGCCCTGCTTCAGCAACGTCACGCCTTCCTGGAAGCGCTCCTGCGCCAGCGCCTGGCTGTCGTCGCCCTGCGCGGCCTCTGCTTGCGCGCGATCCAGCCGCTGCTTGCGCACCACTCCGGCGCCGAACGCAATCAGGAGCGCAGCGAAGATGGTGAAGTAAAGCGGCGCGCGACGCTTGAGCGCGGACTGCGGCGCGGCCTTCGCGGAGGTGACTTCGGCCCTCTCTTCGGTCCGGACAGCATTGACCGCGGAAGGCTTCGCGCCGCGCGCCACCCTGCCGAGCTCGACGAATTGCACCACCGTGTCGCCCATGGCGATCTCGTCGCCGTCGCGGAGCGCCTGCCGCTCGATTTCGCGACCATTGAGCCGCGTGCCGTTTCCCGAGCCCTGGTCGGCAACCACCCACCGCTCGCCTTCGCGGAGCACGATGACGTGCTGCCGCGAGACCGAGATGTCGGGAATGACCAGCACGTTGTCGGAGCCGCGCCCGATGGTCGTGCGCTCCTCGGTCAAGCGGAACTCGCTGCCCTTGCGCGGGCCCGCCACCGCCACCAGCATCGGGTTGCCGCCGCGCGCGCGGCCCTTGTTCTTGTCGTAGATCAGCGTCTTGTCGCCCGGACCCGGCAGCACCTGCTCTTCCGCGGGGTCCGCGGCCTGGGACATCTGCGCGCGGCTGCCAGGATCGGTGCGATCGGCCTTGTTCAACGCAGACGCCGGCTGGCTGGGAACGCCGGCCGCCGGCCGCTTCCGCGGAGGAGGCTTATCGGGCATCGGGCTCCTAGCCTAGCACCAATGCCGCTCAGCTAATGAGGCCTTTCACTTGGCAACGAACGCCGCAGGAGAAGCGTGGGGGTCGCCGCCCTCAAACATACGCGCCCCCCCTGACCGGTGTTGCGTCATCGACCTGGGTTGCAAGGGGTGTCGCGAACTCGTTCGTCGGCCCCCACGCTCCTCCTGCGGCTCTCGCGCGCTGAAGCTCTTGCGCAAACCGTTCGCAAGCGCGCATCCGTTCCTCGCCCAGTCGACAGTCATCCGGCTTTCTCTCCTTCAGGCTGCGCTTTACCCGGTTCGCCCTCGTTCAGGGGTGATTGGCAACCTGTCCCATCGCCATCGTACCGGGCTCGGGGAGGTCGTTTGAGATCCTCCGCTTTCCGCGGTAGGGCGAGGCGCGCGATGGAGACGAAGATCTCCTGCGCGTCTGCGGGCTAGAACGGGGGGATCTTCAGCGCGCGCAAGCCGCCTTAGAGACTGTGGGGGTCGGCGAACGAGTTGCGGAGCCCCTTAAGCAACCACGCCGATGCGCAACCCCCGCCAGGGGGTGAGCACCTGTCTGAGGGCGACGATCCCCACGGTCTCTAAGGCGGCGTTCCTTGCAGAGAGGAAAGGCGCTGCTAACTGACCGGCATTGGGGTTAGCAGACCCCAGGCGCGGCGTGCTTTCGCATCGCCGCGCATGGACATCGATCCGGCGAGGAGCACGCTCGACCCGGCGAAGATCGACGCCGTCCTCGGCCATCAGGGCGAGAACGCCAAGGGCGTCTACAAAGTCACGGTCGGCCTGGGCCTCCCGCCTTTCCCTGTTGGTCGGAATCCTGCCATGCTTGGCTGAAATCGGGACCAGAGCCCGGCTGGCTTGCGCCGGCGCCGTCGTCGGACTAGCCAGCGCGACTGCCGGTGCTTGCTCAATCCTGTTCAAGGGGGAGCCATCATGAACGAACGATCGATCGGATTCATTGTCGGTGTGCTGTTGCTTTCGTCGTGCGGTTCGGGAGAAGGCCGCGCACCGCTCGAGTCGAGCGCGAGACCGGGAGCGGTCGCCGCGCAGGGGGCAGGCGCTCCGCACAGAGGCGTCCTGCAGGTCGGCACCTGGCAGGGAAGGAAAGGCGCCTTCGCCACCATCCAGTCCGCGGTGGACGTCGCGGTCTCCGGAGACTGGATCCTGATCGCCCCCGGCGACTACCATGAGGCCGGTACCAACTCCGCCGGCGTTTCAATCGTCAAGTCCGGCCTGCACCTGCGCGGCCTCGATCGCAACGGCGTCGTCGTCGACGGAACGAAGGCCGGCCCGGGCGGCCCCTGCAGCGCCGACCCGGCCGCGCAGCTGTTCGGACCGGGAGGCGCCGGAAGGAATGGCATCGAGGTCTTCAAGGCCGACGGGGTCAGCATCGAGAACCTGACCGTCTGCAACTTCCTCGGCGGCAGCGCCGGCGGCGGCAACCAGATCTGGTGGAACGGCGGCGACGGCAGCGGGGTCATCGGGATGGGAAGCTATCGCGGCGCGGATTTGACCGCGAGCACGACGTACTATTCCGACGCGCACTCCGCGTCCTACGGCATCTTCGCGAGCAACGCGCGCGGGCCCGGCGTCATCGAGCGGTCCTATGCGAGCAATATGTCCGATTCATCGTTCTATGTAGGCGGCTGCCCCGACTGCAACTCGGTGCTGCGCGAGGTGCACGCGCAGAACAGCCCGCAGGGATTCTCCGGCACCAACGCCGGCGGCCACCTGGTGCTCGAGCGTTCGGAGTGGGACCACAATCGGGCCGGCATCGCCTCGACCACGCTGGCCACCGACGACCGGCCTTCACCCCAGGACGGCGCCTGCCCGGCCGATCCCGGCCGATCCTGCACGCTTTTCCAGGACAACTATGTCCACGACAACAACAACGCGAATACGCCCGTCGCGGGCATCGCCGCGACGGTGCCCGTCGGGACCGGCATCATCATCTCCGGCGGCCGCAACGATACCGTGCGGGACAACCTGATTACTCACAATGGCGCCTGGGGCGTGCTCCTCAACGACTATCCCGATGGCCAGCAGGGCGCCTGCGACGGCGGCGATGCCTTTTTCACCCCGCCACCTCCCTATGATCAGATCCTCGGGCCGGTGATTCCCTGCTACTTCCACTCGTTCGGCAATCGCGTCTTCGAGAACCGATTCTCCGGCAACGGCTCGTTCGGCAATGCGACCAACGGCGACCTGGCCAATGCCGCCCTCGATGCGCCGGTCCGCAACTGCTTCCGTGACAATGAAGAGCTGAAGGCCGGCAAGGTCACGAGCGCCCCGGCCAACATCCAGGACCCGGCCGTGCTGGGCTCTTGCCGCGGCCCCTGGGTGGGCGACCCGGCCCAGGAGAGCGCGCTCTTCCTCCAGCTCCTCTGCGACGCTTTCGGGCCGGCCTCGGGAGCCTGCACGGTGCCCAATCAATACCCGACCCAGACCGCGGTGACGCTGCTGCCGATCCCGCACGAGCGCGGGATGGACGACCCCTGCGACGGCGTCCCCGCCAACTCCTGGTGCGAGGACGAGTGAGCTTCAAGCGATCCTCGGCGAATCATCCGCAGAGCCGCCAAGGTGGTCGCCGCTTGCGGCGCGAACCCGGAGGATCGCGCGGAGCTGCAGGCGACTGAGGTCGACCGCGGCCAGCGCCTTGCGATCGCACTTCCGCACCAGCGCGATGCTCGACGGCTTCTCGCTTCACGCTGGCGTGCACATCCACGCAAAACACGAGGGCCGAAGTCTCCGCCCCTGTTCGACGCCGGTTCGTGGTTTGACAACTGCGGGTGAGGGGTGTAGGGGCCGGACAGTTTCGCTTTGAGGGCGGGCAAGGCGATCACTTCTCCGAATATTCATCGCCAATATCGCCCCTCCGCGCGATCAACGCAACGAGGGGGCGAGGCACGAGGAACGTCCTGATCACGGAATCCTGACCGAGCGCACTGCGGGAGATCAAATGACGATACGACGTGTTGTAAAAGGCGTGGGGACGGTCGTAATGATTGTTGCGATCATTGTTGTGGGAACGTTGATCAGTTCCCCGCGCGGACAAGCAGAGGGGCGCGGAGACGACGACGACTCCAAGATTGAACAGGGGTTTGCCATAGCCCCGGTCCACCTGAATCTAGCCGGAAGAGACAGGGAGTTGGTGGGATTGGGCAGCTACATCGTCAACGCGAAAGCCGACTGCAATGGCTGCCACACAATGGACCCGTCAACCGAATACACCGGTACCGGCAACCCATACCTTCTGCGCCCACCCGGCGGCCCATTCAGCGGGAAGACGCGGGTCAATCCGGCAACCTACCTGGGCGGCGGTCAGGATTTCGGCGAATTCCCGTTCCCGGGATCAGGCGGCCCGCACATCATCACTCGCAACTTGACTCCGGACAAGACTGGGCGGCCCGAAGGAGGCCGCTCGTTCCAGGAGTTCCTGACGATCATGAGAACAGGCAAGGATTACGATCATCTCCATCCTTCCTGTACCGGAGCACCCGACGGCATCTGCCTTCCGGCTCCGTTTAATGGTGACCTTCTTCAAATCATGCCGTGGCCAACCTTTCAAAACATGTCTGAACACGACATCCGGGCCATCTACGAATATCTGAGCGCTATCCCCTGCATTGACACTATGGTCGCCGGCCAACCGCAGTTGCGGAACGACTGCGGCCATTGACGGGCTTCGCTTCCTCGACCCTACCTGGAACGAGTGAAGCAGAGAGCCGATGATCGAAGTCGCCGGCGCCGTGCGGAGCCTTGCCCTTACGGCGCTTCGACTTCGACACATTCGCTCTTCGTGTAGCCTTGAGCAACTGCGGGGATCCATTTCCTGACGCATCAAGATCGGGCTCGTAGCCGCCCATCCGCACGGCGTCCGTCAGATCCCCTGGGCCGCAAACCCGACAACGATCGTCACCCCTGCGGTGCGAAGAACCACAACAGTGCCGGCGTCGAGATCGACATCGGTCTTGCGCACGGCCAGCAACTCGGCGCGAAGGACGGATAAGGGGTGTTTCGTCGGATCGCTCGTGGCTCGCGTTCATCCGATCAGCCTCCCAGACCCAGACGCGGGTGCTATCGCATCGCCGCGCATGGAATCCTGCAACGCGGCCCGGAGTCTGATGTGCATAAGGAGTTCCATGTCCTCAAGGTCCCACCAGAATCTCCCCCCCGCCGAGGCCCCTCCCGGCACGCCCCTCCATCGGGGCGGGAAAGCGACGGCCGTCTCCTCGCTCCTCGCCGCGAGCGTCGCCTGCATGGCTGCAGCTGCACAAGCCGGCCCGCTTGGCGCGGCCACTGCCTTGGTTGCTCCTGACCTCACGCTAGCCGAGCGCCGCGACTCCGCCGAGCACCTCCTCGCGCGCGCCGAACTCGCTCCAGGCGCGGCGCGGGCCGCGCTCAACATCGTCGGAAGCGATCGCGCCGCCGTGGTCCTCGCAGCCGAGGCGGCCTTCCGCATCGCCGACGAGGCGCCCGACCCGACTCGCGGCGCCTGGCTCGCGGAAGCCGTCGCGCGCGCCCGCTATGCAGTGGCAGCGGTGCCTGCGTCCGGCGAGGCGCACTTGTGGTTGGCGATCTCGCTCGCGTCGGAGGCCCACGAGCGCGGCCTGCTCGCGCTCATCGGCGCCTCGGGCGAGGTTCGCGCCGCCCTGCACGCCGCCGAAGCGCGCGCGCCCGGCAACGCCATGATCCTCTCCGCGCTGTGTTCCCTCTACCACCGCGCGCCCTCTTGGCCGCTCTCGTTCGGCGACGAGGACCTATCCCGCGGCTACTGCCTGCGCGCGCTGGCTTTGGATCCTCGCTCGTGGGAGGCCCACCTGGTCCTGGCCGAGCAGGCTGGCCCCGCGCGCGGATCGTCGCACCTCGCAGCTATCCTCGACGGGCCTCTTGATCCGCGGCTGCCGCGCACCCACGCCCGCTATCGCGACCAAGCCAGGCGCCTGCGGGAGCAAGGCGATTCGTGATGCCGCCTGACCGTGAACTCCGGCCGCCTTCGTTGCTCCTTCAAATCAGGCCAGCGCGCGCCGTACGGTAGCCAACGCAAGTGTAATGAAGAAGAGCGCGCTCATTGCCAGCACCACCGCGCCGCCGGTCGGCACTAGGAAGCGGCTGGAGATGAAGAGCCCGCCCACGCCCGCAATCAATGCGGCCACGATACTGATGACCAGATAAGAGCGCGTTCCCCGCGCCAGGTTGCGCGCCGAGGCCGCGGGCACCACCACCATGGCTTCCACCAGGAGCGCGCCGATGATCTTGAGACTGACCACGATGGCAGCGGTGAGCAAGACGACAAAGACGTATTCGACCAGCGCGGTGCGGACGCCAGAGGCGCGGGCCAGAGCGGGGTCCAGGCTGTCGAGCAGGAGCGCGTTGTAGCTCCAGAGCAGCGCCAATCCGACCAGCACCCCGGCAATCAGCAGCACCAGCAAATCCAGATCGGTCACCGTCAAGAGGCTGCCGAACATGACCGCTTCTACCTGGTGGATATTGAACCGCTTGGTCACCGCGACCAACAGGCAGATACCGAGTCCGAGCGTGAGCGCGAGAAAGACCCCGATGAGCGTGTCCGGCGGCAGTGCGGCGCGGCGCTTGACGTAGACCATGGCCAGCGCCGAGACCAGGCAGAAGCCGAAGATGCCGGCATAAGCGGAATTCAGCGGCTCGCCCAAGACGATACCAATGGTCAGGCCGGTGAGCGCGGCCTGGCCCAGCGCGCTGGAGAAGAATGCGAGTCGGCGCGCGACCACGAGATGGCTCATGCCGCCGAGCAAGGGAGCAAGCAGCAGCACGGAGATGAGCCCGCGCACGAAGAAGGCATATTGAAACGGCTGCGGAAGCCGCCCGTGAGCCGCCAGCGTGGCCACCCAGGCGTAAAAAGCGGTCATCGCGCTGCGCTCCTCTCGAGCGTGGTGATCTTGTCGGCCAGTCGCCGCGCCTGCTCGAGGTCGTGGGAGATCATCAGGATCGTGGTGTCGACCTCCATGAGGATCTTCTCGAAGCGCGCGACCGATGCCTGGTCCAACCCCGTGGCGGGCTCATCGAGCAGCAGCAGTTCAGGCAGGGGATCGAGCGCATTGGCCAGCAGCACGCGCTGCAATTCGCCGCCCGAGAGTGCGTTCAATGGCCGGTGAGAGAAGCCTTGCAGCCCGACGCCAGCGAGCAGCTCTTCAGACTTCTTGACCGCGCCCGCGCCGAGTCCCAGGCAGACCGGCCACCGCCTTCGCTGCAGCGCCAGGAACTCGGCGACGGTGAGCGGCAGCGTGCGATCGACGGTGAACCGCTGCGGCACATAGCCGATGCGGCCATTGCCACGGAAATGAAAGCGGATGCTGCCGTCGAAGTCGATGAAGCCGAGCAAGGCCGCGAAGAGCGTGCTTTTGCCCGCGCCATTCTGCCCGACGAGCGCGTGCAGCGAGCCCGGCGCGACCTCCATGGTGAGGGTGTCGAGCAGCACCAGCGCGTCGCGGCGCACGCTCACCGCTGCGATCTCGAGCAACGGCTTCAAGCAGGGTCCGTGACCAGCGCTTTGACCATGACATCAGCATTCTTCTGCATCTGCTTTTCGAACTCGTCGGCCGCATAGGTGCCGGTGGCGATGTGGCTGATGAGATAGACGCGCGCCCCGCCTTCCTCGCGCAGGACTTTGGTCAGCTGCGCGGGGAAGCTTTCTTCGCTGAACACCACCTTGATGCGGTCCTTTTTGATCAGGTCGACCATCTGACCCAGCTCGGCGACGGAGGGAACCAGGCCGTGGGCGGGCTCGACCACTCCAGCGATGTCGATACCGAACTCCTGCATCAGATACCCATATCCATCATGAACGCAGACCACGCGATTCACTTTGGCATTGGCGAGCCTGGCGGCCGCGCGGCCCTTGATGCCACGCAGTTTGCGCGCATAGGCAGAGGCGTTGTCGGAGAACTTCCGCGCCTCGGCCGGCCGCAGATCGCCCAGCGCTTTGGCGATGAAATGGGACTGCTGGATAGCGTTGGAAAAAGAAATGAAGGTGTGTGAGTTCAGCCCGGTCCCGTGCGCCTGCTTCAACATCGGCACGGCGTCGTTCGGCTTGATGACGGTGATCCTGGTGTTTCCGGAGGCCTTGATCATGTCGAGTATGAACTCGTCATGTCCAACCCCATTGATGACGATGGCGTCGAGGTCGGCGAGTTTGGCGATGTCGTCCGGCCGGGGCTGGTAGTTGCTCGCGTCTACGTCGCCGGGAAGGAGCGCGCGCACCTCGACGTCGGTGCCCTGGGTGACGTTTTTGGTCCAGGAGTAATAGGGGTGCAGCGTGACGCCGACCTTGAGCGCTACGGCAATGAGCAAAGGAAGGTTCATATCTAAGGGGTCTCCCTGGAGCCAAGGCGAACCTGCGTCCAGCCATCGACCTCGGGACGGAATTGCACTTCGGTGGGCGCCCCCGGCTTCTGGCGCTTCCAGTAGGTCACGTGCAGGAGCTTGCCATCCGGCAGGAGCACATGTTCCTGATCGACCAAGGCGGCGTTCGGCTGCTCGGCGCCGACCGAAGGCGGCTCCTGCACCAGCAAAAGCAATTCCGGGTTCGCAGCCTGCGCAGGCGTGCCGCAGTAGTTCAGCACCAGGCCGTCGCGCAGCAGCGTCCAGCGATATCCCGCGTGATCGATGGCGTCCGGCGCAAACGGCGGAATCTGGTCGCGGGAGAGCCGCTCGGGCGAGGGCCACTGTCCCTCGGCGCCGCGGATCCTCCTGGCTTCGCCGAAGCCTTCACTGAGCTCGCGGAACATTCGTTGCTCATCGGAAGGCAAGTCCTGAAAGCTCATTTGAAAGGGAAGGGCGTCCGCCTTGCCCGCGTCCGCGGACGGGCCGCTCACCCGCAGGAGAATTGCGTAGAGCGCAACCAGCAGGATGGCGCCGCTGGCGAGCGCGACATTCACGCCCTCGCGGGTGCGCGACGGGGGAACGACTTCGACGGTGCGGACTTGCGGCTCGGCCACGCGTCAGGCTTTCGCGCGACCGTAGTCGCGCTCGGCAGGCGGGAAGAGCGATTGCCAACTGCTGGGGCGGGGATTCATATCTGCTGGACCATAACGCCGAATTGAATCGGGCGCGCGGCCTGCAGCGGACTTCCCGAGGTGCCTGATCCTTTGAGTTGCGCATTTAACAACTGATGAGCGGTTTGACACCCTGGGCCTGCCTCGTCGCAAGCATGGCCCGCGGGCACCTACCGGCATGCCCAGGCGATAGCGTCCGCGAGGCGATCCTGACCGAAGAAAAGCTCGCCCGACACGACGAAGCTGGGCGCGCCAAAGAGCCCCAGGCGGCGCGCTTCATTCACATTGGCCCGCAACGCGGCCTTGGTTTCGAGCGCTTGCGCGCGGTCGATGTTCCCGCCGAGCGTGGCGATCACCTGGACATCGGCGATGTTCTGGTCCTCGGCAAAGGCTGCGCGAAAGACCGCGCGGATGAAGTCCGGGTGGCTATTGCCACCCAGCGCGGCGCAGGCGGCCAGCACGCTATTGCGGGGGAACAAGCTCGGCCGCCGCCAGGGCAGGCCGTACTTTTCGCAGAGGCGCTCGATGTCCCGCCACATATAGCGGCCGCGCACGGGCTGCGTGTTGTAGGGCGAATCCTTGATTCCAAGCTGTTCAGCGAAGAGCGGCCCGAGGAGGAATGGCTTCCATTCCAGCGTGATGAACTGGTCGGGGACCGAGATGAACAGCTTGGCGATGGCCGGGATCTCGGGATGAATGATGTACTTGTCGGCGAGGATTTCGCGACCCGCCATGCGAAGGCGGTCGTCGCCGTAGCGCCGCACGGTCACCTCGGCTGCGCGCGGCTTGGGGGTGAAGCCGATGGCGTGCAGCTTGATCTCGCCGCCTTTCGCCAGCTCTTTGCGCAAGTTCTTGATTGCATAGTTGAAGGCGATCCCGGCAAAGGTCTTGCCTGGGTCCACGTCGACCGTTTCCTCCCAATGCTTCTGCTCACCAAGATGCTCTGTGGTCGCCTTGCGAGTGGCGAAGTCCATCGAATAGCGGCGAACTGGCTGGCCACCGCTGGTCTCGACGCGGCTCCAACTCAATTGCTCCAGTTGCGGGTGCAGTTTGAGTTGCGCTTTCTCCAGCACCTTCCGGCCGTCGGGATAGTCAAAGGTCGCCTCAATATGAAGCACGTCGCCGACGAGTTGCTGCATGTAATGGCCCTCGGCGAGCGGCTGGCCCTGCGCATCGGTCAACTGGGCGAGCGCCTGCACGTCGCCCTCCTTGACGTGGAGAGGCAGGGCGAAGGCTGGCAGGGACACAGCAAGAAGAGCAGCGAGTTTCATACCGGCAAGTTGCTCAGTGTTCGATGTGAGTGCCACAGGATTGATGCCGCGAGGCGAGCCGCTACTATCCGCGAAAAACCTGCTCAGGCGAGGTCGAAGACCAACACCTCTCCGCCCCCGGCGCGGCCTGCGAGTTCTACGCGTGACTCGTTGCTGAGCGCCGCGCCATCGCCGGCGAGAAGCGTCTTGCCGCCCAGCTCGACCGATCCGCGCGCGACGTGGACCCAGGCGTGGCGGCCCTGACCGATCTCCAGTGAGG
>JANYKT010000180.1 GCA_025358085.1 Deltaproteobacteria bacterium | reverse complement strand
GCGGCGTCGCCGTTTGCGAAGAGCGCAAGCCCCGCCCCGAAGTTTGACAACGACGACGTGCTGGTGGAGGCCGGAGCGGCCGTGACCGTGCACCCGGAACCCATCGCCCCTCCGGCCCAAGTATCGGTGACCGAAACATTGACGGTCAACGCCGTCCTTGTCGAAGAGGTCGCCATCGAGAAGACCGCCGGGCTGCCGTTGTACGAGCCGACCGCGACGCCCCGAGAGCCTACGTTACTTGTCCAGACCGTCGTCGTTGTCAAACTTCGGGGCGGGGCTTGCGCTCTTCGCAAACGGCGACGCCGCGGTCGTCTCCTCTGCCGAGTCCTATTACGTCAGTACGACCGGCGCCGACGTGTATCACCCCCTGATCAGGAGCGCGCGCGCCAGCGCCGCGGGATGCCCCGCCTGGCTCGATGCCGGTTTGCCATATGCGCACGTGCTCGGAACAAACCTGGTCATCGGACGGAACGCTTGGTCCTACTTCGGTGCCGCAGACAGTTCCCCGACCGGCCTGACGGGGCTCGTCGCGGCCAACGCGAACGGCTCCCCGGTCTCGCTTCAGGGCGCCTGCAGCGCCTCCAATTACTTGTTCCCCACCAACAACGGTGGAAGCGACGCGCTGGTCTGCGACGGCATGTCCAAATGGACGTTCACTGGAGCCTTCGCGCAATCGTGGACCGTGGCCAGCACCGTCTCCCCCACGTACCTGCTCGCCTCCGCCACCAGCACCATCCTGGGCAGCGCCGGGACCAACACCACCGCGGGCCTCGATCTCAATTCGGGGACCGCCACAGTCGGCAATTTCCCCGCGCAGGTCTGGCTGGTGGACGCCTCGGCAACGCCCATCGTCTTCGATTCCAACGGCGCCACCGTCGAGGCGCGCGTCATGAACGGCACCTCCATCGGCGCCAGCCCCTATGCGCTGCCCTCAATGGGCGCCGCCGTAGCCGACATGATCCTCAGCAACACGGGAGTCCTCTACGTCGCCGCCGGCGGTGTGGTCTCGGCCATCTATACCGACTCGACCTCCGGCCTGGGCACCGGCAATTTTGGCTGGCCCGCTCGCGGCCGCGACGCCTGCCGATCGAGCAGCCTGGAGTACGCATGTCCTTACTAAAGTCGTCCGCGGTGATCGCGATTCTCCTCGCCGCGCTGCCGGTTCGCGCCGAAAGTACCTCCGAGGCAAAGGCGCACTTCGAGAAAGGCCAGACGCACTACACGCTGGGTGAGTTCGACGAAGCCGCCACCGAGTTCAAGGAGGCCTTTCGGCTCAAGCACGAGCCCGCCATCCTTTACAACGTCGCGCAGGCGATGCGGCAATCGCATCAATACCAGCAGGCCTATTTCTATTACTCGCAGTTCCTCCACCTGCGCCCCGAGGCGCCCAACCGCTCCGAGGTCGAGGGGCTGATGGCGCAGACGAAGCAGAAGCTGGAGGAGAAGGAAGAGTACGAGAAGGGCCACCCGACGGCCACGCTCGATGACGACGGCAAGAAGCAGGACGGGCCGGCGCGGCAGGCGCCGGAGGCTCCCGTGCGCGCGGCCACCACCGCGGCGCTGCAGCCCAGGCCAGCCGCGCCGCTGGCGGTGACCTCCGCTGCTCCGGAGGCTCCGGTAAGCCAGAAGTCGCATGGCCCGCGCATCGCCGGCTACGTCGTGCTCGGCGCGGGCGTGGTGGCCGAAGGCGCCGCCTTTGCCTTTCATTCGGGCGCGCAGTCCGCCGCCGACTCTTTCAATCGCAAGTATGCAGACCACTCGCTGACCGCGGCCGACGCGCAGCTGAAGTCGACCGCGCAGTCGAAGGGAAAGCTCGCGACCATGGCGGCCATCGGCGGCGGCTTGCTGCTGATCACCGGAGCCGTCCTGACCTTCGCATTCTAATCGCCGCGACCGGGGCCCGCGACGCCCCCGTGAAGTCGCGGCTTGCCGCTCGGCTTTGCGCGTGCTACCGACCGCCGATGGCTCGACCTGCCGCCCGCACGCGCGCGCTCTCCGACGCACCGACCGAGGCAACGCCGGCCGGCACCGCGGAGTGGGGCGACTCGCTCCCGGCCTTCCTGCGCGGCCAGCGCTGGCTCGCGGCGCTGAGCGGCGAGCAGCGGATGGTCCTGGCTCTGTCCGCGTTCGCGGCGCTGGTGGCCATCCCCTGGCTGGGCGCGACCGGCTTCTGGGATCCATGGGAGCCGCACTATGGCGAGGTCGCCCGCGAGATGATTGCGCGCGGCGATTACATCCATCCGTGGTGGGAGTCAGCCTGGTTCTTCTCCAAGCCCGCGCTCGATCTCTGGCTGATGGCCGCGGGAATGCTGGTCGCCCACACCAACGGTCCCGCGCGCGCGCTTGGCGTCTATACCGAGTGGTGCGTGCGCCTGCCGTACGCGGCCATCGCGGCCACCGGCGCTGTCTTGCTCTTTATCGCCGCCAATCGATTGCTCGGCCGGAAGAGCGCGCTCTTTGGCACTCTCGCTCTCCTCACCAGTCCACTGTTCGTCTTCCTCAGCCGGCAGGCCGTCCCCGATCCAGTCTTCGTCGGCCTGCTCTCGTCGGCGATGGCGTGCCTGATGATCGTCCTCTTCGAGGAGGCTCCGCGCGACGGCTGGGCAATCGCCTTCTATTGCTTCGTCGGCCTCGCCACGCTGAGCAAAGGATTGCTCGGCTTCGCGCTGCCAGGCGCGGTGGCGCTTCTCTACTTCATCATCACCGGCGAATGGCATCGATTGAAGCGTCTGCGATTAGGTATGGGCACGCTGATCGTGCTCGCCATCTGCGGTCCCTGGTATGGCACCATGTTCGGCTTCGACGGCCGCGACGACGAAGGCAAGAGCTTCTTCGAGCGCTTCATCATCCAGGATCATTTCAAGCGTCTCGCCGTGGGCGTTCACACCACCACGCCGGGAGGGACCTTTACCTATTTTATCGAGCAGATAGGTTTCGATACCTTCCCCTGGGCCTTTGCCTTCCCCGGCGCCGCCTCCATCCTGGCGCGGGTCCGCGTCCGGCCCCAGAATGGCCGCGAGCGCGGTCTGCTCTTCCTGGTGCTCTGGGTGCTGATCGGTTTCGCGGTCTTCGCTTTCAGCGTTACCAAGTTCCACCATTACGCATTCCCCATCCTGGCGCCGCTGTTGATGATCTGCGGGCTATGGCTGGAGCAAGTGCTACAGGACGGCCTTCGCCCCCACGCCGGAGAGGTCTTTGCCGGCGGCCTGCTGTATGGGCTGATAGCGCATGACCTGGCGATGACGCCAAAGCACTTCACCGACATGTTCGTTTATAATTACGACCGTCCTTATCCCGATCGCGAGACGGATCCGCGGCAAGTCTTTACGCTGCTGTTCTACGCGGCTCCGCTGGTGGCGCTGTCGCCCTGGCTGTTCGACCGTCTTTCGCAGCTGCTGAAAGCAATCAAGGCTCAATTCAAGAAAGCCTCGCGCGTTGAGTTCAGGCAGGCCCTTCGCGAGCGCATGACGGGCGCGCCGCTCGAGACGGTGGAGTCCCCGCAGGACCGCAAGGTAGCGCTGTTGTCTTTAGTCGGACTCGCGATCTCATTTGCCATCTTCCTCGGATGGTTCCAGTGGCGCAGGCTGTCGCCGCACTGGACCCAGCGCGATTTGTTCCATGAGTATTACAAGCAATCGACCCCCGACGAACCGGTCGGTGCCTATCTGATGAATTGGCGCGGCGAGACCTTCTATTCGCGCAATACCGTCAAGCAGCTCAAGAAGCAGCAGGATCTGACCGAATTCAACGACGCGCCGGGCGCGCGCAAGTGGGTACTCGTCGAGCAGTCGCGGCTATCGGTGATGCGGCAGGCGCTGGGCAATTCCGCGCGCGTGAAGGTGATTGAAAGCCGCAACAACAAGTTCGTTCTCACCACGATAGAGAAGGAGACGCAGAAAGCGCCCGCCGGTGCACCTCCCGCCGCGCAGCCGCCGCCGGGCTCCTTTGGCGCGCCACCTTAGCAAGCCGGTAAAGACAGCTTCGCGAATCGGTGCGATAGGGTGCCCTCCGTGCCTCTCATCCTGGTGGTCGATGACGAGCCGGCCATTCGCGAGAGCCTCGCATTCGCGCTCGCCCGCGACGGGTTCGACATCGTCGAGGCCGGCACGCTCAAGGACGCAAACGCCAGCGCGGCGGACGCGGATCTCATCGTCCTCGATCTGGTGCTGCCCGACGGGAACGGGCTCGACTTCCTGCGCGGCCTGCGCGCGCGGACCGACGTCCCGGTCATCGTGCTCACCAGCCGTGACGAGGAGACCGACCGCGTAGCCGGCCTGGAGATGGGCGCGGACGACTACGTGCTCAAGCCCTTCTCGCCGCGCGAGGTGGTGGCGCGGGTGCGGGCAGTTCTGCGGCGCGCGAAGCAGCCGCCCGCACCGGAGGAAGCGGCGCTGCGCGGTCCGGGCGGGATCACGGTCGACCCGAGGACGCGGCGCGCGCGCGTCGCGGACCACGAGCTCGGCCTCTCGCGCACGGAGTTCAACCTGCTCGCGACGTTTCTGCGGAGCAGCCGCGGCCGCGTCTTCGAGCGCAGCCAGCTGCTCGAGCTGGTCTGGGGCGCGGACGTGGTGGTGGGGGACCGAACCGTGGACGTTCACATCAAGGCACTGCGCCGCAAGATCGTCGAGGCCGGCGGGGACGCGAAGCTGATCGAGACCGTGCGCGGCGTCGGGTACCGGCTGCGCGAGGAGCCCTAGATGATGGACCGCCAGGAGCTGTGGCTCGCCCTCGCGCTCCTCTTCCTCATCGGTGTGGGCGCCCTGATCGCGCGCCTGATCGAGGCGCGTCGCAGCGGCCTCTCCATCCGCCTGCAAGTGTTCATCCCGCTCGCCGCGACCACGCTGATCCTGAGCGCGGCGTTCGCGGTGATCGTCATCGACCGCTTCACCGATCGCGCGTCGCTCTTCGCGCGGCGCGCCGCCGAGGACGAGGCGCGGGTGGTGGCGGAGCTGGTCGAGCGCGCGCTCGATGCGCCCGGCACCACGCTGCCGCAGGCCGCCCAGTCCCTGCAGAAGACCCGCGTGCTGCAGGCATTCGCGCACTCGTCCATCGACACCGACGTCGCCATCCTCGACGCAAGCGGCGCGGTGCTGCTCGAGTCCGGCGAGGCGGACCCGGCGGTGGCGCGCGTGGCCGGCTGGGCCCGGCTGCAGAAGGGCGGCGAGGTGCGCGTCCGCAAGGCGACCTTCGGCATGGTGCAGCTGATGAGTGACGTGGTGCCCAAAGTAGCGCTGCTGGCATTCGCGCTGGCGGTGGCGTCGGCGGCCGTGGCCATCCTGATTGGCGGGGCGGTGGCGGGGCCCATCGAGCGGCTCACCCGCGCCGCCCAGCGCGTGGCGGCGGGGGAGCGACAGGCGCCGCTGCCGGAGCCGCGCGGGCGTGAGGTGCGGGCGCTGACGGTCGCGCTGGAGTCGATGCGCCGCGAGCTGGAGCAGCGGCACGCGCTGGAAACGTTCGTCGCCGATCTGTCGCATGAGCTGAAGAATCCGGTGGCGGCCATCCGCGCCTCGGCTGAGGTGCTCACCGAGGGCGCCGCCGACGAGCCCGAGACCGCGCGCCGCTTTGCGCTCCGCATCCGCGAGAGCGCCGACAAGCTGCAGGCGCTGACGCAGGATCTCCTGTCGCTGGCTCGACTCGAGGCGCGCGGGGTGGCGGCCGCGCCGGAGCCGGTGGACCTCTGCCTGATTGCGCGAGAGGCTGTCGATGCGCAGGGCCCGACGGCGGCCGCGCGGCGCGTGCGTCTCGAGCTGCGCGCCCTTCCGGACGGCGCCCCGGTGCGCGGCGACCCGACCTGGCTGCGGCGCGCGCTGGAGAACTTGCTCGGCAACGCGGTCCAACATTCGCCCGAAGGGGCGCGGGTGCTGGTTGAACTGGCGGCGGACGGTCCGTCGTGGGTGGCGTCGGTTGCCGATCAAGGGAGCGGGGTGGACGCCGCCATCCGGGAGCGGCTCTTCGAGCGCTTCGCGACGACGCGGCACGGCGCAGGCGGCACCGGGCTGGGACTCGCCATCGTGCGTGCGGTGGCCGAGCTGCACGGTGGCCGCGCGCAGCTGCAAGAGACCAGCGCCGCAGGATCTGTCTTCACGCTCTCGCTGCCGCGCGCATGAAGAAAAAGAATATGGGGACACCCTATGGATTAAAAAATCCATATGGTGTCCCCCTATTAAAGTCCCCGATTAGCGCTTCTTCTTTGAGTGCTTTTTGCGACGGACGCGGCGGTCGCCCTGCATGAACTTGTAATCAGGCCGCTCGGCGGGCGGCGGAGCTTCGGGGGCGAGATAGGCAAGCTGCGCGTCCGCCATGGACGCTAGCGCCGCAGGATCGAGCGCGGCCACGCCCAGCGCATGTGCGACATCCATCGCGCTCGCGGAGCGGCCTTGCGACCACAGCTTCTGCAGCAGCGGCTGCGGCGAGTGCCACCATCCGGCCGCCGGCGCGGGGCCGCCGCGCAGCGCGCGCTCCAGCTGCGCCGACGCCACCCCGGCCTGCAGCGCCGTCGCCGCGCGCAGGAAGGGATCGCTCTCCAGCGCCCAGCGCCCCGCGTCCTCATCGGTCAGCACCGCCAGTGTCGCCCGCTGGAGCAGCCCGCGATACAGCGCCGCCGTCGCATCCGGCGCGAGCTGTTCGGCGCGCCGGCGGATTTCAAAGAGCACCAGCGCCGCCGCCCGCCGCGCCAGCAGCAAGCGCCGCGTCGCCTGCGTGTGCACCAGATCGTCGAGCGGCTCGCCGCGCAAGAGCGTCGCTTCGCGCAGCCATTGAGGGTCACCCGCGAGCTGTTCATAGAGCCCCGCCACCGCCTCGGCCGCACCGCCGTCCCCCAGCTGCGCAAGCTCCCAGCGCGGAACCGCCGTCAGCGCGGCCCCATGCGCGCGCGCGACCTCATGCAGAGTTGCGCGCTGCTCCTCGAAGCCGCCCGCGGGCCGCACCGAGAGCCGCACGTCCGACGGCGGATCGACCAGCAGCGCCAGCGGCCGCGCCCCTTTCGACGGGGACGGCTCGGCGTCCACCAGAACCCGCGCTAGCGCCAGATCGCCCAGCGCCGCGCGCGCCGATGGCAGCGCCCGTCCGCCGGTGAATGATGCGTCCGCCGCCGAGCGCACCAGACGCGGCAGATCCGATCGCCGCAGTCGATCCGGCGTCACGCCCAGGTTGCGCTGGGCGGAGCTCGACACCGCCCGGGCCGCGGCAGCTTCCGTGGACTTCAGCGTCTCCTCGGCCAGCGCCGCAAGCTCAGCCAACGGCAGCCCGTGCGTTCGCTCCTGCAGCTGTTCCCAGGTGCCCAGCCCCTGGCGATCCATTGCCTTCGTGAGCGCAGCATCCCGAACCAGCAAAAGCGGCAAGAGCGCTTGCGCAGCCTTCGCCTCGGCGAGCGCGATGGCCGCGCGGCGGCTCGCGACGGGCTCGTCGGTCAGCAGCCGATCCAGGTCGCGCTCACCTCGATCGGGCCGCGCATCGCCGGGCGCGGCGAAGGAAAGCGCGGCGCGGGCGCGTTCAAGTGCGTCGGTCTCGGCAAAGGTTTCGCGCGCGAGGAAAAGCGCAAGGAGCTGCGCGTGCAGGAGGTGGAGCGCCGCGGACTCGACGGGATCGGAAGTCCTCAAAAGCGCCGCGGCCACGAAATCCAACGACTCTTTGCGGGCCAGCCGCGGGTGCTCGGCGAGCGCGCTCGAGGGCATCGCTCCCGTGCCCGTGGTCCAGCGCTTCCAAAGCAACTCGCCTTCAGAACGCAAGAGCGCGTGCGCGTCGGCGGATAGCTCGCTTGCGGCTGTGCGCGGGTCAGGGGGCGGCGGCCGCACCGGCGCTGCCCCGGGCTTTGTCGCTGCGGGAGCGACGGCCCGCGCGTGCGTGCAGGCAATCGAGAGCAGGACGACCACCAATAGGTTGCGCAAGGGATTTCACTCGCACCGCTGCGCAGCCCCCGCAAGGCTTTTCGTCCGTGAACGAACAGACTCCAATGGAGTCCCTTCGCTGATTGCAATCCCTGTACAACCTCGCGATGCCCGCTACCGCAACCATGGCCCGTGCCCGCGCCGCGCTCGCCCGCTCCCTGCGCGACGGTCTCGAGGCCGGCGGTTACCTGGAGGCCGAGACGCCCATCGCCGTGCCCGTCGCAGGCCAGGAGCCGCACCTCCGTCCCTTCGAGACGCGCTTCACCCCGGACTTGCCGGTGCCGCCCGGCGGCGTCGAACACACGCGCAGGCTGCACCTGCACACCAGCCCCGAGTACGCGATGAAGCGCCTCCTGGGCGAGCGCGCGGGGTTCGACCGCTGCTACCAACTGGCGCGCGTCTTCCGCGACGGCGAGATCTCGGGCACGCACAATCCGGAGTTCACGCTGCTGGAATTTTACGCGACACCGGGCAGCGCCGCGTCGATCATGGCGGACCTCGAGGCGCTCATCCGCGCGGCCGCCCTGAAGCTGCGCGGGGAGCCTTTCGCGCCCTCGAGAAAAGGTCACGGCCGCGGCCTCAAAGGTCAAGCGATCGACTTGCGAACGCCCTTCGAACGCCTCACCTGCCAGGAGGCTTTTGTGCGTTACGCCGGCTTCGATCCGCTCACGCTCCCCGACCCTGAAGCCCTGCGGCAAGCGGCGCGCACTGTGGGCGTGCGGCCGTCGGCGCAAGGCAACTGGGACGATGTTTTTGCGCAGATCCTGATTGAGAAAGTCGAGCCTTGCCTGGGTCTCGAGCGTCCCACTTATCTGACTGAATACCCGGCATCGCAGGCGGCGCTGGCCAAGCTGAGTGCGCGCGACCCGCGCGTGGCTGAGCGCTTCGAGTTGTACGCGGGCGGGCTGGAACTCGCGAATGGCTTCAGCGAACTGAATGACGCGCGCGAGCAGCGGACCCGCCTCGAGGAAGAGCAGCAGCAGCGAAAGAATCTCGCCCGCGAGGTGTTCCCACTCGACGAGCGCTTCCTCTCCTCGCTCGCCACCATGCCTGACGCGGGCGGCGTGGCGGTCGGGGTGGACCGGCTCTTGATGCTGCTCACCGGCGCCGACAGCATCGCTGACGTGCTGCTCTTTCCCGCGATTGAAGAGTATCCGTCGGCGCGCAAAGCGGACGGTGTCGCCCGATGAAGCTTGTGCTCTTCGTGCGCACCATCATCGCCTCGCTGGTCATCACGGTGACCATGGCGTTCTTCGCGCTCATCATCGGCATCTTCGGCGAGCGACCGGCCGCGGAGTGGGCCCTGCGGACCTGGTGCCGCATCACGCTCTTCATGTCGGGCGCGGAGCTGATCTTCCGCGAGCTGGAGCCGCTCGACCGCAGCCGCAGCTACGTCTTCGTCTCCAATCACACCAGCAACATGGACGTGCCGGCCATCCTCGCGTGCACCCCTGAGCCCATCCGCTTCATCGCCAAGCGCGAGCTCAGCTATGTGCCGTTCTTCGGCTGGGCCGCGGGCCGGATGGGCCACGTCTTCGTCAATCGCAAGGACTCGCACGCGGCGGCGCGGGCCATCCGCCACCGCATCGACAAAGGCATGTCCGGCATTGGCCTCTTCTTCTTCGCCGAGGGCACGCGCGCGACCACCGACGCATTGCTGCCATTCAAGAAGGGCGCCGCCGTCGCCGCCTTAAACACCGGGCTCGACTGCGTGCCCATTGGCGTCGCGGGGGCGCGCGAGGTGCTGGCCCCCAAGGGGCTGTCGCTCTTCCGGCCAGGCCCCATCGCGGTGGTGTTCGGCAGGGTCATTCCGCTTGCGGGCCACACGCTGAAGGACCGCGACGCGCTGGTGCAGGCGCAGCGCGAAGGAGTCGAAGCGGCGGTGGCTGAGGCGAGAACACTCGTCGCGAAGGCCAGGGTGCGCTAAACTCTCACATTGATGGGGGACACAGACTCGGCGGATGTGCGCGAAGCCCTGGCTTCGCTGTCGCGATCGCTCAAACGCATCTCGGTGTATCGCCACGCCGAGAACCAGCACCGCAGCTATCTCGAGCCCGCCTACCTCGCCTTCCGCGAAGTGCTCTTGCGCAGGCCCAGCTTGACCCTGACGCTCGAGCCTACCGCCCTCCGCTTCCAGGATGAGGTGGTCTATACCGAGCCGCCGCGCGAGTCCGGCTTCTGTTTCCGGCTCCACCGGGACGGGGTGCGTTCGCTCACCTTCCGCCACGGACTGCTGCACGATGACCTGCTCGCGCTGGCGCAGGTGGCGCTCGTCGATTCGGCGGGCGGCGACCCGCGCGAAGATGCAGTCACGGAGCTGTGGAAGCTCGACCTCGAGCACATCAGCTACGTCGCCATCAGCGGCTACCGCATGGAGCAGGCGGGCGGCGAGGCGCTGCCGAAGAGCATCGCCGACGTGAGCGCGCGGGCGCTCCAGACACTGGAGCGCAGCGCCGGCAGCGGCTTCGCCGAGACCGCGCAGCTTCTCCCGCTCTGGGACCCTGAGCAGCGCCAGCGGCGCGATCCGCAGGACTTACCGGCCCTGACGCGGCGGGCAGCGCTGACCATCTTGCGTATCGTCGATCAGGACCACGCTGGCTGGGACCTCGATGCGCTGGAGGAAACGTTCTGGCGGCTCCTCGACCAGATGGCCACGCGCGGCGATGTGCAGGACATGGCGATGGTCCTCGAGCGCACCCGCAAGCTGGAAGGCGCGCATGCGAAAGCATTCCGTGCAGCGGTCGGGCGCAACCTTTCCAACCCCCAGCGACTGGAGCTCGCGATCAAGCTCGGCGCGGCCGAGAGGTCCCCGCTTTTGCCCGCCTGGCTCGCGCTTTTGCCGCCCGACGCCGGCCCCGTGCTGGTGGCCACCCTGCCGCTTGGCCCCACCGCCGCGGTGCGCGGACAGCTCGCCGCCGCCGCCATCGCGCGAATGAACTCCTGCTCCATGCAAATCGACGCGACGCTGCGGCAGGGGGGGGTGCCGGTGGTGCAAGCGCTGCTGCGGGCAGCGACCGAGCCCGGCCGCCGCGCTGAGTTCGCGCTCATCGCGGCAGGCAATCCTGACCTTTCGGTGAAGCTCGAAGCCATCCCATTCCTGGGAGCCAACGAGCACGCGGCGCGATTTCTGGGCGCGCTCCTCGCCAGCCCTTCGCGCGAGGCGCGCATCGCGGCGGTCCAGACGCTGGGCACTTTTGTCGCGGTGCCCGAGGGCTCGGCCTCACACCTGATCGCTGCCATGTCGCGCCCGTCGTTCACGGGCTTCGACCGTGACGAGCAGACCTTGTGTTGCCGCGCGCTCGGTAAGCTTGGCACCACCAGCGGCTTCTCGTTCCTCTTCGAGCGCCTCTCGCGCCCGCCCACGGGCCTCTTCGGGCGACGCAAGGGAGAGAGTGAGCAATTGCTCGCGGTGCAGGGTCTCGCGGAAGAGGTCAGCCAGCGCAGCCTGCGTGCGCTGGAGGAAGCGCTCTTGCCTTCGCGCGGACACAGCCCGGCCGTCGTCGCTGCCTGTCGATCCGCGGCCCAGCACGTACGCGCCGCGGTTCGCGCTGGAAGACTAGCATGAGCGGACCGCTCGAGCGTACCGGGCCCAGCGTGGCTGGCGACGTCTTCGATCAAAGCGGGCAGTCCGTCCCGCGCGAGCGGCGGCAGCAGCTGGGCTCGCAGATCGTCTTCGCGCTCAATGCGCTGGTGCGCAACGCGCGCAGCTACGGCGAGGACAACGCGGTCTTCACGCCGGTGATTGAAAATCTTTTGCAGTCCATCTTTTCATTGCTCGAGACGGACGGCATTTTTGAACTCGAGATCATCGACGAGACTTTTTATCTGAATCGGCAGGCGCTGCGGTTCGATGCCGTCACGCTGTCTTTGGTGAACCACATCCGCACCGAGCTGCGCGGACGCGGCATCCACGGCCTCAAGGCGCTGGTCATGCCGCCGCGCACCGACCTCAAGCTCCTGACCCGGATCTTTGCCGCGCAGGGCAGAAGCCAGGTCGGACCGCGCGGCAATCCAGGCAAGCCATTCACGGCCCTGACCTTCAAGGTCCTGGGCGGCACCGGGGAGACCGACCCGCATGCCGATCGCTCCGCGCGCCTCGTCACCGCCTATGCCCACGCGGTCTGTTTCGTCGATCACACCATCCAGCAGCTGCGCGTCGCGGGCGAATTGATTCCGCTCTGGGCCGCGTCCCGCGTGGTCCAGGACCTGGTGGACCTGCAGCGCGAGATGCCGCGCCGCTTCCTCCAGCTCGCGCGCACCAAGGTGGAGGCCGAAGAGTATTGGGGGTTTCACGCCGCCAATGTCGCGGTGCTCGCCATCAGCTTCGGAGCACGCCTGGATCTCCCCAAGCGCCGGCGTCACGACCTGGGGATGGCGGCGCTGTTCCACGACGTCGGCATGGCGGCCATTCCAGCGGCGGTTCTCGAGCGCAAAGGCGAGCTCGACGCACGTTCGCAGAACGCGGTGAAAGCGAGCCCGCTGTTTGCCGCACGCGCCATCCTGCGCGACCGCGAGGTGCATCCGGCGGCGCTCGAGCGCGCGCTCGCCGCCTACGAGTGCCACCTCGAGCTGGTCCCGAAAGACGGCGAGAACCTTCCCGAGATCGGGCTCGGCGGCCGCATCCTCAGCATCTGCGAATCCTACGATGCGCTCACCACGTCGCGCCCGTTCCGCCCCGCGCGCACGCATCAGGAGGCGCTGCGGGTGATGACCACCGAGGAGGTCTTCCGCTACGACCCGGAGCTGATCGACCTGCTCCCCAAGGTGGTTGAGCCGCTGCTCTGACCGGTGAACTGGACTGCCGCGCGCCGTGGCGGGTCCAAAGGCTCGGGACAGCGCTGTCGCGTGGGCCGTAAAGCCTGTGCTGGCACCAACGAGCGCTGTCGCGTGGGCTGTGAAGCGCTGGGACGTCGGCCGTGCAGTGGGAGGCTGGGCCGTCGGCCTCCGCAAGCAGTTCGCCGCGGTCGGTTGTGCCCCGGCGATGCTGGGTTCAAGCAGCCAGAGCCGTGACCGGCCAGCGGCCGCATCCGCGCCGGCGGAGAGACGCGGCGCGCTCCTGCCGCCCCCTGCGCCGGTGCCGCTGTCGGCGACTCACGCGCTGCTCGATTGGATCTCCGGGGAACGCATTCGCGCCATCGACGCGAGCGCGAACTGCTGGAGCACCGACGCGAGCGCTCATCTCGCGCCATCGACGGGGACGGCTGGGTCGCGCGGAGAGGCGCGGACGCGGCGGGCTACGGCGCGCTTCCAAGACCGACGAGCCCTTATGCACTGCACTCTTTGATCAACCGCGCCGAACCCGATTGACGGCGGACCGCCTGCACCCGGCCCTGGCTCAGTCGCAACCGTTCGCGACGTCCCAAGGTGCACACTGGGCTTGACTTATCCAACATGTACGCTATTATCAAACCATGGAACAGGCCCTTTTGAAATTCAAAAGTCGCGGCGGCACACGCGCCGGTGCCGGGCGCAAGCGCTCGAAGAATTCAGGCATGCCTCACCTGCGGCGCGCGGAAATCGCCACCCGACACCCCGTCCATGTCACGCTGCGTGTCGCTCGAGGTTGCTGGAACCTTCGAAGCTTTCGCGCGCTGCGGGTGATCGAGGCGGCCTTCCATGCGGGGCGCGCCCGCTTCGGATTCCGCCTGGCTCACTACTCGATCCAGGGCAATCACCTTCACCTCATCGTTGAGACCGAGGGCAAGCAGTCGCTCGCGCGCGGGCTGAAAGGGCTCGAAGTCCGCTTGGCGCGCGCGCTCAATCGCATGATGGGCCGTACGGGACGCGTCTTCGCCGACCGCTACCACGCGCATATTCTCAAGACACCGCGGGAAACGGCCCGCGCCCTGCGTTACGTTTTGATGAACTTTGCCCATCACGCGCGGACCTGGGGCGAACGCATCAGCGCGACTTTTATCGATCCATTCAGTTCGGTGCGGTATCTCGCTTCCCCGACGGAAGGGTTTGCGCCAGTCACCGGTCCGCTCACCTGGCTGCTTCGTTTTGGATGGCAAGGAGCCGGCTGACGGCGGCTGCCATTTGAAAGTTTGACCCATCAGCCGCACTGCGCATCGGCGACTGGATAGACGAATGGAGCGCCGTTCGCGAACAAAGCTCGCGTCACACCGGCGCAAGCATTTGGAGCTGCCCGAGCGCCGCAGTCAAAGTCGTCGAGTAGCAGCGAAAAGCATTCACGGGTGAGGACGAGATATCGGTCAATCCTGATGCTCGTCTTGTTTGACACGCCAGCCCCGGTCATGACTGGGAGACTCGCAATGGACTCTCGTCTGCTCGAGAACCTGGCGCGCCGTCAAGGTTAGATGCTTGATAAAGCGTCACTTCAGAACCGCGGTGTGCCAGGCGCGCGCGGCCTCGTCTGCGCGGCGGCCGCGGAGGTCAGCGCGGCGCTGGACTGCCTCGCGCGGCTGGGTGGTCGCATTGGCTCAACTGTTCCGTCGAGTGCGCGATCGAGCGCCTGTCGCAGCGTTACCAAAGCAGCAAAATGATTCTTCTCGCTACGGCCGCGAACCTGCTCCGCGGTTTCCATCGGAAGCTCCCGTGACGGATTTGATCAGCAGCCGATATTCGGGAGGGGCGCGTTTATACAGAGGCTTTGAGCGAAGCGAAAGCGACCTGGTCCGCTCGCGGCGCACCAGCCGATGGTGGCGGCATCCCGGAGAGCAACGGCGGCGTTTTGCCGTTCCAGAACGGCGTTGACCACGTTTGTTCGCCGCTGCAGGTCACGAGAGTGGCTTCGGCTTTATCAAGGTCAACGCAAGCGGCACCGCGCCACGCTTGCGCTCGCCCGCCGAACCCTCGCCCTCCGTGACGACTTGCTCACGCATAGGGAATTCGAAGAGCGTGAGTTGATGAATGCAATGGTTGCCGCTGTTTCGCTGGGAACCTACGCGCTCTGGTCATTGGGTTGCCGTTCAGAATGAAGGCGTTGGCCCGACCGGACGACGGGCCAGGTCTGGTACGCGCTCGCGAGCGAGTGCGCGCGCCTCGGGTGAAAACAATCGAGATCCGCGCGCACCGACTCGCGCGGCGTCGATCAAGATCACCAACGCCGGGGGGCTCGACCGGCATGGACCGGGGTCGGGGAAATCTGCGAGGCACGGCGACCTGCGCCCCATCGCCGCGATGGACGGCGGGCGTATCGGCATTGCGGCCGCCGCTTGAACCGGCGACAGAAAAGAGCGCGGCAGGCCGCGATTGCGTGCGCCATTCGCCACCGAGGCCGAAGGGGCGCCCACCAGCACGATGCCATGGGCCAGCTCGCCCGACGTGGCTGGAATCGGCGCGCGATGCGCTTCAATGCATCGGAGACAGGCGAAGGACGTTCGCAGCTCGAGAGCGATCCCGAAGACCCGGCGCCAGTCCTGCCTGAGCCCTGGACAATCAGGACAATCGGTAGCTGCGGGATGAATCCACCCAGCACACGCCAATTGCCCCAAGCGGTACCCGCGGCGGACGGTAGCCGCGAGCCCGTCCTTCGGATTGTCCTTGTGCCGACCTCATTGCGAAAGACTCGATCGCTGCACATCGGCTCGCGCCCTGAAATCAGACTCCTATGCTCGCCCGCGCGAGAGCCGTGCCATCTCCCGCGGAATCTCCGCCAGCAGCTGGCGCGCGAGATCCCCGACCGGGCCTACGCGGCGCGCCAGCCCGTCGCCGGCGCGGCCGTGCAGGAAAACTCCCCAGGCGGTGGCCTGCAGCAGGTCCGCTTCGCGCGCGGCGAGCCCGGCAATGAATCCCGAGAGCGTGTCGCCCGAGCCGGAAGTGCCGAGGCCAGCATTGCCCGCAAAGCTGTTGCAGAGCAGGCGACCGTCGAGCGCGGCGATAGAAGTCTGGGCTCCCTTCAAGGCCACCACCACGCCGAGCGACCGCGCGGTGCGGGCCGCAATCGCCGCTGGATCACGCTCAATCCCGGCGAGCTAGACCGACAGCATATGCGCCGACTCGCGCGAGTGCGGCGTCACCGCCAGCGGGACACGAGCCTTGCGCAGCGCCGCCGGATCGAGACAGGCGCACTCGGGCACGTCGGCGTCGAGAATCAGCTTGGGCTTCGACAGCCGCTGGAGGAGCGTCTGTACCATCCGCGCGCTGGCGGGGGCATCCATCAGGCCGGGACCTACCAGCACGGCCTGCGCGCTTTCGGCGCGCGTCGCCAGCGCATCCATGGGTGCGAAGGAGATCCCGCCGCGTCGTCTCGGCAGTCAGAGGTGCGGCGTGCCCGTTGCGGCCGGGCGAGCGCGAGGCCGTGCGATTACTCAGCCGCGATCGCGACATCCGGCTCCGTCGTGACGTGCGCGCCGTGGTCCTGCAACGGCGCGACGAAATTGAACCGGCGCAGCGCGAGCCGCCGGCCCTCGAGCGCGTACGAAGTCACCGAGCAGTTCGCCACATTCACGTCGCGATCCACCGCGAGGATCTGCTCCTCGGTCAACTGCTCCAGCAGATAGCGGAAGCAGAGCACCACCACCGAGTGGCAGACGATCAGCACGCGCTCTCCGCGAAGCCCGCGCGCAACCGTGTCGAGCAAGCCGCGCAGCCGCAGGATCACGTCGCACCAGTTCTCGCCGCCCGGCGGCCGGTGATAAAATTTTCCCAGCGCTCGACGCAGCTCCGCTTGCTCCGGAAACTCGCGCTCGAGGCCGCGGTGGGTGAGCCGGTCGAGCACGCCGAATTCGCGCTCGCGCAGGCGCTCATCGAGGCGGAGCGGAACCGAAGTGAGCGCAGCGGATTGAAGCGCGATCTCGGCGGTCCGGAACGCCCGCACATAGGGCGACGAGAGTACGGCAGTGGGTCTGGAAGAGGGCGGCAGCTCACCGAGCCAGCGGCCGAGCGCCGCCGCCTGCCGCTCACCCAGCTGCGAAAGCGGAACGTCAGTGTCTCGTTTCGCACTG
>JANYKT010000147.1 GCA_025358085.1 Deltaproteobacteria bacterium | reverse complement strand
CATTGCAGCGCGCCGTCGGCCAGGGCGCGCGCGACCCGCTCGTCGCCGGCGAGGCCGAGGTAGTCATTGGAGCTCAGATTGATCAGCCGCTCGCCGGGACGCAGTTCGACCTCGGCGCCGGGCCGCGACCGGACCGGCTCGAGCGAGCGCAGCAGCCCGCGAGCTGCCAGTGCGGCCAGCTCCTCGCTCGCAATCTGGCCCGAGCGGCTCAAACCGACTCGCAGCGCGCCAGGACTGGCGGGGTCCGCGCCGGGGCCGGAGGGGGGCGCGAGGGGGTCCGCGGCGGGACCGGCGGGGGGCGCGAGGGGGTCCGCGCGGGAGTCGTACGGTTCGTACGAATTGAGCGATTTGAGCGCCCAGTTTCGGCCTTCCGCGCAGTGCGTTTCGTACGAACCGTACGACCGCCTCCAGAGGCACCCGCACCCCCCTGCCCCGCAATCTCAAGAGCCTTACGCGCTGCCTCGCTGGGTCGGCAGGTGCTTGGCGGAACCATCAAATGACCAGACATTTGCCCAGTACTAGTCGGAAGCGGCACGCGGTTCAACGCCCAGGAAGGTAAGTCTCCAAGGCGCCGCTGCTCTTCTTCCTCTTGTCGCTTTCCTTTGCTGCGCGCGGGCGTTATCGAACGCGCCCATGGGCAAAGCTCTGACGGCGACTTCCCGATTTGCAGAATTGGTAGTGAGCGGCGCATGAAAGCTTTGCTGTTCGATCTCGACGGAACGCTGACGCGCAGCGCGGGCGCGGGAATGCGGTCGCTCGGAAAAGCGCTCCACCAGCGGCCGCGTGCCGCCGAGCATCTCAAGTCGATGCGGCTCGACGGCATGACCGATCGCGCGATCGTGCGACTGACGCTCATCGCTGAGGATAAGTCCGTCTCGGAAGAAGCAATTGACGAAGTGCTCGCGAAGTATCTCGACCTGCTCGAGGAGGCCTGCGCCGCGGGAGACGCCTTTTGCACCCTGCCCGGCATCGACGCCCTGATCGCGCGGCTCCATGCGCGCGCCGACGTCGTGCTCGGCCTCTGCACCGGCAACGTCGAGCGCGGCGCACGACTCAAGCTCTCCGGCACCGGCCTCTGGCCGCGCTTCCGCTTTGGCGGCTACGGCAGCGACGCCGAGCCGCGCGCCGACATCGTCCGGGCCGCGTGGAAACGCGCGCAGGCGCTCGGCGCGAAGAGCGGGCTCGTCATCGGCGACACCCCGCGCGACGTCTCGGCGGCGCACGAGGCGGGCCTCCCCGCACTGGGCGTCGCCACCGGCCGCTTTTCAATGGAAGAGCTCTTGCAGTGCGGCGCGGACAAGGTGATTGCGGACTTCTCCGACGCCGACAACAGCGAGACACTGCTGCTGGGATAGGCGTCATTCCGGAGCCTGGGCCGGAGCGTCGTCGTCGGTGTCCGGTTCCGCCACAGCAGGCTCGGCTTGAATCAGCTTCTCGATTGCCCGCAGAGCATTCCGGAGCTGCGTGGCGGACGCCGCGCCGCCGCCAAGGGACTCGACCAATGCCAGCGCATCGGGGAGCGGAATGTCTTCATCGCCATGCCGTTCGCGCAGCCAGCGCCGATCGAGCGCGATCAGTTCCTGGCGTTGCTCCGGGTCCGCCCACTGCGCGGCTTCAAGGAACGACTCGCTCCCGGCCTCACGGAACGCCCAGCGGCGCCGGTACTCGCGCAGCGCCTTGAGGAAACGAGTGTCGCCCATGAGCTCCCGCGCGCGGGCGAAAAAGAGCGGCGCCTTGCCATAGACGAGGCCGGCATAGGCGAGCGGCGAGCTGAATTGATCGGCCGCCCGGGCCGCGGTGCCGTCCGGGACGCTCGCAAGCCGCATGCCCTGGTAATTCATCGCGACAAACTTCGACTCGACTTCGGCCGCGGCAGCCCGGCCCGCGTCCCCGCCGCCGCGCGAAAGCTCGGTCGCGAAGACCGCGCTCCACTGGGCCAGCGCCTCGTCTACCCAGGGCGAGCGCCGCGGGTCCGACCCGACCACGCCCTGCCAAAACTGGTGCGCGACCTCGTGGAAGCAGGTGAACTCGAACATGCCGGGCGGTACGAAAGAGTTCTGCGCGCGCGGCGAGAGCGACTGCGAGAGGAGGGCGAGGCCGGGCATCTCGACGCCGCCCGCGCCGCCCGTCAGTGGCGCTTCCGCCAGCGCCAGCGACTTCCATGGATAGGGGCCGAAGCGCGGCTCCAGACTCTTGAGCGCCGTGCGCGCGCAATCCAGCAGTTCGCGGGCGCCGGCCTCGCCGTGCAGGGACGAGGCGCGCAGCTGGACCGGCCCGCTGTCGTCGACCAGCTCGCTCGCCAGCGGAGAGGCTGACATTCCCAGCGCGCCGCGGAACCCGGCTGCCGCGAAGGTCGCCGTCTCCTTCAAGGTTCCCGAGGCGTGTTGTCCCAGCGCGGAGCCCGCGCCGGAGACGTGCCAGCCCTTGGGCACCGTGAGCGCTACCACCGCGCTCGACGGATCGGCGTGGCCCGCGTCGCCGAGCGGTCCGGGTTCCAGCTTGTCCCACTGCCCCCGCGCGCGCGCCGCCAGCTGGGGATACCAGTCGACCAGAACCGCGCCCTTCGCAGACGCGGCAAAAGTGCCGTAATCATTGTTTCCCGCGCGTCCGGCGCTGAGGCCCGGTGCGAGTTGCGCGAGCATTCCAGCGGCGGCGGCGAGCGGGTCATCGTCGCCTTTGCGCAGCCTTCGCAGCCTTCCGTGGAAGGCGAGTGTGAGAACGACCGTCGCTCCCGGAGCGAGCGCAACGGGAACTTCCAGCACGCTGCCGTGAGCGCGCACCGCGACCTTGACTCCGTCGATACGCACCTCGTCCGCCTTCAGCGAGGTTCCCCGCGCGGCCTGCGGATAGAGCCGCAGCACCAGCTGCGCGAGCTTGAGGTTCTCGCGGTTGCGGTAAACCAGGCGCAGCTTGCCATCGATGCGCGCGGTCCCGGGGTCGAGCTCGGCCTCCACCTCGAACAGCGGCTGCTGCGAGAGCGGTCCGATGTTACCGGTCAGCTCGGCCAGACCCTCGGGCCGCAGCGACGAGGCGAGCAAGTCCAGCTCTTCCGGCGCTGTCGCAGCGGCCAGCGGAAGCGCGAGCAGCAGGGCCGCTGCGATCACTTGTTGAGACAGAGCGCGACCCGCAACGTCTTGCACGTATTCATTGCGGTGATAGTACAGCCGGCCGCGAAAGGGCGTCCATGGTGAAGGCTCCTCCGATCGTCCGATGCTTCGCGCTCCTTCTGCTCGCCGCGTGCAAGAAGCCCGCCCCGGCCACGCCTGCCCCGGCCGCGCCCGCCGCGCGCTTCTGCGATCAAGACCTCTCTGGAATCTGGACCAACGCGAGCGATCGCCATTTCGCCTATCGCTTCCGCGATCACGGCGACGTGTTGCGCGGCGAATATCTCATCGCGCAGGACGACGGCGGACTTTCCACCCCGCCCGAGCCCCTCCTCTTTGAGCTGCACCGGACGCCGGCCGCGCTCGCCGGCGTGATGAAGGCCACCGGGCCTTCGCCTTCTGGCCGCACCTGTCCGGTCGAGTTCGGAATCACCGTGTCGTCCTGCGAGCCGGGGACGATGGTGGCCGTGGTCGAGACCGAGGCCGCCCTGACCGACGCCTGCACCCGCAAGCAGCGCGAGGAAGACGGCGGCGAGATCGCGCCCGCGCTGGTCGAGTACCGATTCGAGCGCCTTCATCCGTCAGGTGGCTGAGAGAGGATCCGGGGATCTGCTGCTAGGCTTCGCGCAAGCAACAGTCCTCTCCAGCTTCGGAGTTTTCATGATGTCGAACCTTGCGCGCAGCGGCGCTCTTGCCGCGCTGATCAGCGTCACCTTGCTCGCGGGCTGCCGATCGCGGGTGACCACCGTCGGCTGCGGCAGCGACTCTGAATGCGCCGACCAGAACGCCGGCAACACCCGCTGGTTTTGCGACAAGACGAAGGCTTCGCCCACCTGCGCGCTCCAGCCCAGGCAGTGCCAATCTTCCGCCGACTGCTGCGCCGCGCAGGTCTGCAACCCCCAGGGCCAATACTGCTTCGACAAGTACACGGCCTGCAGCGTGGACGGCTCGTGCCCCGCCAAAGGACAGGTCTGCGAGTCCATCGGCGTCTTCGTGAAGGGCCAGGGCTGCACCTTCAACAAGTGCGCAGCCGACGGCACCTGCGCGAGCGGCACCTCCTGCTTCAACAAATATTGCGTGGGCGAGGCTCCCTGCAGCGGCGGCTGCTCCGGCGGCAAGGTCTGCATTACCGCAACCAACCTCTGCTCGCCGCCGCCGGCCGACGCCTCCTGCAAGCAGACCTGCGGCAACGGCAAGATGCTGGTCCTCGGCGATCCGGACAACATCTTCGACCTCTGCAACGCGGCCACCGAGACCTGCGAGTGCGACTCGCTGCCGCCCCTGCAGACGCCCGACGTCGCGCGCTACTCCAGCATGGCGATCTCCGGCAATACCCTCTACGTCAGCGCCTATGACGGCATGTACGAAGACCTGGTGGTCCATACCTTCGACAAGAACTCGCTCGCCACGCCGCAGAAGTCAGAATGGGTAGACGGCGTCCCCTCCTCGGGGCGCATCGGCGGCGATCTCAAGGGCCCGCGCGGCGGCATTACTGACAAGGGTCAAAACGTCGGCCGCTACACGTCCATCGCCGCCAGTGCCGCCGGTGATTTGTATATCTCTTATTACGACGTCGATAATGGAGATCTGAAGTTCGCGGCGCGTTACGGCGGCCCGCTCGCGCCGTGGACCGTGATGACGGTCGACGGCGCAACGCCAGTCGGCTCCGCGCCGAGCAACGGCGACCTCGGGCTCTACACCTCGATCGCACTGATGGTGAACGGCACTCCCGCCATCGCCTACTTCCGCCGCGGCTCCTATGACAACAACGCCAAAAACGAGCAGGGCTCGTCCACCGCGCTCATCTATGCGGTCGCCATCAAGGTCCAACCGCTGGTGGCCGCCGACTGGAAAGTCGTCGGTGACGTGGACACCCTCAATCGCCCGCCGCCGCCGTGCAACAACGGCTGCAGAACGGGTGACACCTGCATCGACGATTTGAACGCGCCGAACGGCCAGCGCTGCGCGGTCGCGGTCACCGGCTGCGCGCCGGCCTGCGCTGGCACGAGCCTCTGCGTGAAGGACAGCGACGTCGGAGGCTCCCCGGTGTGCCGCGTGACCGAAGCCGCGGCCACGCTCGCCGAGCTGCCGCAAGGCACGGGATTGATGCCGTCGCTCGCCTTCATGGACGACCACCCGGTCATTGCCTATTACGACTCAATCAACCAGGTCGTGAAGGCAGTTCAGGGCAGCGGAACCGGTGTAACGCCTTCGTTTGCGGCGCCGGTGGAGATCGACGGTCACGACACCTCCGTGGGCGCGCCCGTTCGGGACACCGGGCGCTTCCCGGCGCTGGCCATCTCCTCGAACGCCACCGCTGCGGGTGGCCGCATCGCCATCGCTTTCGGCGACCGCTCCGCGCAGCAGCTGCTGCTTTACCAGTCGAGCAGCTTGACCGCTCACGCGGCGCACGCCCGGCCCGGCGTGCCCGGCCTCATCCACCTGATTGACGATGGGCGCCCCGCGGCCGGCGAGGCCTGGCACGCGCAGACC
>JANYKT010000118.1 GCA_025358085.1 Deltaproteobacteria bacterium | reverse complement strand
TCACTGCCTCGGGGTTCATCAGTTCCATGACCCGCCTATAGATCACCCCAGGAACTCGTCTGCAACAGCTGAATCAGTATCGCGACCCAAGCGATCGATTTCAGGATCTTTCTTCAGGGTCCCTGTGCCGACGCAGTAGTGTTAAGCTTGCGAATGGCAGCACGGCGATCGATTTCGCACTGGAAACGGAGTTGCTGTCTTGTGTTGAGATGCGGGCTCCACCGCGCAGGATGAAGTAATAGAGAACCCCCGGAACGGCGGCGAGCACCCCAACACCGAGGAGCATCAGCGCCAGTTGAAAGCCTCCTGGCGCCATGGCGCCCCCGGGCGATGGGGTCCGCTCAATCCGACCGGCTCTCACGTCGAAACTCCAAGCGAGAGCAATGATGATGGGGAAGCCTGCGGCGAGCGCGGCGATTACGTACGAGAGCACGATTTCGGGCCAGTGGGCCCCGTGCATAAGTGGCTCGATAATTTGGATCACGGCGAAGGCGGCAATGCCGTAGGCGATGAGAGCGCGAAACACTCGCCGGCGCTTCAGCTCCGCAAACCAGGTGTTCAAGCCCGCTGGTTTCGGCGGCTCCCCAGCAGGTAGGGAGTTAGATGGACTTTCGACGGCAACAGCGGTTTGTTCGGAAACTGTCTCGGCCTTTGCTGCGTCCGACGAATCCCTCAAAGCCGTCGCGGTCGACACGGGTGCAGCGTCACCGGAGTTGTTCGCCGATTGAGGTGTGATTCGTGAGGCCATGCAACCCCTCCGCCGGTTTCTACACCGAGAGCATGGTCAAGTGAAGCTGCCCACCGACGGAGTCCACGTTGGCGAGCGGGGAGCTGGGGATGAACCCTCGTTCGCTCTGACCGGCGGCACTGGCAGTTTCGCCGCGTTCAACTGACCCTTCATGGCTCCCATCACTTCCCGGACCTCCCTCGGTCTTGCTGTGTTTCGTTCCTTTCGTTCGCTTCGTTTGACATCCTCGCGAAGCGTCCCGACCGCGACGACACTGAGGGCGAGCGTCGGCTCGTGGAGCCCCTCCGGAAATTGCCTGAGGTGAACGCCCGGGGCCACCTGTTCGTCCTCATCGGGACCGATACGTTTTCCGCGGGCACGTACAACGCTGCACAGTCCCACTCGCACAACGCGGCGGTCCTGGTAGGCGAGACCATCGGCGAGCGGCCCAACAGCTGCCAGGAGGCGGACCAGTTCCTCCTCCCTCCTTCGCGCATACCGGCTCTGAGGCGACCGCGCTAGCCGCCATCCGGCAGGCACGCCAGGTAGGTGCGGGCATCGAGGCGGCTCGCCGCTGACGCACCCCGTCTTGTGCGCGCATGCGCTGTCTTGTAGGTGGGGGAACGATTAGGCAAGCCCTCCCGCTCTGCGTCAGCAACATCCCTCGGAGAGTGCAGTATGATCGTATTCCTTCGCCGCGCCGGTACCGCTCTGTTCCTCTATGTCGCCCTGCTCACGCGCCTGGGCGCGCCGCCGCCGAGCCCCTCCAGCGGGGAGCGGCGCTTCCCCCGGGCCACGCAGGAAGTGAGCGGCGACGCCGACGCTCCGAGCACGCGGCGCATGCGTCTCGACCGGTCCGTCCCCGGGCCTGACGAGAGCCGCGAGGGGCTGGGGGGGCCGAGCAGTTACGAGGAGGAGAAGCTCGCCAACCGTGCCTTCCCCAATGACACGATCCCGTGGGATCAGACGGAGGGCGCGCAGAAGGCCGTCTCCGATGTCGTGTCCTTCCACGACGGCGACGAGAACATGCCCTTCGCCTGGCGAAGCCTCGGCCCGACCAACGCCGTCTATCCGGCCCTGCTCAATCGGACCAGCGTACCGTACGTGACCTCGGGCCGGATCACCGCGCTCGCCATCGACCCCAACTGCACTGAAGACCGATGCCGGCTCTACGTCGCCGCCGCCGGCGGTGGGATCTGGCGCACCAACGACGCCCTCGACAACGACCCGAGATGGAAGTTCATCTCCGGCAGCTTCGCCACGAACGCGATTGGCGCGCTGACCATCGACCCGACCGCAGGAGCCCTCTATGCCGGCACCGGCGAGCCCAACGTGTCCGGCGACTCCGAGGCGGGCATGGGCATCTACCGCTCCACCGACGGCGGCGACACCTGGTCCTTGCTGCCCGCGGTGGCCACCATCGGGCCGAACACCTTCGCCAACTTCGCCAAGGGGCGCTCGGTGAGCGGCATCGCCATCGACCCCGGCGACGCGCGGACCCTCTACGTCGGCACCGCCCGCGGCGTGCGCGGCGTCAGCTCCGTCGCTGGCGGATCGACCACCGTGCCTCCGGACGCGGCGCCGTTCGGCCTCTATAAGTCCACCGACGGGGGCGCTTCGTTCAGCCTGATATGGGATGGCGCCGGCACCTTCCGCGGCGTCAACGCGGTCGCGCTCGACCCCGGCGATCCGAAGACGGTCTATGCCGCCGCGTTCCAGGGCGGCATCTGGCGCAGCCAGCACGGCGCCGCGTTCGAGCAGGTCTTCGAGGGCCAGTCGCAGCTGATCGATCCCGACCGGACCGAATTCGCGCTCGCGCTGCTACCCAACGGCCACACCCGCATCTACGCCGGCGACGGCGCCGTCGGCCCGCCTCCCCCGGGCTCTCCTTTCCGCGCGCCGGACTGGTCGGAGAGCCAGGTGTGGCGCCTCGACGACGCAAACCAGCCTGCGGCCGCGCTGCTCGCGGGACAGCGCGCGGCGGAGACGGGGGGCGTGGCTCCGGCGGGAGGCTGGAAGAAGCTGACCTCGTCGGTGATCGGCACCCCGGGGTACGCGACCTATAACTACTGCACGGGACAGTGCTGGTACGACAACGCCATCTTCTCCCCGCCGGGGCATCCCGACACGGTATTGGTGATCGGTTCCTACCTCTACAACGAGGCCGGCCGAACCTCGAACGCGCGCGCAGTGCTCCGCTCCACCACCGCCGGCGAACCGGACGCGAACGGCGTCACCTTCACCGACCAGACTCGCGACGCCTCCTCGGACACGGCGCCGAACGGCATCCATCCCGACCAGCACGCGATGGCCTTCGTTCCCGGCCACCCGGAGACTTGGTTCGAGGGCTCCGACGGCGGCCTGATGCGCGCGAGCGGCGCGTACTCCTCGATCAGCCACCAGTGCGACGGGCGAAGGCTCTCGCCCGCGCGGCTGCTGACCTGCAAGAGGTTGCTCTCCTCGGTGCCGACCCTCCTCACCTCGCTCAACTTCGGGCTCAACACGCTGCAGTTCCAGAGCCTGTCGATCAACCCCGCGCAGCCGAGGAAGCAGCTGCTGGGCGGCACGCAGGACAACGGCACATTCCTCTTCACCGGATCGCGCGTGACCTGGAACCAGGTCATCTTCGGCGACGGAGGACAGTCCGGCTTCAACGCGGCCACGCCGTCAACCTCGTTCCACACCTACTTCAGCTCGCAGGTCGACTCGAACTTCCGCAACGCCGATCCGCTCTACTGGGTCTGGATCTCCGACCCGTTCTTCGTCGCACCTACCGAGCGCTCCGCCTTCTACATCACGATCATCCCCGACCCCAATCCCGTCAAGGCCGGCTCCATCTTCGCCGGCCTGCAGAGCGTGTGGCGCACGACCGACAACGGCGGCGACCAGTCGTTCCTCGAGGCGAACTGCGGCGAGCTGCTGCCGGCGGCTGACCCCAACGCCTTCTGCGGCGACTGGGTGAAGATCGGCCCGGTGCTGGCGACCAGCGCCGGCAACTTCATCGCCGCCGTGGCCCGGACTCCGGGCGACACCAGCACGCTCTGGGTGGCGACGCGCTTCGGCGCGGTCTTCGTCTCGCACAACGCCGACGCGGCCCCGTCCGCGGTGACGTTCCAGCGCATCGACACGCTGTCGCCGGCCGCGCCGAACCGCTTCGTCAGCGGCATCTACGTCGACCCGGGCGATTCGAGCCACGCCTTCCTCTCGTACTCCGGCTACAGCGCGGCGACGCCAACCCGGCCCGGCCACGTCTTTGAGGTGCGCCAGACCGCGACGACGGCGACCTGGACCTCGCTCGACGGCGGGACGGGTCCGATGGGAGACCTGCCGGTGACCGCGGTCGTCCGCGACGATCCCACCGGCGATCTCTACGCGGCCACCGACTTCGGCGTACTGCGCAAGGTCGCGGGCAGCGGCCACTGGCACCTGGCGGGAACCGGGATGCCGGCGGTCGAGGTGGCCGGCCTCTCGATCAGCACTTCGAGCCGGGTCCTCTACGCCGCCACCCACGGCCGCGGGGCCTTCCGGCTGGCGCTCCCGGGCGGGGACGACGACTAGCCCATTCGGCGTCCACTTTGCGACCGGTCGCTCCTTAGGATCAGGAGATCAGCACCTGGCTGGTGCTGCTCGAGGCCACCGCCGACTGCAGCGGCCTCTGTGGAACTTCCGGAAGCACCAATCCGACGAGGGGCTCGCCTTTATCAATGATCGCAGTTAGCAAGGCATTCTGCCCAAGCACTTTTTGTCGACTCTTCCCAATTTCCGAACGCAGGGTCGCGCCAGGAAGACCTGACTCCTACTTTTTCTTCCGCTCCGGCTGCGACGCTTGCTTGTCCTTGTCCTGCGCGAGCCCGCTGGGAGCGCTCTCTCGCGCGTTCGTTTGCGCCTTGAGCGCGGTCTCGATCTCGGCCAGCTTCTCCTGCGCTATCGGCACCATCGGCTCATCTCCCGGCGACTCGGCGATGAAGGCGCGATACACGCGCTTCGCCGGCTCCAGGTTTCCCAGAAGCCGGTGGCATTGGCCGATGTTGTAGAGCAGCCGAGGCAGGGGCTTCTGCTTGTAGGCCTCCTCGAAGAGCGTCAGCGCCTCCGCAAAGTGGCCCAAGTTGAACTCGCGGTGGCCCTGGTCGAACATTGCCTTCGAGTCGCCCAGGACGGCGGCCTTGGGCGGCGCCTCCGCGACCTGCCTGGGCTTCTCCGGCCGGCTCACGGCGTAGAGGTGCACCTTCTTGTCGTCGCCGCCTGAGGCGAGCCACTTGCCGTCGGGAGAGAACGCCACTGCGTATTGCTTGTCGGGCAAGTCGTAGGCGACCAGCTTGCCACGGGCGTCGCGGTCCCAGACCAGCAGCGCCTGGTCATCGGAGACCGAGGCGAGCAGGGCCCCGTCGGGAGAGAACGCGGCCGCGTGGATGGTGCGCAGATGTCCCTCCAGCCGGCCCAACTCGTCCCACGAGGCCAGGTCGCGCAGGATGAGGACATTGTCCTCGACCACGTTGGACGCCGCGCCGCGACCGCCAAGCGTGCGGATGCCGCCCTCGGCGCGCTTGAGTTCCCGCGCCAGTGTGACGAACACGCCCGCGGCGGGTGATACGGCGAAACCCTGGAGGTCACCGAACTCCGAAGCCCGCTCAACCTGGTTCCGCTTCTCGCGCCGCTTCTCCACGTCCCAGAGCCGGATGGTCTTGTCGCTCGCGCACGACATGAGGTTCTTGCCGCCGTCGGCGAATGCGACTGAGCGGATGGTGTCTTCATGTCCCTTCAGCTCGAGTTGGAGGATGCCCGTGTCGGGGTCGTGAATGCGCAGCGTCTTGTCCTCGCCGCCGGAGGCGAGAGCGCCGCCACCCGCGTCGAAGGCCAGCGCGAAGATCGGGTCACCCGACGCCTTGAACTCACGCAGGAGCTTGCCTGTCGCAGGTTCCCAAAGCCGGATGAATCCGTCCTTGCCCGAGGTGGCGACGAGCCCGCTGGTGAGCGACACCGCCATCGCGCCGACGAATCCGTGGCGCGACGGGAACGAACGCACACTCTTGCGCGACTCGACGTCGAAGATCGTCACCATCGCCGAGTCGTCGGCGGCCAGCAGCCGCTTGCCGTCGGCGCTGAAGGCCAGTTGGCGCACGCCCCCGCTTACGCCCTCCAGCTCGCCTTTGAGGGTGAAGCTCGCCTGCGCCGCTGCGGCGGCGGGCAGCGAGAGCAACAGAGGCAGTGCCGCGACCGCGAATCGTAAAGGCATGGGCTCTCCGTTGAATCCTAGAAGAAGACCGCCAGACCGACGCTGGCGATCAAGGCCGAGCCGCCCGGGTCGGTGAGGGGCCCGATGAGATCGAGCTGTCCGAACGCAGCGGTGGTCGGGTTGAGGAAGTACTTTACGCCTCCGTTGAGGTCGTAGGCGAAGTTCAGCGATACGTCCGTCGCCTTGAAGATGGTTACGCCGAGGCCTGCGCCGACGTAGGGAGTGAAGCGCGGATCTTTCGGGGCGAAGTAGAGGCGCGCCTGCGGGAACAGGCTCAGGATTGCACCGCCGCTGAAGTCCAGGGGACCGGAGAACAGTGCGTCGCCGCCCACCTGCAGCTTGGCACCGGCCACCTCCACGTGCTGCAGCAGCCTTCCATAATGGACGGCGACGGTGAGGTTTGGCGCGCCTCCGCGAAAGCTCTGGAAGAGCGAGGCGTTCGCGGCCACCTCATTGTCCTGCCGGTCAAGCTGGGCGTGCGCGGTGGCGGGAAGAAGGCCGAGTGCCAAGAGCAGCGCTGGGAGGGCAAGGTAGGTTTTCATAGAGCCAGCCTGAACCCAAGTTGACTATTGAGCAAGGCAGCAAGCGCCCGCTAGAAAGCGCGCGATGAGAGTCAACACGCTACTCTCTTGATCGTTGCCCAAGCTAGAGAGAGAGAGCCACGCGCGGGGACATCGATTGTACGTGCATGGTACGGAAATCGGCCCGTGTAGACATGCCGCGACCGTTGCGAGCACGCCCCGAAGGGTTTCCGCGAGAACAACACGATGGTCCCTCGTGCGAGTCGAGCGTCGCGAGAACAATACTTCTTCGGAAAAGCGTCAAGCGCGGCGCGTCCGATACCGTCCTGCAGGGGGCTCCGCTACTTCATCTACCATTGCAGCAGGCGAAGTCGATGCCTTCCCGCAGCAAAGTCGGGGTGGTGGGAGCAGGCCGCCGGCGTTACCCGGGCATGGAGAAAGAGCTGGGTTTCGAAGACGGCGTCCAGCGCGCCTGCGCCCGCGAGCGGTTGCGGCAGCGATGACGGGCGCGCGGCGCGCAGGGTCGCATAGCTCGGGAACCCCTAAGCTCACAGGAAAGCGAAGGAGACCTCGAGCGCCCGGCACTCCTCAGCTGTCACCGGCCCGTGGCGGCTCGCCGTGATGCCGCTTTCCGGAAGTCACCGGAGATGCGCGTATCGCTTGCTGCTCGTTTCCAAAAGGATTGTGCAATCTCGCGGGCCGCCGGAGCGACGTCCAGGAATTTGGCGCGGTCGAGCGATTCCGGTTCCGGGAGGTCGCGCACCACCCCGGCGCGAGGGGCGGCGCTCATCGGCAGCATATCGTAGACAGGCGCGAGCTCCAGCGGCGGGCGATCTTTGAGGCCATCGGCGAAGAAGCTGAGATTGCCAAAGTGACGATCGGTGTTCGAGATTGCCATGGCGACGGCTTCGAGCAGCCGGATTCGGCGCGCGGCTTCCGGGGCCAGCAGCTTTTCTTCGAGCAGCCGGTTACCTGCGTCGGACCAGTTGTCGCGCTGCCCAAACAAGTCGTCATCGAGAGGGCCCAGACTGAGCACGCCACGGCGTCCGCGGGCTCCGATGCGGTCGAACCGTTCCACCTCGAGAAATCGGCGCTCGCCCACGTCCAGGACTCTCGCCCGGCTCGCGAGCATTCCTGCTTCCGATAGCTCTTCGAGCGCGATTGATTCACAGACCAGCAGGTCTCGCCAGCGGAGATCCGAGGGAGATCGGTCGCCGTTGGTGAACTTGACCAGATAGTGCCGCCCGGCGCGGAAAGCGGTGAACTTGGTTTGCTCGCCGCCCGCGGACGAGCCTGCGCCGCCCTCCGCCGATTCGTCGGCCAGTCTGGGATAGTCGCGCGAGCGCGATTCCATCACTGACTGGGCCAGGAAACGGTCGAGGGATTCCTCGCCGATGATCAGGTCGCCCGGTGCGTCCTCTCCGCGCCGGGCAAGCGCGATGAGTCTGTGATCGTCGCTCCAATCCTCCAGTCGAGAAGGCAGTTCGAGCGCTGGATTCCTGTCGGCGAACCGGCGCCCCAGATACCCCGCTGGCGCCATGTCCACGACGACAGGCGGGAGTCCTTCGTGCAGGTGGCCGGCTTCCTTTCCAGGTTCGACCCAGATTTCCCGGCCGAAGAAGGGGACCATGACCGCGGCCTGTGCGGGCTTTCCCGCGGAGTCGATACGATAGACAGGGAGCCTCCCCGGAAGGCCAGCGATGCCCCGCGTCAGGGCATAGCGCGTCGCACGGGCGCGACCGAAACGAAACACGGACCTTTCCGCGACAACCAGGCGCGAGAGCGTCGGCCGGCTGACCCGGAGGGCTTCCCGCAGATCGGCGGCAGACGTGGCGCCGCGCAGGATGAGCAGGTTCACGATTCTTGTCTGCGCCATGAAACGATTCCTTCGACGTCTTGCCGCGCTCCATGACGGAGCGCTGGAGACGGAACGAGCATTCTCCCGGGAGATGACGAGAATCGCAAGCTGAAACGATTTATGTAACGATTTTCAAGAAGAGATCCAGGCAGCCTGGGCCCCAACCTGATCGGTGCAACTTCGCTCAGAGCGGTTCGATTTCAAGATTGTCGAAGTACGTATCATTCTGCCACGACGAGAACCCGAAGCGGTCGTGGCCCTTGCCCGAGAGCGGCGCCGGGTCCCGCAACTCCAGTGCGAGCGTGCCGTCGATCTCCCAGCGGAGGTCGCCGCCGCGGCGGGTCAACTCGATATGATAGCGCTTGCTCTTCTCCACCTTGAGGTCGGTGCGCACCACCACAAAAGGGGTCTCGGTAGAGAAGTAATGACCGCTCGAAAGGCGGTCCAGATCGCGGCGGGCGGACCAGGACGAGAACCAGCTCTCGAGACCGCCGGCTGCATAAGGATGCGCCGCGGAAGCCAGCGAGTCGCGGATCTGCTTCTCCGTCAGCGCGTGCTCGTCCAGCTTGCAGATGCGCGACTCGCGATTGTGCCAGCCGCCGAAGAGAAAGACATAGCCGGTTGAATGATTGCGCCCGTCGCCGAAGACCTCCCACTTGAGGTCTCCGTCGGCTCCTTCACCTCGGACATCGAATGAAATGCGCACGTCAGCAGGCAGGCGCGCCTTGAGCCACAAGGGGTTATTGCCGACGCCGGGCGAATAGAGCTCCCCGCCGACGATGCGCCAGGCGCCGCCGTTCGACCACCATCGGTCGCCCAATGAAGCGCGGTCGAAGCTATCGCTGAAGGGAACCGCGGCCACCACTGGCGCGGCGCCGCGAAGAGCCCAATGGATAAAGGGCAGATTCACCAGCACCAGAACGGCGGCGAGCGGCAGATAGAGGCGCGGCTGCCGCAAGGGGTGGTCACGAAAGAGCTTCATTCATCCTCGGCGGGCGGGTTCACCGACAGCTGCGCGAAGTCGGGAAGCTCTTTCTTCAAGTAGTCACGCAGCCGCTCGGTCAAGCGCGCCTCCAGCTGCCGCGCGCGCTCGCGCGTAAAGCCATACTTCGTCCCGACCTGCTGCAGCGTCATCGGCTCCTCCGCGGCGATGCGGTGCTCGAAGAGAAACTTGTCCTTCTCGTTGGTCAAAGTAGAGCCGAAGACAGCCAGCTTCTCCTTGAAGATGCGCCGCAGCTCCTCGTCGGCGAGCTGCTCGTCGGCGGGCCGCGCGCTCTCGGTGAGCCGGTCGCCGTGCGTCTGGTTGGACTCGTCGCCGCCCGCGCTGTGCATCGGCGCGTCGAGCGAGAACTCGTCGTTGCCGAGCCGCTGGTCCATCTCGGTGATGTCCTGCTCGCTGACGTCCAGCTTCTGCGCCAGCAGCGCGGGCGCGGCTTCGAAGCCTTGCGACAGGAGCCGCTCCTGCTCCTTGCGCAGATTGAAGAACAGCTTCCGCTGCGCCTGGGTGGTGCCGAGCTTCACCATTCGCCAGTTGTCCATCAAGTATCGAAGGATATAGGCGCGGATCCACCAGGCAGCGTACGAGCTCAGCTTGACCCCGCGAAACGGATCGTACTTCTGCACCGCCTGCATCAGGCCGACATTCCCCTCTTGAATCAGGTCCAGCAGGCTGAAGGCGGCGCGGCGATATTCATTCGCTATCTTCACCACCAGCCGCAGGTTCGCGGTCACCAGGCGGAAGGCGAGCATCGGGTCGCGCGTCTCGACGAACTTCGCTGCCAGGTCGTGCTCCTGCTCGCGGGTCAAGAGGGGGTGGCGCCCGACCTCGGCCATGTAGCGCTGGAGCGCGTCAGCGCGGGAGAGGTCGCGCTCGACGGGAACCGGGAGCGTTACGCGAGCGTCATCGGCTTCGGCCGCCTCCAGTTCCTCCTCCAGTTCCTCCGCAGCGCCTTCGAGCAGCACCTCGGGCTCGAGCGCAGCCGAAGAGTCGGGTGACGGGTCCTGCGAATCAGGAACGGTCGCCTTGGCTGCGCTCTTCCTGCTGGTTGGCCGTGCGGCCTTTCGCTTCGTCGCCATTCGCTCGACTTCCCTGAAGTTGCGGTGCTATACAGGCAAACTTTTTCGGCTTCAACAAGAGCACATGAGCGACTACGTCTCGACGACGACTTTCGCGGAACTGCCGATCTCCCAAGAGCTGCGTCAGGGGATCGCCGACCGCGGTTACATCAGCCCGACCCCCGTCCAGGCGGCCGTGTTCGGCCCCATCATGGCCGGCCGCGACGTCATCTGTCGCAGCAAGACCGGCACCGGAAAGACGGCCGCGTTCGGAATTCCACTCATCGAACGCATCAATGGGGGGACTCGCAAGGCGAGCGCCCTGGTGCTGTGCAACACGCGCGAGCTTGCGCTGCAGGTGGCGCAGGAGATCGAGGCGCTCGCGAAGCACAAGAACATCTCGGTGATCGCCATCTATGGTGGCGCGCCGATGGGAGCCCAGACCGCGGCACTCGAAAACGGCGCCGAGGTCATTGTCGGCACGCCAGGCCGCGTCTTCGATCACATTCGCCGCGGCACCATGAAGCTCGACGAGGCAAAGATCGCGGTCCTCGACGAAGCCGACGAGATGCTGAGCGCCGGCTTCTACGAGGAGGTCACGAAGATCCTCGATTACCTGCCCAGCAACCGGCAGACGCTGCTCTTCTCGGCGACGGTGCCCCCGGACATCGAGCAGATCGTCCAGAAGTACCTGAAGAACCCGGACACCATTCTCCTGTCGGGCGACGTCTTCACCGTCGACCACATCGAGAACGTCATCTATTACGTGGTCGATCAGTATCCCAAGCCGCGCAATCTTCTCTATCTGCTGGAGAGGGAAGATCCGGACGCCGCAATCATCTTCTGCAATACGCGCACGGACACCGAGCTGATTGCCAATGTCTTGAATCGTTATGGCCTCGACGCCGAGATGCTGAACGGCGACCTCGCGCAGAAGGATCGCGAGCGCGTGATGGCCAAGGTGAAGAAGGGCGAGCTCAAGTTCATGGTGGCTACGGATATCGCCGCGCGCGGTATCGATATCAGCGACCTCAGCCACGTCATCAATTACTCGCTGCCGGAAGATCCCGCGGTGTATCTGCACCGCGTGGGCCGCACCGGGCGCATCGGCAAGAAGGGCACGGCCATTTCGCTCGTCTCCGGCTCGGAGCTGGTGACCTTAAGCGCTTTGGAAAAGAAGTACGGCATTACTTTTGAGACAAGGAAGCTCCCTACGCCGGACGAAGCCAAGAGCCTGTGGACCGACAAGCAAATCAAAGAGCTGCGCGACGCCATGGGCGCGGGCTCGGCCTTTGAGGCTTTCCTGCCGCTTGCCAAGGATTTGTCGGTGCATCCGGACGGGCAGATCCTGCTCGCCTATGCATTGAAATACTTCTACCAACACCACCGCATGGAAAAGGCGCAGATGCGCGCGGTGGGCGAGAAGCAGGTCGAGACCCACCAGGTCGAGAAGATTCATAAGGAGCAGAAGGAAGCGCGTCACCCGCGCGAATCGCGCCGGCCCCGGCTGGAGCGGGGCGCGCCCGAGCAGCGGGGGCCCGAAGAGGTCGTGCGTCCGGTCGGATTGCAGTCCGAGCCGCAAGGCGCCCAGGATCTTTCGCCGGCCCCGGAAGGCCCGCAGGCTCCCGTCGATCGCATCAAGCTGTTTGTCGGCCAGGGGAGCGATCAGGGCTGGGACCATGAAACGCTGGCGTCTGCCTTGTGCGAGTTGGCCGGCCAGCCGCGGGAAAGCGTACTGGCGCTCGACGTCAAGCCGCGCCACGCTTATGTGGTGGTCAAGCCCGATGCGAAGGATGCTTATCTGGCCGCGTCGGGCAAGGCTTTGAAGGACAAGGCCATCGGCATCGAGGTCGCGCGGCCCCGCAAGCGCTGAGGCAGCAAATGAACGCGCTCGCCATTCGCTGCCGGGCGCTGGTCAAGAAGTACGACGACGTCACCGCTGTCAATGGCCTGGATCTGGACGTGCGGACCGGCGAGTGCTTCGGCCTGCTGGGCCCCAATGGCGCGGGCAAGACCACCACGGTCGAAGTGCTGGAAGGCCTGCTCGAGCCCACCTCCGGCGAAGTCGAAGTACTTGGACTTCGCTGGAACTCAAATGAACGCGAGCTGCGGCAAAAGCTCGGCATTTCATTACAAGAGACGCACCTCCCCGACCGGCTCACCGTCGAGGAGTGTCTGCGCCTCTTCCGTTCCTTCTATACGCACGGCCAAACGATCGAAAGCGCGCTTGCGCAGGTGCAGCTGGGGGACAAGGCGAAGACCTGGACGGTCAAGCTTTCGGGCGGCCAGAAGCAGCGGCTCGCGGTTGCCTGCGCGCTGGTGAGTGACCCGGAGCTGCTCTTCCTCGACGAGCCCACCACTGGCCTCGACCCGCAGTCCCGCCGGCAGCTCTGGGACGTGGTGCTGGGCTTCAAGGCGCGCGACCGGTCAGTCTTGCTGACGACTCACTATATGGATGAAGCCGAGCGGCTCTGCGACCGTGTCGCCGTGGTGGACAAGGGAAAGGTGATTGCATTGGGGACACCGCGCGAGCTGATTGCAACCCTGGGCGGCGATATGGTGGTGGAGCTTGCCAGTGAAGAAGTGATCAGTGCTGCCGAGCTCGCCGCGCTTCCCGACGTAAAGCAGGTGCACAAGAGCGGCGACGGCTTCGCACTGACCGTGGATCAATTGCATATCGCGCTCCCTGCAATCCTGGCCCGCGTGCGCAAGCCGACGCGGCTCTCCACGCACCAGGCCACGCTCGAGGATGTCTTCGTCCAGCTCACCGGCCGGCAGCTGCGCGAATGAGGCCGCTCGCCGAACTCACCCTGACGCGCCTGCGGCTCTTCTTTCGCGAGCCGGGCGCCATCTTCTGGACTTTCGGTTTCCCGATCGTGCTGGCTGTCGCGCTGGGCGTGGCTTTCCGCAATCGCCCGCCAGAGCCGGTCTTCATCGCGGTCGAGTCCAGCGCGCTGCAACAGCAGCTCGAAGGCTTCAAAGACCTGCACGTAGCGCTTTTCGAAGACGACGCAGCCGCCCGCACCGCTCTGCGCACCGGCCGCGTTTCGCTGGTGGTTCTGCCCGGCACGCCGCGTACCTATCTGTTCGACCCCACGCGCCCCGAGAGCCGCCTCGCCCGCGCCCTCGCCGACGACGCGCTGCAGAAGGCCGACGGCCGCCGCGACGCCACCCTCACCCGCGACGCACCGGTCACCGAGCCCGGCTCCCGCTATATCGATTTCCTGATACCGGGATTGATTGGAGTGACCTTGATGTCGTCGGGCATGTGGGGCATCGGCTATGTCGTCGTCGAGATGCGCACGCGCAAGCTGCTCAAGCGCCTGGTCGCGACTCTAATGAACCGCGCCGAGTTCCTCTTTTCCTTCGTCCTGATGCGCCTCGCCTTCCTCTTCCTCGAGTTACCCATCCTGGTGGGCTTCGGATGGATCTGCTTCTCGGTCGGCGTCGCCGGATCGATCGGCACGCTCCTGCTCGTCTCCGCGCTGGGCGCGCTGGCCTTCGGCGGTATCGGCCTGTTGGTCGCGAGCCGCGCGTCCGCGCGCTGGCCGCACCTATCGGCCTGCTGGCAGGAATCGCCGTGGTCTCGTTCGCTGTGGCGCTGCGCATCTTTCGCTGGGGTTGACGGCAGCGCCGGCGTTCTGGAAATCAACCTTGCGGATGGTGTGGTCGCGGCCGTCGAAGCGCATCAGCACGCCCTTGCCGTCCACGCGCGTAGCGATGCCGACCGGCCTGCGCCACAGCGCCTGCAAGTTGCCCAAAGTGTCTTTCGCGTAATCGACCCGCAGGTCCGCCCACGCCTCGCGATGCGAATTCGACTGGCTTCTCATCCCTGTTCAATGACGAGCTCGCATTCGAGCCTTGGCGGCTCAGTATTGGTCCGTTGACAGATGAAAACCAGACCCTACTGCTGCGCCCGACTCTCATCATGACGAGAGTTCAAGGGGGTTCAAAATGCAATTAAGCCGAGAAGCGCTGATGATGTGTTCGGCAGGAGCCATCCTGCTGGCTGTTCGTTCGGCGGAGGCTTGTGGCGGCGGAGCTCCAAGCGAGCCGGTCTGCAATATCGCCAGATGCACGGCTGACTCCACTTGGGTTGCGTGGCCGGTCACCGCCGGCACTGCGTGTGGCGTCAACGGTGTCGCAGGTCGCTGCGACGGTGGGGTGATTATCGCTGGCCAGATTGAACCCGATCAAATCGGGCAGTGTGTTCTTCAGCAGACCTCCACGGTGCAGCCGCTCTACTTCATTAATGGAGTCATGTACTCGCCCCCTGGAAGAACAAGCATCGCTACCTCCACCACCGGCAGCGTGATTGGGGTGACTGTTTCCTCTGCGGCTAGCTTCAACAGTGATGTGTCGCTCACCGCGTCGGTCGATTCAATCGGGGGGATAGCCGGAGACGGAATTTCAGTCACCGTTTCCAAAGGCGATGGCAAGACGACCGCGGACGGAAAAGACTTCAAGCTGAGCATGCAGACTTCGCAGCCCGTCCAAAGCAATGGTGGCGACATGGTAGATCATGCGGCTGACCGCATCTATATTTGGCCAAAGCCGACCATCAACGTCGTCGTTCAACCTCCTGTCGGCACCTCGATAATGAATCAGGGTTCCTGGTCTTTTGGCCCTGCCACCGGCCAAGGCCCCTTCTTTTCGTTTGCTCAGTGGCTCATCAATCCGAGCACGATGCCGGCCAACGTCGCGAACTATCTAAACAACTTCGGTGTGACATCTCAGTACTACAATGAGATCGTTCAAAACGCTGATCCGTTTGCGCTGGGCAGCAACCAGCTGGACGCGAGCCGGTTCATCCTTCAAAGGCACTTTGCCATATGAACCTGTGTTGCCAACCCAGCCGTATCCTGCTCCGCCCTTGACGTATCAGCTCTCGAAAACGGCCACTTTCAACGACTCGGTCAGAAGCACAAGCAGCTACGCGGTGAAGGCCACCATGTCCGGGACTCTGCTCTTTTTCAAATTCGCGACCACTAGCCAGTGGGTTTGGTCGAGCAACACCGATTTCGGTAACAACACCTCACATATATCGACCGGCAGCGTCGCCCTGGCGCCCCCTCCAAGCACCTATAACGGTCCGATCTTTGTCGACGTGTACCTCGACACGCTCTATAATACGTTTTTCTTCGTTCAGCATTCTTAAGACTCGGGAGTTTTCGGGTGCAGAGGTTTCGACAGCTAGATCTTTATTCAGCCACGCAGGCGGCGATCTTGATTGTTGCTGTGCTGGGCGCCGCTTGCTCTTCCCGTTCCGGAGGCCGACTCGATGCCGGTGCTCCTGACGCTGCAACGGACGCTGGGGGTCGCACCGTGGTGGTGATCGACCCTCGATTTCGCGGCGTGGGCACCGGGACGCACTTTGTTCGCTGTTTCCCACCGGGTCTTGTGGGTGGCACTAGTCCCGGCTTTGGACCGGACCGGACTTCGCTCACCGGGCCTTGCTTTGTTTCGGGTCTCGCCGTGTCTGATAGCTTTCATGCCGTCTACGCTGGTTACGCCACCGCGCCTGATTACCAAGCATCCATCGATTCCACCTCCCGCGGTTGTTCGGGTGTGCTCCAAGATCTGATTCAGCAAAACCGGGTCGTGACCGCCATGGGAGGAGATGTCCAGCGCTCCGACTCACTGTGCGAGATCATTTCATTGTCGGCACCAGGCTTCGACCCGCAATGGATTTACGCGATAGGGTCGGTGCCCAGTGCCCAGACTTTGACCGATGAGTTTACCAAGAACCCTGCCAAGCAAGGCATGGTCATCACCGGACTCTCGATCACAGATGCCGGGTTCGAGTACGTGGCTGAAGCGCGACCTGGACTCGATGGCGGAATAAGCGACGTTTACGACGTCCTGGCCGTTTCGAGCAATGGTGCGGATCTCCCGAAGGCAGCAGATACCTTGGCGGACGCCGGGTTTATCATAACGGCTTCAACGAGCGACGGTAATGACGTGTCTGCAGGCACCACTTTCACACTCGTTGGGACGCGGCTGAAGGGTGCCCCCTCGCGGCAGGTTCGCGTGCAACAAATCGATGGTTACGATTTTGCTATCGACGAGGGGTTCGACGCCGGATTTTCGTTGGTCAGTTATCTGTTCGATCGGAACGCACCGCAGCCCGATGGAGGTTTCCATTACTGGTGGGTGATCCTGGAGCGTTGACGAGCGCCCCGGAGGAGTACTTTTTTTTTGACTCGGAGCACCTCCTGCCGCCGACAGGGACCTCCTGCTGCTGCTCGACAACCTAGAAATCAACCTTGCGGTCGGTGTGGTCGCGGCCGTCGAAGCGCATCAGCACGCCCTTGCCGTCCACGCGCGTGACGATGCCGACCGGCCTGCGCCACAGCGCCTGCAAGTTGCCCAAAGTGTCTTTCGCGTAATCGACCCGCAGGTCAACGCCGTCGTGGCGGTGCGCGAGCAAGAGCTCGCCGCGGTTCTCGAAGTTGCCATCGACCACTTCAATGATCGGCTGCCCGAAGTTGGTCAATTGCTGCAGGAGCTTCTGCTTCACCTTCTGGAACTCGCGATCGAGGATCTCCCAGCGATTGCCCTTCTCATTGAAGCCGTAGACAAAAAGCTTCTGCTCGGCGGCGAACTCGGCGGTAAGGAACTCGTCGATGAAGGTGATGTCATTGTAATGCTTGCGCACCTCGAAGATCTTCTTCCGTCCAAGGCCCGTCTTCTTGTCCCAGGCGCGCCGCGCCCGCAGGTCGTCGCACTCGTCGTATTCTTTCCCGAAGCGTCCCCTGTTCCAGCGGTCCTCGATATGCCGCCACAACTCGATACCGAGCTTATACGGATTGATGACGCCGGGCCGGGTGCCCATCGTGCCCGAGTGATGGTCGGCATAATCGATGATCTCCGAGTCCTTCAGCGCCCGGGTGGTCATGATGGTCGAGTGCCAGAAACTCGCCCAGCCTTCATTCATGATCTTCGTCTGTCCCTGCGGCGCGAAGTAATAAGCCTCGTCCCGCACCACCGAGACGATGTCCGCCTCCCAGCGCTCCAGTGGCGCGTGGTCCAGCAGGAACAGCAGCACATCGCGCTCCGGCTTCTCGGGAAACTTCTTCGACTTCGCGCGCTCGTCTTCGAGCTTCTTGCGCTGTTCGTCGAGGAAGGCGCGCGGGTTGATGAAGCCCGACATGTATTCGCGGTCGTACTTGAAGCCGCGCACCTCAATGCGCTCTTCGGGAGCGCCGGGGTCCTTGCGGACCTTGGGCGCAAAGTGCGGGGCGTGCTGGTAGATGAGATTTTCCAGCGATAGCGTTCGATCGATGAAGCTTTCCACCGGCTCGATGCCGACCCGGTCAATGATGCGGCGCACGCGGGTGGCGTGATTCGCCATCTCGTCCATCATCTTGCGGTTGGTGTGCGCGAACGAGAAGTTGTGCTTGAAGAAGTCGACGTGGCCATAGACGTGGGCCATCACCAGCTTCTGGTCCACGTCCATGTTGCTCTCGAGCAGGTACGCATAAGAAGGGTTGTTGTTGATGACCATCTCGTAAATCTTCGACAGCCCGTACTCGTATCCTTTGCTGAGCTGCTCGTACTCCATTCCGAAGCGCCAGTGCGGATATCGATTGGGAAAGCCGCCATAAGCGGCCACCATGTTGACTTCGTCGTACCCGAGCACCTCAAAGATGGTCTCGTAGAAGTCGAGCCCGAACGCGCGGGCATAGCCTTCGACCTCGCGCTGGATGTCGTGCAGGTGGGGCGGGAGCCGCGTGTCCTTGTTTTCGTTCACGTCAAGAACCCTTCCCGAGGAAGTCCTTGATGGATTGATAGATGGCGTCCTTGTTGGCGATCTCGGATAACGCCACGTTCTCCACGTCCTCGAATGCCTCGCGCAAGTCCTTGATGAATTGCCCGCTGCCATAGGGGCTCTCCACCTGGCCATAGGCGAACTGGTTCACCTTGGGCAGTACCTCGTTCTTGAGCAGGGTCACGCAGGCGCGGGTGTCGTCCGCGCTCCAGTTGTCGCCGTCGGAGAAGTGGAATGGATAGATGTTCCAGGAGCCCGTGTCGTAATCCGCGACCATCATCTCCTTGCAGAGCTTGTAAGCACTGGAGATCATCGTGCCGCCTGACTCGCGGGTGTGAAAGAAGGTCTCCCGGTCGACCTCGCGCGCCACAGCGTCGTGAATGATGTAGCGAGTCTCGAGGCCCTTGTAGTTCGAGCGCAGCCAGGTATCGATCCAGAAGCTCTCGATGCGGACGATCTCCTTCTGCTCGTCGCCCATGGAGCCCGACACGTCCATCATGTAGATCACCACTGCATTGGATTGCGGAAGCGCGGTGACCCTCCAGCTGCGATAGCGCTTGTCCTCGCGGGTCGGAACGATGATGGGCCGCTTCGGGTTGTAGGTTCCCGAGGCAATGCTCCGGCGCAATGCCTGCTTATAAGTGCGCTTGAAATGGCGCAGCGACTCAGGGCCGGTGTTGTGCACGCCCGAATACTTCACCTTGGGTGAAGTCAGGTTCTTTTTGCCCTTGCTCTCGATGCGCGGGAGCTCGAGTTCTTCGCCCAGGATCTCAGCCAGCTCGTCGAGCGATAGATCGACCTCGAGGCCGTGCTGTCCCTCGCCCTGCCCCGCTTTGCCTTTGCCATCCTGTTCCACGGCCCCCGGGCCCAGCACGGTGCCGGGCGCGCCGTCCCCCTGCCCGACGCCGCCCTGTTCCTTATGTCCATACCGGAAGTGGGGGATATCGATGGAAGGGACCGGAATGGTGATCAGGTCCTTGCCCTTCTTCCCGATCATCTCCCCCTTCTGGATGTACTTGCGGAGGTTCTCCTTGATCTTGCCGCGGATGATCTCGCGGAACCGGGAGTGGTCCTGCTTGATCTTGGACGGCATCAGTCGGGCTCCCGTCAGTCCTTGGCATCGCCGCGTGCGAAGATCGACGCGACGAAGTTGAGCACATCGGTGGAGCAGATCTCGCAATAGCCATAGGACTTGATCATGCGGTCCTTGACGATATCAATCTTCTCCTGCGTGTCCTTGTCCACCACGCTGGAGACCAGGTTCTTGAGCTTGATGCTGTCCTTCTGGTCCTCGAACAGCTTCAGCTCCAGCGCCTTGTGCAGCCGTTCGTTGTTCCGATAGTTGAACGTCTTCCCTTCAATGGCGAGCGCACCGATGTAGTTCATGATCTCGCGGCGGAAGTCGTCCTTGCGCGACTCGGGAATATCGATCTTCTCCTCGATGGACCTCATCAGCCGCTCGTCGGACTCTTCATATTGGCCGGTATACTTGTTGCGCACCTTCTCGCGCTGCGTATAGGCCTTGATGTTGTCGATGTAGTTGCCGCACAGCTTGGCGATGGCGTCTTCGTCGGCCGAGATGGCACGCTGGACTTCGTTCTTGACGATATCCTCGTATTCGCCCTTGACCACCGCCAGCAGCTCGCGGAATCGCTTGCGCTGGTCCTCGGAGGAGATCAGCGAGTGGTGCCGCAGCCCGCCCTCCAGCTCATTGAGCACCATGAACGGGTTGACGCAGCCTTCACCCTTGTCGCTGACCAGCGCATTCGAAATCTTGTCCTGCACGTAGCGCGGACTGATTCCTTCCATGCCCTCGCGCGATGCCTCCTTGCGCAGCTCCTTGATGTTGTCCTCGGTGAAGCCGGGCAGCGTCTTGCCATTGTACAGCTTGAGTTTCTGCAGCAGCGTGAGGTTGTGCTTCTTCGGCTCCTCGAGCCGCGTGAGCACGCCCCACATGGCCGCCATCTCCAGCGTGTGCGGCGCAATGTGCTTTCCGCGGATGCGGTGCGCGTTGTAATCCTTCTCGTAGATCTTCACTTCCTCGCCGAGCTTGGTGATGTACGGTACGTCGATCTTGACCGTGCGGTCGCGCAGCGCCTCCATGAATTCGTTGTTTTGCAGCTTGCGATATTCCGGCTCGTTGGTATGGCCGATGATGACTTCATCGATGTCAGTCTGCGGAAACTTCTTCGGCTTGATCTTGTGCTCCTGCGACGCGCCCAGCAGGTCATAGAGGAAGGCAACATCCAGCTTGAGCACCTCGACGAACTCAATCATGCCGCGATTGGCGATGTTGAATTCACCATCGAAGTTGAACGCGCGCGGATCAGAGTCGGAGCCGTACTCAGCGATCTTCCGGTAGTTCACGTCGCCAGTCAGTTCAGTAGCGTCCTGGTTCTTCTCGTCCTTGGGCTGGAAGGTCCCGATGCCAATCCGGTCCTTCTCGCTCATCAGGAGCCGCTTGACGCGCACATGGGAAATCACCTTGGCGAAATCTCCGTTGTACTCGGTCATCAGCTCGCGAAAGATGAGCCGCGACGCCGGGCAGAGGTCGCCCTTGACGGGAATGGTGAAGCCGGAATCGGGCGGGCACAGCTCGGCGAAGACCTTCTCACGCCACTCGGCCGGAATGAGCAAGAGCGGGTCCTCGTTCATCGGCGTCGGATAATTCTCCTTATAGGCAGCGCCGGTGCCGTCGTCCTTCTTCTTGTCGAGCACCCAGGAGAACGTATAGAGGACGCCGTCCGGCGAGCGCGAATACTCTTCCACGCCCTTCTTCAGGAGTCGCACGATGGTGGACTTGGACGAGCCCACCGGCCCGTGCAGCAGGATGACGCGCTTCTCGGTTCCATACCCCTGGGCCGCACTCTTGAAGACGTTGACCAACTTCATCAGCGGCACGTCGAGCCCGAAGACCGCGTCGCGCCCGCCGAACTGTTCGTCGTGGAAAAAGTGGTAGCGGATGAGCCGCTTCTTGTTGTCGATGTACTCGGTCTTGCCGTGCGACAGGACCATGTCGAACATGCGCTGGAACGCCGTCCGCGTGACGCGAGGGTTGTCGCGCACGATCTTCAGATATTCCTCGAAGGAGCCCTCCCAGTGGAGATCCTTGAAGCTGCTCTTGTCCTGCAGCGCGGCGATGCGTGCGACGAAGCTGGTACCGATTTCGCGGGAGGTCTGCATGGTCAGTCATCCCCTCAGAAGACGACGTGGAAAGTTGCGAGGAGGTTAGCGCCCTGCGGAGATCGCCGCAATGCGCGTTCTCGGCCGAGGTTCCAGTCGCCGACATGCCTGCTGTCCTGCCGTGCACATTGCGCGGCCTCGTGATAGCAGCGCGGCCGTGCAAGAGCGCGAATCAAGACAAGCCGCATTGGGCCTGGCGCTCGCCGCGCGCCTGCTCCCGTTTCTCTACGGTTGGGAGCACTATGGCGACGCGCCGGTGCGCATCGAGCTGGCCGAGCGGTGGGCGCGCGCGCCGCACCTGTGGCGCGGCTTTCTCGAGGCCTACCAGTACGGGCCGCTGCAGCTGACCGTGCTGGGGCTGATCGCGCGGGTGCTGCCGGGGCGCTTTGTCGGACCGCGGCTTCTCTCTTTCGCTGCTGGAATGCTTTCAGTCTGGCTACTTTGGCGTATCACCCTGCGTCTTGCCGAGCCCGCACTCGGGCCCACGGCCGCGCTGGTCGCGGCGTGCGGCCTCGCGTTGTCGCCGCTCGCCATTCAATCGAGCACGACAGGCGCCAGCGAGGCCCTCTTCCTCGCGCTGCTGCTCGGCGCCATTGCTATGGTTCTCGACGGCGCCATTGTAGTCCCCGCACTGCTGCTCGGCGCCGCCTGCCTCGTTCGTTATGACGGCTTGCTGTACGTCGGACTCATTTCATTGCTGTGGCTGCGCGAGCTCGGCCTCTTTCGCTCGGCCGCGCTCTTTCTCATCGCGACCGCGCCGATGCTCTTCTGGCTCTGGCTCAACTATCATTACACTGGCGACGCACTGGCCCCCATCCACCACATCGACCAGGACCACCGCGAGCTGGCGGCAATGGGACTGCACTGGTTTGGTTCCTGCCGCTATCGCGCCTATTGCCTCGCCTATTGGCCGATTGCCGTCTGCGGTATCGCGACGCCGGTGCTTGGCCTGGCCGCTCTGTCGGGCGCGGCGCGTGCGCTGTGGACGCGGTCTTCTGATGGAGCTCGAATCGTCGCATTGGCCTGGATACCCGCCGCCTATTTCACTTTTCGCGGCGCCGTTCTGGCGGACTTCCGTCCGATGTCGCGCTTCGCGCTGGTCGCCGCGACGCTGTCACTGCCTTTCGCCTGGTCCATTCTGCAGCGGTTTGGCCGTGCCACCCTCGCGCTCACCTTTCTGGTGCTGGTCGCGACACCGGTCGCGCTCGCCGCCGTCTCGTGGAATCGCAATGGCAGCCTCGCCGAGTGGGCGCGCCCGCTCTCGCCCATCTCCTCGCTGCCGCCGGGCGTCGAGGACGCCGCGCTGTGGCTGCGCGCGAATGCCGGGGCCGACGACTTCATCCTGGTCGAAGGAGTCTGGGACTATCTGGATGTACCGCTGATCTTCGCCGCGCACCTGCCCGACGACCAATGGATCCGCGAGGCCTGGACGACAGACTTCGAGGCTCGCCTTTTGCGCCACACGCCGACTCTTGCAGTGCTGCTCTACCAGGGCAATCTGCACAACGACCGCCGTGCCTCGCCCAGCGCTGTCGAAAGCTCCCTGCGCTTTACCTTTGCTGGTGTCGATTTCTGCCGGCAAGCGAGCTTCGTCTACGCCAGCATCTATCGTCGCTGCCCTCGGTGACGCTGGCTACGCTAACCTCAAGCCAGGTCAGCCCTTCTTGCGCCTGAAAAATTCAATCTGCCACTTCTGGACGTTCCTTTCGTGGCAGGCGTAATCAGGACAAAACACCGTGGTGTGATCATTGCGCGAGACGAAGAAGAGGTCGTTGCACTTCATCGGGTGCAGCGCCGCCGCCAGCGCGGCCGCGCCCGGGTTCGAGATCGGCCCCGGCGGCAGGCCCTCAGTCTTATAGGTATTGTAGGGATGAGGCCGCAGCAGGTCGGTCTTATGAATCTTGCCATCCCATTTGAAATCATTCTCGAGAAGGATGGCGTAGATGACCGTGGGGTCGGTCGCGAGCCGCATCTTCTGTTTCAATCGATTGTGGAAGACGCATGAAACGTGCGGCCGCTCCTCGGGCTGGCCCGTCTCTTTCTCCACGATGGATGCAAGCGTTACCGCCTGCAATTCATTCAGCTTCACCCCGGGCAGGCGCTGCGCCTGCGCGTCCTTCCAGGCTTGCTGGAAGCGCGCGACCATCGCGCCCATGATTCCAGTGCAGCCCGCGCTCCGCGGGAAGGAATAGGTATCGGGAAAAAGAAATCCTTCCATCGACGTGCCAGGGACGCCCAGCTTTTTAGCCTGCGCCGGATCGCGGGCAAGCCGGAGGAACTCGCTCGTGGCGCACAGCCCGGTTGCGCCGATGAGGGGCGCGATCTCATCGACCCGCAGGCCCTCCGGAGTGGTGAAGTGATAAAGCTTCACCTCTCCGCGCGTAAGCTTGCCAATCACGTCATCGGGATTGAGCGCACCGATGAACTCATATTCTCCCGCCTTGGGGCTCGCGCTGCGCCGGAAGAAGTGCAGGTGCGTATAAAAGCGGGACTCATCAGAGACCACGCCCCCGTCGGCGAGCAGCTTGGCGAGCGCGTGCGGCCCTGTCCCCGGTGGCACGGTCACCACGCGCGTTCCCTCTCCAGACGGCGTCAAAGCGAAGCTGCGCTCTTCGGCGAGCTTCCACGCCGCCACGCCGAGCGCGGCAAGGACCAGCAAAGCGAAGAGATAAAGAAGAGCGCGCTTCATATCGAGTTCCTCAAGCGATCTCCGCTTCAGCCGCGGCCAGCTCTTCCTGCTTATGTTCCCAGCGAGCGTACAGCTCCTCCAGCTTGCCGCCGGCGTCGCGATACGCGGTCACCAGCGGCGTCGAGCGCGCGGCGTCGGCGAAGGTCGCGGGGTCGGCCAGCTGCGTCTCCGCTTCGCGCTTGCTCTTCTCCAACTCGGCGATGCGCGCTTCCAGCGTACCGATCTCTTTCTTGAGCGGCCCGAGCGCCTTTTGCACCTTCTCCCGCTGCGCCGCTCGTTCCTTGCGAGCCTCCTTGCCCGGATCCTTGGAAGAGCTGGCCTTGCCGGAATCCGGCGCTGCTTTTTGGGCGGCGCTCGCGGCCGCGCGGCGCCGCTGCCAGTCCTCCAGGTCGCCCGGCTGCGCGTCGATGCGGCCCTCCTTGACCTCCCAGACCTGCGTCGCGAGCCCATTCACGAAAGAGCGGTTGTGCGAGACGAACAGCAGGGTTCCTTGATATCGGGTCAATGCTTCGATCAATGCTTCGCTGCTATCGAGGTCAAGATGGTTGGTCGGCTCGTCCATGAGGAGAAAGTTCGACGGCACCACCAGCAACTTCGCCAGCGACACGCGCGCCCGCTCGCCACCCGAGAGCACGCCGATCTTCTTTTCCACATCATCGCCGGTGAAAAGGAAGGATCCCAGCACGCCGCGCACCCATGACTGCGGCTGCGTCGGAACGAGAGAGTGTACTTCTTCCAGGATGGTGCGCGACGGATCGAGCGACTCGGTATGATGCTGCGCGAAATAGCCGAGCACGACATTGTGACCCAGCTCGGCGGCCCCGCTGTCCGCGTCCGTCTCGCCAGCGAGAATCTTCAATAGAGTCGTCTTGCCTGCACCATTCAATCCAATCACGGCGATGCGGTCGCCGCGCAGCACCTGGCCAGACAAGCGATCATAAATGATTTGCGCGCCATAGTGCTTGCTGACGTTCTCGAGCCGTGCCACCTCGCGGCCCGAACGCGGTGCCTCGGGAAAGCGGAAACGCACCGTGGCGCGCTCATCGCGGACCTCGATGATCTCTTCCTTCTCCAGCAGCTTGAGCCGGCTCTGCGCCTGCTTGGCCTTGCTCGCCTTGGCCTTGAAGCGCTCGACGAAAGCCATCATCTGCGCGCGCCGCCGCTGCTGCTTGTCGGCCTGCGCGACCAGGTTTTCCTCCTCGGCCGCGCGCAGTTCCAGGTAGCGCTCATAGTTGCCCGCATAGGTGCGCAGGCCTTCCATTTCAAAACTGAGCACCCGGTCGATCTGCCGGTCAAGGAACTCGCGATCATGGCTGACGAGCAAGAGCGCCTTGCGACTGCGCAGCAGGAAGTCGTCGAACCATTCCAGCGTCGGCACATCCAGATGGTTCGTGGGCTCGTCGAGCAGCAGCAGCTCGGGATCCTGCAAGAGCAACGACGCGAGCGCCGCGCGCATGCGCCAACCACCGGACAGCTCGCGCGCATCGCGGCTGAGCTGCGCCTGCGGGAAGCCCAGGCCGGTGAGGATCTCCTCGGCGCGGTGACGGCCATAGCGCTCGTCATGGTGCAGGAGCCGCTCATGCAGGTCGGCAAGCTCGCCCGCGATCTCCAGCTGCTCATCTCCGGTCGCCGTGCCGACCGCCGCTTCCGCCTGCTCGATGCGCCGGGTCAGCTCGGTGCGCCCCGGCACGCTGGCGAGCACACCATCAATGATGGAGCCGGGCGGCAGCTCGCTCAGCTCCTGCGGCAGGTAGCCGGCGCGCGCGTTGCGGACGATCTGGATCTCGCCCTCGTCCGGCTCGATGCGGCCGGCGACGATCTTCATCAGCGTGGACTTGCCGGTGCCGTTTGGACCGATCAGCCCCACGCGGTCGTGGTGGCCGATGGCGAAGCTCGCGCCGTCGAGGATGATCTTCTTGCCGTAGCGGAGCGAGACCCCGCGCGAGTGCAGCAGCGACATGGCAGGGCTATAAACGATTCGCCGCTGGCGCGCGCGTTCCAATTGATCGAGCCGGTTGGAATGCGCTTGCCGGGATGCCTCGCCGCGCGGGCTCCCAGCTCCTCGGGACTTGACTCTAGCGGGCGCCTTGGTCCGGGAGCTTGACCCCTCTGTGCTGTGTACGGGTCTCAGCTTGATTGGCCGCCGCGCCGTTGAGGGATTGAGCGCGAAGGTTTCGCAACAGGCCGCTGAACCGGGCACGGCTGACGCCGCCGGCGACGCAAATGCCTTCTGTACAGTGGGCGCCGGGCAGCCGCGCAAGCTCTCTCCGGAAGAGCACTTCCGGATCGACGTCGAACTCGCGACCGCGTTCGCGCAGGCCTGCCGTCGCGGCGGCATCCGGCCTATGTCGCTGCTCACCTCCGTGGGGGCAAACCCGGCCTCGCGCACTTGCTATCTGCGGATCAAAGATATCGTCGAGAATGACTTTCGCGCGCTCGGCTTTGAGCGGACCAGCTTCTTCCGGCCCAGCCGGCTGGTCACAAAGGTGCTGCGCTATGGCCTCCAGGATCGCGTCACCAGATCAGCGTCGAAGGCCTGGGCCGCGCCATGCGCATCAATGCCGAGCGCGCCGGCAGCGGTTGAGAAATTCTGGAGTACCCGGACTTCATGCGTCTATTGAAGTGAAGTGGCCGCTGCACGGTCACGACTGTCCCCGCGCATGCGCTTTCTGACGGCTCTCTTCTGTATTGCCGCTCCCGCCTTCGCCGACCCGACGCATCTGTCGCGCTCGGCCGGGCTGGGCCGCAGCCACGCCATCCTCGGCGCCCGGCGCGAGCTTGCCGACGATCATTAAGGCGGCTCTGGCGCGGTCAGCTTCGCCCATCTCCACGGCAACCCGGACTTCGCTGGCGGAGTCGGTACGGTGGTGATGATCGCGGCGAGGCGGGCATTGAATGCGATATCAGCGCCTGTGGTTGGAGCGAGAGCACGTCTCGATTCCAGACGAGTGTCTGGATGCGCCGCCAATCGACCATGCCCGCTCCGGGCGGTGTCGGGGACGGAAGCTTCTCTCTTCAAGGACTCTCGCGCTGCGTTCCTGATATTCGGAGGCTCAGCGGCGGATCAGAGCCACAGAGTTGTCGGCGAAGTCGGCGATGACCAGCGACCCCGCAGCGGGCGTTCCAACGGGAACGATGGACAGCGAGACGGGAGCGGAGAGAATTGCCGGCAGCGGCCCCGGCACGAGCCCCACTTGGCCCCTGTTGCCGGCAAAAACACTCGGCGAGCTCTGATCGGCCGCGAGCCATAGCACCGTGCCGTGGCAGGGGATCCTCGATGTACGCGTTTCCGGCCTCATCTACCGCCAGGCCGCCCAGCCCCACGACCACGTCGAGAACCCGGGGCAACTCCAGCCTGCCGTCCTGGCCGTACCGATAGAGCCGGTCCCGCGCGAAAAAGACGTGGACCTTGCCGGCCGCAACGGCCACGCCCTCGGGTCCGCCCGACAAGGTAGTCAACGTCGAGACTTGGCCATTGGTCACCGCGCGGACCCGGCGGTTGTCGTAGTCCGCCACATAGACCGTGTCCTTGCCGTCCCAGGCGAGCGCGCCGCCCGCGCCGACGCCGGTCACCTGTGGAGAGGAGACCCTGAAGGCGCCGAACATTGCGTGCGCCGCATCGCCGTCTAAAAGCCCGGTCGTGCCGCTCCCGGCAAAGGACGTCACCGTACCGGTGGCATCGATGGCACGGATGACCGAGTCATTGCAGGCCGCCAGAAGGAGGCCTCCGGGTCCCGCCGAAAGGTGGGTGGGGCCCTTCACGGTGGCGAGCCTGCTCACCACTCCCGAGGGAGTGATGCCCATGATGACCGCCGCCTGGCTCCAGCTGATCGATTCCTTCATCGCCTTGGTCACGACTTGCTGACGCGTCATTGCTCGCACCTGCCTCGCAAGCTCTTTTGGCTCCATCTGCCAGCGATGAGCTCAAGACTCGCAAGCGGACATGTTGAAGTGCTTATGACCCCGGACATTGATCGTGCTCGTGACACTCTGTTGTTTCTTCTTGACAGGAGTTTGGGCGTGCTTTGAGTCACATCCTCAGATGCCGCCAGGAGGGTCAGCATTGAGCCCGTACCGCACGCTGCCGCGTCCTGATGCTTGGCACTTTAGCGAGCCCGCCTGAAGCGATTGCGACGCCCTGCGGGCGGCTGTGAGAGCTGAAAAACGCAATGCTATGAATTGATACATGATTGACGCACTCAGCAATGAAGAGCTTCTCGGGGCTATTCGCGCGCTGATCAAGAAGTCCGGCTGCATCGAGGCCGACTTGCTCGTTCATCTGGGCGAGCTCGATGAGCGCAGCCTGTATCTCGCCCAATCCTTTTCTTCGATGTTTGTTTATTGCGTTGAAGGGCTCGGTTTCTCCGAAGACGCGACTTATAACCGCATCGGCGTGGCGCGCGCGGGGCGACGTTGGCCTGCGCTGATCGAGGCGGTACGCTCAGGGAAGATTCACCTTGCGGGGATGCGCCTTCTGGTCCCGCACCTGACCGAAGAAAATCATGGCGACCTGCTAGCCCAGGCGGCTGGCAAGTCGAAGCGGCAGATCGATCAGATGATCGCGAGGCTCTTCCCCAAGCCACCAGTTCCCGCGACGATCCGGAAAGTTCCCAGCCTCCCCTCGCCGGCGCTCTCGATGCTGCCGAGAGTCGCGCTGTGCGTGCCGCCGGAACTCGAGCTCTCTATGCCGGCCGGGCACACGCCGCCTTCGTTTGCGCGGCGGGTTCAGCCGCAGCCGGCGATTCGGCCCCTCGCGGAAGATGCATACAAGATTCAATTCACCGCCAGCCGGGCCTTTCGCGAGAAGCTCAAGCAGACACAGGAGCTGCTGCGACATCGTATCCCTGATGGCGACCTGGCAGCCGTGTTTGAGGCCGCGCTCGACTTGCTGATTCACCAGGTGAAGAAGGAACGCTTCGCCGTGGGCCGGAAGGCGAGGCCAGCCCCGCAAACAGGCCCTGTCGCGCCGAAAGTCGAGGGCCATCGACCCACGCGGCACATTCCCGACCAATCAAGCGCGCCGTTTACGAACGCGATGGCGGGCGCTGCACCTTCGCTGACGAAGACGGCCGCAGATGCAGCGAGACTGGCACGCTCGAGTTCGACCACCTCGATGGCTTCGCGCGTACGCAAGTCCATTCCGTTGAACGAATCAGGCTCCTCTGCCGTCCGCACAACCAGTATGCTGCGGAGCAGCTGTATGGACGCACCTTCATGCAGCGCGCGCGGCTCCCGATACCGGTACCAGCGCGACTGGACGGTACCGATGATCCAACTCGTCCCGGGACGAGTCCTCAGCGCCGGCTCCTTTAAACAGGACCCGCAAAAGGACCGGGCGTTGTAGCTCCCGTTAAAGATTGATCCCCGTCATCTCGCTGAAAAGTGGCCCCCGGGTTGCGGGCCGCGGCTGCAGCCGGCGTATCCAGAGACAGACCCTCTCCCCCACCGTGACCCCAGCCTTTCGCCGCGTGCGACAGGCGACTCGATAGCAGGCGCATCATAAAACAAGGTCCCCGCGCGCCTTTGAAGGCGCCGGGGACCCGCACTGCACGCCGGGGGGGCGTTGAATCACATCATCTGAAGCGATTTGAGATGATCAGAACTTGCCCGACAACGGTGAGAAGCTGGCGCTAAAACCCCGGTCCCGGCTTTCCTTCGTTTCCGTGGAGTATCGGTCCGCATTGGAGACCGCGTCGACCGCGCCGAAGACGCCGCCGATCAAGAGGCCCGCGCCCGCGCCAATCGCCAGGTCGCGCTGCCAGTCGTTTCCGCTGTTGAGGAGTGAAACGCCGCCGCCGATGGCGAGACCGGCGAGACCGCCGTAGAGAGCGTCGGTTGCGATGACTGCCATGGGCGTGCGGCGGCCGGTGACTCCGACGACTTCGGAGCGCAGGCCGTGGTCGCCGGCAGCCGGCATGGGTGTTTGAAGCGTCAGAGTCTGGAGTTCACCGGCATTGGCTGCGCCTGCGAGCAAGAGCGCAGCAAACACTGGTGCGAGCGGCATCGTCTTCATATGGTCAACTCCCCCTTGGGATTGTTCTGTCTTAAGCAAGGTGTGATTGGCCCCTGGTGGCACGCAACCCTACGGGCGGCCCACCGAGCGCTTGCCTCTTGCGATCTCGCCTTCAGGGGCGACAGCAAGCTTTGATCTTTCGACTTCAATCAGCGCATCTTGCCATCCATGAATGGAATTGCGCGGCACGGATACGAGGAGCGCCAGTGATGTTTTCCAAGCGGCTGCCGCACGTTTTGACACGCGCCGATCTGGCGCTGGTGATCGCGCCCACCGTCGCTGCGTCAGCGCGGGTGGACTTCGACATCGCTTTCGAGCGGATGGAGCGCGCGGTCGCGAGCCACCGGCTGATCGAGGCCCTTTACGAGGGAGTGTCGGCCGCTCTCACTGCGCGGCAGGGTCCACGCACGACCGAGGATGACCTGATCGACAAGCTGTCCAAAGGCGTGCAGGCGCGCCGCTCCAGAGTGAAGGCGGCGACGGTGACGCCGGGCATTTCGGCGGCGCTGGTGCTGATCGATCTGGAAGTCGGGCAGGCGGCCGAGATGATGAAGAACGCGCTCGAGACCGACAAGGGGAAGGTGCTTTTGAAGAAGGGGCTGCAGGAATTGGGAGAGCACCTGCTGCGTGAGTTGATCCGGTGAAGCATGCCGGGGCTAAGGCGGCTGGGCGCTCCGCGAGACGCCGAAAACAGCTGCCGAGAGCGCTGGGACTGGACTGGAGCGGCGGGGCCGCGGCGCGCTCGAAGATCTGGGCGGCGGTGATCGACGACCAGACGCTGGTTGAACTCTGGCGCCCGTTCACCGCGCTGCGTCCGCAGCTGAGTGCGTCGCCGATCGGTCGCCGCTCGCTCGCACCGGTTCCGCGCGCGATCGCGGACGCCTTCGCGCCCTGGCTCGCGGAGCAGCGTTTCGACGTCGCGGGGTTCGATTTCTGCTTCGCCCTCTCCGCCGGACAGGCCGCGCGGCTGCGGCTCTCGGGTGGACCCTCTGCAGTTGGTGCGCTTCTGGCGGCACGCTTCGGCGACGATGCCGAGGCCTTTCGGAGAGCAGCGGGCCCCGAGCAGCGCCGCGCGACCGATGCGCTCCGCAGCGCGCCCTTCGCTCCGACCAATCTGCGCATGTTCCGGCAGACGTTCTGGGGGCTGCGGGCGCTCGCGGGCGTGCGCGACCCCATCGCACCTTTCAGCGACGGCCCGCGGCGGATCCACGAGGTGCTTCCGCGGCGGCGCGCGACCGCTCTCTGCGGGGCGTGCCGTTATAAGGACCACGGCTTACGCGCCGAACGCGAGCGACTCTTGTCCGCGCTGCGGCAGGGGGGACCCGGTTCGAGGTCGCTGTTACCCGGCTTGCTGATTTCCGCTGCGCAAGAAGGCGCCCTGCTGGGCGACGACGAGGGGGACGCCATCGACGCGGTGCTCGCTGCGCTCGAGGCCCGCGACGCGCTGGTGTCCGGCGAGACGGCGCCCGCGGACGCGATGCTCTCCGGCGAAGGCTGGATCTACTCCGGCTCGCCCCTGTGCCGGGCCGCCGCGCGCGCAACGCCGGGTCGCGCCGCAGAATGCTGACCTTCGAGGTTGCGACGGGCAGCGACCCACCTGGCTGCGTGGTAAGATTTTCACCATGCGAGCCTGCTTTTTTCCCGCGTTGCTCCTCTGTGCCGGCTGCCTTCCGGGGGTGGACGCGAGCGGCCCCGACGGCGGACCGATTGCGCCACCCGCAGCCGACGCCCAGGCCTGGCTTGACGCGCAGAACACCGTGCGCCA
>JANYKT010000100.1 GCA_025358085.1 Deltaproteobacteria bacterium | reverse complement strand
GTGGACCCGGCGCAACTGGTCCTGGGTCGCTGCGGGCAGCGCGGTCGCGCTGGCGGCGGGAGGAGCAATCCTCGGCGCCACCGCGCTCAGCGCGGCGAAGAGCGGCGACACCGTTGCCAAGCCACGCGCGCACCTCGCCGACGCGTTCTTCGCCGGCTCTGCGCTCTGCGCCGGGGCGGCGATCTACCTGCGGGTCTCGGAAAAGCCGACGGCGATGCTCTCGCTGGGAGTGCCCTTTTGACGGCCGCCGCATCCGGCCGGGCGCACGCGGTGCGCAGGACAACGCGACTCGCGGGGGCTGCGCTGGTGGCGCTCGCTTCGAACTGCACGCTCATCGTCGACAACGAACTCTCGAAGCCCGGCGGCTGCGCCGAGATCGCAGCCTCCGATGGCACGCCCGGCTCCGCACTGGTCTTCCACTCCGGCGTGACCGCGCCCTCCTTCAGCGGTCCCGCGTTCCCCTCGCCGGGCAAGTCGGCGAGCAACTTTGGCAGCACGCTGGCCTTTCTCCGGGACGGCGGCCTGGCACTCGCGGGCGGGCTCGAAGGCGACGCCGTCTTCTTCCTCGGCAAACCCGAATACACGCCGACGCTGGCGGTCCCCGCGCCTGGCCACGAGGGGCCGGGCCTGTTCGGCTGCAGCGAGATCTTCGCCGAGACTTACGACTCGGTCCACGACCGCACCGAAGTGAAGTTGATTCCCGGCGGCTGCTCCGACGACGGCAGCTTCATCGACGCCGGCGTGTTTCCCGGTTCGCCCTCGGCCCAGGGGGCAGCCCTCGGTTGGGCGGGAAGCCCCGACGGCCGCGGCACCATCGCCGCACTGCTGGGCGCGAAAGCGCAAGCCTGCGCCGAAATCTTTCCGCTGACCTGCATTCCTCCGTCCGGCAACACCTTGCCGCTCTCCGGGCAGCGCCGCGTAAGTTCACTGACCGCGCCGGACGGATCCATCGTCTGGGTCGTCGCTACCGACAGCCTGGTGCAGCTCTGGCGCGCCGATTTCGGCCAGGCCATTGGAGTGCCTATCGCCTCAGGAAGCCCGGCCCGCATCGCCGCCATCGCGAGCGACCTCGGCATCGCGGCGCGCATCGAGGCCGGCAGGTTGCGAACGCAGATCTTCGACGTCAAGGGCGACCCGGCAGGCACGGACGGCAACCTCGACCTCGGCGACAGCGGCGCCCACGCGCTGGAGATGGCGCGCTTCGGCAGCGTCGCAAAGCTCCGCCTTGCCTGGCTCACCGGCGATGGTCAGGCGCGGGTGGCCACGCTCGACGCCACCAGTCCGGCCTCGCAGCAGCTGGTCGGCGCCGTCGACGTGTGCGGCTCAAAGGGAGCGAGCTTTGTCGCTCCCACCACGCCCACGACCGCAGCCGTATTGATCGGCGACGCGCTCTATTTCCGGCACGTGCAATGACGCCGGTCTCAAGAAGACCGCAGCGCCCCCGGCAGGACTCGAACCTGCGACCCCCGCTTTAGGAAAGCGGTGCTCTGTCCATCTGAGCTACGAAGGCGGAGCCGCGCTAGGTAGCAATGCCAGGAGCGCAGGTCAAGGTCAGAACCGCCCGGTTGAAGGAAGGCGGCGATGGCTTTTCGCATCAATAATCAATCAACGCGTCGACGTCGCCGCCCAGGCGATCGCGGCCCTTCAAGAACCGCAGCTCGACCACGAAAAGATAGGCAGCAACGATTCCCTGCTGCTTGCGCACCAGCTGGGATGCAGCCCAGGCGGTGCCGCCGGTCGCGAGCAGGTCGTCCACGATGGCGACCCGTTCACCCGGCCGCACCGCATCGACGTGGGCTTCGAGCACGCCAGTGCCATACTCCAGCGCATATTCAATACGGTCGGTCTGGTAAGGCAGCTTGCCCAGCTTGCGCACCGGCGAGAGTCCAATGCGGAGACGGTCCGCGAGCGGGGCGCCGAAGATGAAGCCGCGCGACTCGATCGCGATGATGCGGTCAATGGCGCGCCCGCGCAGCCGTTCCTCCAGGCTGTCCAGCACGTCACGGAATGCCTGGCTGTCACCCAGCATCGGCGTGATGTCTTTGAAGAGGATCCCCGGCTGAGGAAAATCAGGTACGTCGCGGATCAGAAGTTTTGCGCGATCGAGAGAGGGCATCCGCCGGTCGTAGCACGGGGCAGAAAAAACGGCCGCCGGTCCCACGGGGGGGTAGAGACCGACGGACGGAGTCCACGGCTCGCGCCGTTACAACTCGCGCGGATGGGTAACCTACGATTCCGGCCAGCCGCAACCAAAACAACCTCAGCGCAAGAAGCCAAGCGGGTCGCGAGGCCGGGACGCAACGCGTACCTCGAAATGGAGGTGCGGACCGGTAGCGTTTCCGGTGTGGCCGATGCGGGCGATTGTTTCGCCGCGCGCGACATCCTGTCCCTTGCGCACCAGATTCTTCTCGTTGTGCGCGTACACCGTGACCAAGTCGTTCTTGTGCGCGAGCAGCACCAGGTTGCCGTAGCCGCGCTGCTCGCCGGCGAAAAGCACGGTGCCCGCTTCGGCTGCGCAGACCGGCGTCCCTTCGGGTGCCGCGAGGTCAATGCCTTCGTGCGCATCGCGCTCGCGGGCACCGAAGCCAGAGATCAGAACGCCGGGCGTCGGCCACCCGAGCGGCTGACCATGTGCCGCCGGGTCGAGCGCACGAGTCCCGCCGGCCCGCGGGATCTGCGTTGGATTGGCCCGGTGGGGACCCCGCGCATTGAAGCGCGCGGCGACCAAGTCCGGAGACGGCACCGCGAGCTCGGCCCCGGCGCCCGGAATGAACAGCGTCTGGCCTTCGGTGAGGTCCAGGCTCGGCAAATCATTTTCGCGCTGCAGCGTCTCGACCGGAACGCCGTACGTCTGCGAAATGCGCCAGAGCGTCTCGCCGGCGCGGACGTGGTGCTCGACGCCCGGCTGCGGAGGGGCCGAAAGCTGAAGGTCGCCGAGACCGAGCCCGTGTTGAAGCGCCGGACGGCGCACGACCGGCCGGTGCGCGCAAGCGCTGAGCAGCGCGGCGCAGGCCGCTAATCGCGCAAGACCCCGGGCAAGTCCCACGTGCGCAGCTCCTCGACGAGCGCATGCTGAGTAAGGTCCAGGTGCAGCGGCGTGACCGAAATGAGGCGGCTGTCGAACACCGCGTCGCAGTCGCTGCCCGGGACGTTCTCGTGCGCCTGCTCGTCTCCGCCAATCCAGTAATACGCGCGCCCGCGAGGGTCCAGTTTCTGGACGACGGCCGCCGCATAGGAGCGCCGGCCGATCTTGGTGATGCGCGCTCCCTGCGGCTTGCCTTGCGGTACGTTGACATTCAGCAGTGTCCCGCGGGGCAGACCGTGCGCGAAGATTTGCTCCGCCAGTCGCCTGGCGAAGCGCGCGGCGTGCGAGTAATCGCGGCGCGCGCCCTGCGCCGCGCGGCCCACCAGACTGATGGCGAAAGACGGAAGCCCGGCCACGCAACCCTCCATCGCCGCGGCCACGGTGCCGGAGTAATGGACGTCATTGGCGAGGTTCGCGCCGCGGTTGATGCCGCTCGCGATCACGTCGGGCGGCGCGTCTTTGAGCAAGTGATTGACCGCGACATAGACACAGTCGGTGGGCGTCCCATCGACAGCGTAGCGCCGGATCTCTCCCGCGGGTCCCCACGGCGGCACCTCTTCGATGCGCAGCGGCCGGTGCAGGGAGATGCTCCGGCTGGTTGCGCTCTGCTCGCGGTCGGGCGCGCAGATAGTGACTTCGCCGAGCGGCAGCAGCGCCTCGGCCAGTGCGCGCAAGCCGTTTGCCTCGACGCCATCGTCGTTGCTGACCAGGACTCTCATGGCGCCGCTGTAGCGCAAGCCCGCGCCGAGCGCTATCGCGCCGTGCAGGCCGCAGCGCTTCGCAAGGCAAAGTCTCAGACAAAGGTGGTCTGGGCAAACGTCCGCGCCAATGCGGGCTTGCGAGCAGGCGTGCGCGGCGGCAAAGTCTTGAAAGCCATGTCCGGGAGCCTGCACATTCCCCCAGCGCGCCTGATCGGAGAAGACGGCGCCCCCGTCGCCGGAACCTTTTTCGGCCCGGTCGCAAATCCCGCCTTCCTCCATTTGAATAGCGCCTACCAGCGTACTTTCCTTGAACGCAAGCTGGTGGAGAAGAAGTGGCAATACCTCCACGTCGCAACGCCGGAGATGATGCTGTCCGCTGCCATCATCGATACGGGCTATCTCGCGTCGGGCTTCTGCGCCGTCTTCGATCGCGGCGCGCGCCGGCTGCTGGTGGACGAAAACGAGGTGCTGCCGCCCCTCTGCGTGTCAATCAACGACGAACCCAATGACGGCCTCTCGGCGCGGCTGCTGGGTCCGGGGGTCGACGCCCGCATCGAGCGCGGCGCGGGCCGGGTGCTCTTCTCGGCGCACTGGGGCTACGGGTCCGTGGAGCTCTCGCTCGATGCGCGCAAGGCGCCGAAGCCGCTCAGCGCCGTCGCGAAGCTGGGCGAGGGCCGCTTCAACTTCACCCAGAAGATCGTCGGCATCCCGGCCGAGGGAGAAGTCCGCGCCGGCAATCACACCTACCTGGTGCAAGGGCAATTGGCCGGACTCGATTACACGCACGGCTATCTCTTGCACGAGACCGCGTGGCACTGGGCGTTCGCGAGCGGCCGTGCCGGCAATCGCGCGTTGGGCTTGAACTTGAGCCAGGGGTTTCTTGACGCGGCGGAAAACGCGGTCTGGGTTGACGGCACGCCGGCGACGGTCGGGCCCGTCCGCTTCACCTTCGATGCCGCAACGCCGCTGTCACCGTGGCGAATCAAGAGCGACGATGGCGGCCTCGACCTCACCTTCCAGCCGGAGGGTCTGCGCGCCCGGAACATTGACCTCAAGCTGATCATGAGCCGTTACGCACAACCGTTCGGCACCTTCTCCGGCCACATCACCAGTGCCACCGGCGAGCGACTGGCCATCGTTGGCCTCGCCGGAATCACCGAAGACCACGCCGCCCGCTGGTAAGGAATTGGTCCCGGTGATCGGTTATCGCTTGTGCTGGGCGCGGAATTCGTCGCGGTACTTCTTGACCTCATCGTAGATGGCAGCCGGTACCATCTTGCCGCGCACCGTCGTCTCGGCCTTGGCCGCCGCCGCCTGCCATTCCTCAATGCTGGACGGCGATTCAATGATGAGCCCTTTCTTCTTCATCTCAACCAGCGCTTCTTCATTCTGCTTGCGGACATCGGTGGTGGTCTTCTTGCCGTACTCGACCGCGATCTCAAGCAGCTTGGGCCGCAGGTCAGCCGGCACCTTCTCCCAGACATCCTTGCGCACCACGGTCGCGCCGGAGAGAAAACCCCACTTGAGATCGAGCATATGATTCGCGCGCTCAAAGAGGTGCGCCGTGAATGCATAAAGCGGCGGCTCGGTGATGATATTGATCATATGAGACGACAGCGAGGGAATCACGTCCGTGGAAGAGAGCACCACCGGGCGAAAGCCAGCTGCCTTCCAGGCTGCCTCGGCCGCGGGATCGCCGTTCCAGGTGAACAGCTTGCCCTTGGCGAAATCGGCCGGTGACTTGTAAGCCTCGGTGGAGAAAAAATGGACGAAGCCGACCTCGCCCCAATTGAGGACGACGAAGTTCTTCTTCGCCAGCGCCTCCTCGAGCTTGCCTTTGATCTTTGCATGAACGAAATCGTACTCGTCATAGGAATCGACCATCATCGGCACGTCTTCGGCTTGCGGCTCCGGCGTGATCTCGTGCAGGCCCACCGCGGTGACCGACGCGGCGTGCAACTGGCCGATGTCCATCTTGCGGATCATCTCCCCTTCGTTGCCCTGTGTACCGCCCGCATAGATGTGCAATTCAACCTTGCCGCCCGAGGCCTCCTTCCACTTTTGCCCCATTTCAGTCAGCAACAGGTGCCAGGTAGAACCCTGCGGCGCGAGCGTGCCGAGCTTGATCTTGACGGTCTGCGCCGAGGCGCTTCCGGCGATGAGCAGCGAAAGTGTAAATAGTGCTTTATTCATGGATGATCCTATCTAGTCGGAGAACAGGTCGCCCTCGTGGGCGAGCAGATATGCGGCGTGCCGCTGCGAGAGAACATTGGCCAACCGCTGTTTGCGCGCTTGCGGCTGATCGACGTCGAACTTGACCGCTTGATTCAGCAGCCTCTCAAATTCCTTCTTTTGCTGCGCAGGCGCCAATACGCTCTCTGCGTACGTCACCAGCGGCGAGATCTTCTCGCCCTTGGCCAGCGCCTGCGCGCGCTGGAAGTGCTGATTCTGCTTCTCGGGCGTCGTGCCCTCGGGCCGCGCCGAATCGAAAGTAATGGAGAACTCGTGCAACGCGCCCAGGTCATACGTCTCGTCGAGCGCAAGCGCGCGGTCGAGCATGGCCGCCACCACCGGCACATCGCCCACCAATTCGAGGTTGCGCTTGTTGGCGGCGATGGCTGCGGCCCAGGGCACGAAAGTCCAATAGAGGAGTGGCACGTCTTCCTTGGTGAGCTTGGCAAGCGCCGCGGTGCGCCCTGTCTCGGACCCGCGCAATTGCGCCTCGGTCACGCCGTGCGCCAGCTTCAAGCCAGCGAGTCCATAACCGCGCGCGCGCAAGTACAAGCGCGACGCGCGCTCGATGGCGTGCTTCTGCTTGTCGCCCTCCATCGTGGCCAGGCCCGGCTGCTGAACGAAAGCATAGCCATACTGGGTAAAGCCGCGCGCCATCGCCAACCGCAAGCCGACATGATCTTCGAGCGAGTCGCCCAGCGACTCCATCGTCTTGAGCGCGAAGGGCACGGCCGCCGCGATCAACTCGGGGTCGTCGTCGCGGGCAAAGGCCCCGCCATCGCCGGTGCTGGACAGCGCATCAGCGACGCTGTTCAAAGCGATTCGCTTGGGCGAGCAGGCGAGGCAGACAAGGCAGGAAATGGACAACATCAAAGTCAGGCGCACGGTGGCGAGGAGTGATAGTCAAGGACGGCCAGTTGTCAATGCGGGATTGCAAGGAGTGAACGTGGCCGAACCAGTCGCCGCTTCGCACGTCGCAGGAGCGCCCGAGGCCCCGGGTGAGAGGCCGGGCGGAACCGCCCTCGAGCGGTGGGCACTGGTCGTCATCGTGCTCACGATGATCGCGTTGCCGACGCTCGAGACCATCGTGCGCCGCTTGACCGGCAACGGGATCCCTGGCGCCGCTGTCTACACCCAGCACTTCACTTTATGGGTTGGCTTTCTCGGCGCGCTGCTGGCGACCGCCACCGGGCACCACCTCGCGCTGTCCACGGTCGACTTGCTGCCTGCCGGCGCGCCGCGCCTGCTGGCAAAGAATTTCGGCAACTGTGTGTCTGCGCTCGTCTGCGCGGTGCTGGCCTATGCCTCGCTCGATCTGGTGCTCGCCGACCGCGCCCGCGTGGACACGCTGCCGTTCCCCGAGTCTCTGACCTTCTGGTACCGCTGGGCCATTCCCTTCGCACTGCTGCTGCTGGCGGGCTTCGTCCTGCGCAAAGCGGCGCTGGAAAAGTCGACGCGCGCGGCCGGGCTGGGCGTCATCTTGCTGGTGCTGATGGTCTTCTCGCGGCGCGTGCTCGGAGACCCCGAGTTCCCCAAGAGCGGCGTCCCCGAGTGGTGGTTCGAAGTGATCATGCCAGTCGGGTTCGCGGTCATGGCCATTCGCTCGGCGCTGATGGCCGCCACCAAGCGCGGCCGCATTGTCGCCTTCGCCCTCATAGTGGCGGTAGTTCCATTCGCGCTGTCGAGGCTTGTTGCATTGAAGACGGGCGGCCCCGGCTTCCTGCCCGCGCCCGACGGGCCCGCGCTCTTGCATGGTCACACCGCCTTGCTCGCCTGGCCCGGCTCGATTCTGCTCATCGCCGCGTTCCTCCTCGGCGCGCCGGTGTTCATCGTCATGGCCGGCTTTGCCCTATTGCTCTTCTTCGTCAGCGGCACGCCGGTCGCGTCGGTGCCGGGCGAAACCTTCCGGCTGGTCATCTCGCCCACGTTGCCTGCGATTCCTTTACTGACGGTCGCCGGGTACGTGCTCGCAGAGGGCGGCGCTTCCAAACGCATGGTGGCCGCCGCGCAGAGCTTGTTCGGCTGGATGCCGGGCGGGCTCGCCGTGGTGGCCGTGGTGGTCTGCGCGCTCTTCACCACCTTCACCGGCGCCAGTGGCGTCACCATACTGGCGCTCGGCGGAATCATCTTCCCCGCGCTGGTGCGGGAGGGATATCCGGAAGGCTTCTCTCTCGGCCTGGTGACCGCGTCGGGCTCGCTCGGCCTGCTCTTCCCGCCCTCGCTGCCCGTCATCCTTTACGGAGTCGTCGCCGGCGTCGCCATTGACCACCTTTATATCGGCGGCCTGGTCCCGGGACTGCTGATGATCGTGCTCGTCGCCGGATATGGCGTCATCGTTGGTATCCGCTCCAAGACACCGCGTCCGAAATTTGTCGGCCGCGAGGCAATCAAAGCCACTTGGGGCGCCAAATGGGATCTGGGCCTTCCCCTGCTGATCATCGTCGCGGTCGCCTCCGGCTTCGCGACCATCGTCGAGTCGGCCGCGCTGGGCGCTGCTTATACAATCGTCGTTGAACTCGTCGTCTTCCGCGAAATTCATCCCATTCGCGATCTCCCGCGCGTGCTGGTGCACGCTTCCACGCTGGTCGGCAGCGTGGTGATCCTGCTCGGCGTCGCACTGGGGCTGACCGCCTTCTTCGTCGACGCCGAGATCCCGACTCTGCTGCTCGCCTGGGTGCAGGCGCATATCCATTCCCAATGGGAATTCCTGCTGGCGCTGAATATCCTTTTGCTGGTGCTTGGCAGCGTGCTCGAGATCTATTCAGCCATCGTCGTCCTCGCGCCGCTGGTGGCGCCGCTCGGCGTCGCCTTTGGTGTCGAGCCGGTGCACCTCGGCGTGGTCTTCCTCGCGAATCTTGAGCTCGGCTTCCTCTTCCCGCCAATGGGATTGAATCTCTTTCTCAGCGCCAGCCGCTTCAAGAAGCCGCTGCCGCTGCTCTATCGCAAGGCGTTTCCCTTCCTGGTGATCATGGCCATTGGCGTGCTGCTGATTACCTATGTCCCCGCCATCACCACCGGCGTGGTAGCAATGGTGAAGGGCGCGAATTGAGGAACGTCAGCATCGTCGTTCCTTGCTTCAATGAAGGTCGCCGGCTGGGTGCCGTTGCGTTTCGCGAGCTATTGCAGGCGCCGGGCGTGCAACTGCTCTTCGTCGATGACGGATCGCGCGACGACACGCTCGCCATTCTCGCGACCATCTGCTCGGGCCACGAAGATCGCGCGCGGATCCTGGCGCTGCCGCGCAATGGAGGCAAGGCCGAAGCCGTCCGCCAAGGTCTCCTCCAGGCCCTCCAGTCCGGCGCCTCCATCGTCGGCTTTCTCGACGCCGACCTGGCTACCTCCGGCGCCGAGATGCTGCGCCTCTGCGAGACGCTCGAGCATTCGAGCGCCGACGTCGCGCTTGGGGCCCGCGTGGCGCTGCTCGGAACTCGCATCGAGCGCAAGGCCCTCCGGCATTACCTGGGCCGCGTCTTTGCCACCGTGGCTTCGCTCCTCCTCGACCTGCGCGTCTACGATACCCAGTGCGGTGCCAAGGCCTTTCGCGCGAGTCGGCTTTTGTCAGCGGTGCTGACAGAGCCACTGCACGCGCGCTGGGTTTTCGACGTCGAGTTGATTGGGCGGCTGCTCGCGGGCGCGGATGGCATTGCGGGCCTGCCGGCGTCGGCGTTCCTGGAAATGCCACTGCGGAGCTGGACCGACGTGCCCGGGTCGAAGCTGCGCCTCTCCCATTTTCCCTTGATTGGTCTCGAGCTCTTGCGCGTCCACCTCGCATTGCGCCGCTTCCGTCGCGCAGCGAAGTTCTCCCCATCGCTCAAGAGCCGGACGCGGGCCAACGGCGACCCGTCGAATGCAGCCTGATCAACCGCGTCTGCTGCGGTTGCTCCGATCGACCGGCGTGCTGCTCACAGCCATCGCGGTCTTGCGCAGTGCGGGCTTCATTTTCGGTCTCTTGAACATCGATGAGTCCGATTTCGCGATCATTGCAAAGCGGATATCGCAAGGCGCGCTGCCCTACGTCGACATTGCGGACATCAAGCCACCACTCGCATACCTGTTGTTCCTTCCGGCCGGCCTCTTTGGATCCGCGTCCATCCTCCCCATGCACATCCTGGCCATGCTCTGGGTGCTTGCTACGGCGCTCATCCTGAATAAGGCCGCGCGGCGCTGGACCGGCAGCGAGCTTTCGGGCGTCGCCGCCGCGTGGCTCTCGGTGCTGGCGTGCAGCTGCGAAGTCCCGTCCACCAATACCGAACTATTGATGAACCTGCCGATCGCGGCGGCGCTGCTTTTCTGGGTGCGGAGCGAGACGGGCGGCGGCCTGCGCGATGCGTGGCTCGCTGGGCTCTGCATCGGACTGGCTTCGCTGATTCGGCACCAGGGGGTCATGGTCCTGGCCGCGCTGGGCCTCGCGCTGTGCCTGCAGCTTTTGCTGCGGCGGGCCACCGCGATGACCGTCGGCTTCGCCCTGCCCTGGCTGCTGACCGTCGCGGTGTACGCGGGGACAGGCCACCTGCCGGAGTTCTGGGATTGGGTCATCGGGCGCAACTTTCTCTATGCCGCGGGCGGCAATGCAGGCTCATCGCTGGCGCGCGCCGCCACCTCGATTCCACTCTGCTTGAGCGCGGTCGCCCTTCCCTGGGGATTCGCGACACTGGAGACATTCAGTCCCACAGAACGCGGACCCGCACGAACGGGACTGCTCCTGTCGCTGTGGCTGACCTGGATCTCCGTCTCGCTGGGCGGCCGGTTCTACGAGCACTATTTCCTGCAGTTCGTTCCGCCGCTCGCGCTGGTGGCGGCCCCGCGCGCAGGGAGACTTCTTGAAGCCTGGCCCACGCTGTCCCGGCGCACGCGAGCGTTCATCTCCGCGGTCGCCCTGCTCCCGTCGCTGGGTCTTCTGGCCTACAGCCTCGCGCGCGGAGCAGCAGGGCAGTATCCGGGCCAGGAGCCGCGCGCGCAGAAGCTTGCCGCCTGGCTCGAGCAGCACACCTTGCCCTCCGAGCGACTCTTCGTCTGGGGCCACTTTTCTCCAATCTATTATCTGGCTCATCGTCTGCCCGGCACGCGCTACCTGACCACTTCAGTGCATGTCGGCAACTTCGATCCAGGCCAGTTGCCCGACAACTTCGACCTGCGCCCCTTCCTCTCCAACCGCGACGTCGCACTGACGCTCGCAGATCTCGAGAAAAATCAGGTTCCGCTTTTCATCGACACCGCGCCCTCCGGCATTCATCACTGGGACCGCGTGCCGCTTTCAATCGCGCCCGAGCTCGTCAGGTATCTGGGTGCGCATTACCGGCTCGAGGCAATCGTTGCCGGCGCGCGCGTCTATCGGCGCCTGATC
>JANYKT010000039.1 GCA_025358085.1 Deltaproteobacteria bacterium | reverse complement strand
TCCCGCCCGCTCGCATCCATCACCCCTATCCACTGAGGCGACTTGGCGTCACTACCTGAGGCAAGAGCCGGATGCGGGAAAACCGCTCGTCCGGATCCGTGGAGGGGGTCGGGCGAAAGGCCCGATCCCTACTCCGACCCTCAAGCGCTGCGGGAGCTCGCCTCCGGTGCCAGCGGTCGCGGTTCCTCGCAAGGAATCGCCCGAGCGATAACAAAGGACGACCATGCGTGCTACTTGGGGAACATTCAGTTCAGGTCATCCCTCGAAGAGGAGCGGCTCTGGATGCAGACCCTGGTCCAGTTCGTTTCAGTCTGTCTGGCAGTTACTTCTGCTCTCGCGTGCAGCTCCGGGTCGAGCGCCATGCCCGGCACGCCCAACGATTGCAAATACATCGCCAACTCCACGCCGACGTCGACTGTGTCGAGTGAAGGATGTGCCGAGCTGACGTTCGACGTGTCGACTTGCCTTGCGAGCCGCGAGGCTCTCGGGCTCACGGGTGCGTGGCTCCGGTTCTCGTGCCGCCTGACGCTCACCAAGACCACGAAGAACGGCGTGGACTACATCGTCATCACCACGGACAATCATCCCCAGCACAAGAGCAGCTATTACGATCCGGCCGACGCCTGCTACAAGGCGGACAACGCAGATAAGTCGTTCAATACCTCGCGAGGTATTACGGCGTCGATTTCAACTGCCACGGAGACGATGGAAGTCCCGCTGAATCCGGTGGGCAAAGACAGCAGCTGGACAGAAGTCGGGAAGGGCAGTGTCGGCGTAGCTGTCGACGGCGTGGCCATTCTCAGCCCACTCGCGGGTCCGGACAGCTGGACCGGGTTCCTCGCCGGTGGCGGCGACATCTGGAACGAGCTCACGACGCTGGATCGTTGCAAAGGGCACCCCACGCCGTCGCCCGACAATTTCTACCACTATCACTCCGAGCCCCCCAGCGTCTCGCAGGACGACAGCAACCTGATCGGCGTGCTCGCCGACGGCTTCTTTCTCTACGGGCGCAGGGACTCCGGCAGCAGCACCGACGTGGACACGTCGACTTTCAGCAACGACCAGCCGATCGGCCACGTCGGAGTGACCGCGGATAGCGCCGGTCAGTCCATGTTCCACTATCACCCCAAGCAGTTCTCGAATTCGGCGAAGACATCATCGTTCTATTCGCTGACCGGAAGGTACTTCAAGGGGACTGCCAGCAGCTCGAGGCCCTGATGTCATCGATCGCCCCCGAGCGCGGCGATCTGACGAACTCCGTCTGATGTGATCAATCCCCCGGACATTACTAAATGCTTGCAACACGTGAACGACGCGACCAAGGGGCCGCAGTTGCCGTTCCAAAGCGATGGCACCGCAAGGGCAGCCCGACCTACTGGTGGCCGAAACACGCCTGAACGAATTGAATCAGACAAGTCGGCTCCTCAGGAAGCCGCGACGCGAGACTCTCAGACTATGGTTGAAGGTGCGACTCCAGAGGACCGCGCGGCAGCCGAGGCGGCAGCAGCGCAGATACGTCAGAAGGCAGAGGATCTATGATCCCTTCAAAGTTCGGCTTTAACCATTTACGGTCCCGCTGGGTGGCTGCGGCGGCATCAACGTGGTCCACAAGCTCAAGCTCAAGCTCAGGCTGGCTGGGCGCTCCCTCGCGGCTTCGATCGCGATGGCTACCTGCCCTCCTTCCTCGTCAGCGCCGCGAGGCAGCGGCTCTCCCGCGCCGGGCTCGACGATCGCGACATCGCGCACGTCGACGTCTTTCCAATCCTTTAGGAAGGAAGTTTCGATACTCCTCTGCCGGGTCGCCCTTTAGACCGGCGCAGACCCCGAGAAGACGCTCGCGCGGGTGCTCAGTGAAGCGCCGAAGATCGTCAACCAGTATCGCGTTCACCCGATCAGGGCAGCAGACCTGCGCGGCGTGCTACCGCAACGCCGCGCATGGGTATCTTCGCGGCCGGCGACATTGCGCGCTGGCCGGACCGGCTCACCGGCGAGCGGATCCGTGTCGAGCACTGGGTTGTTGCGCAACGCCAGGGGCAGACCGCCGCGCGCAACCTGCTGGGCCGGCGAGAACGTTTCGACGCCGTCCCGTTCTTCTGGACGGAGCAATATGATTTCGGTCTCGCATCTGTCGGTCACGCCGAGCCCTGGGACAAGGCCGAAATCGACGGGCGGCTCGACCCGCGAGACTGTACGATCACCTATCGGAAGGGCGGCAGGAAGTTGGCGGTCGCGGTGATTCACCGGGACCTCGCGGGGCTCCGCGCGGAACTCGAGTTCGAGACGGGAATCGAATCGGCAGTCGGAGGCAAGTCGGCATGACCAAAGAATTCAAAGTTGGACATGATGTCACCTGGAACTCGGAGGCCGGGCACGTCAGCGGCGGGATCATCATCAAGATGCACAGAACAGATGTGGCTTATGAAGACTATGCGCACCACGCGAGCAAGGATAAGCCGCAATACGAAATCAAGAGCATCAGGACCGCCCACATCGCGATGCACAACAGCTCGGTTCTGGAGAAGACATGACGGCCGGAACGCGACCGCGGGTGGTGATCGTTGGAGGAGGATTCGGCGGCCTCTGGGCCGCGCAGGCGCTGCGGAAGGCGCCCGTGCAGGTGACCTTGCTCGACCGGCAGAATCACCACCTTTTCCAGCCGCTGCTCTATCAAGTGGCCACCGCGGCGCTGAACCCGAGCGACATCGCGCAGCCGATCCGCCGCGTGCTTCGCAAGCAGGCGAACGCCGAGGTACTGCTCGGCGAGGCGGTCTCCGTCGACCTCGACGGCAAACGCGTCCGGCTGCGCGACGGCAAGAGCGTGGCCTACGACCGGCTCATCCTGGCCGCCGGCGCCACGCACTCATACTTCGGCCACCCGGAGTGGGAAGCGTCGGCGCCCGGTCTGAAGACCATCAACGATGCGCTGGAGATCCGCCGCCGCATGCTGGTGGCCTTCGAGGCCGCGGAGCGCGAGGAAGACCCGGCACTCCGCGCGGCATTGCTCACCTTCGCGGTGATCGGCGCGGGCCCAACCGGTGTGGAGATGGCCGGCGCGCTCGTGGAGATCTCGCGGCAGGTGTTGCAGCGCGACTTTCGCCACATCGACCCGGCCGCCGCGCGCGTGCTCTTGATCGAGGCGGGGCCGCGCATCCTCGCGGCCTACACGCCCGAGTCGTCGGCCAGCGCGCAGCGGCAGTTGGAACGCCTCGGCTGCGAGTTGCGGCTGGGTAAGGCGGTGACCGCGGTCGGGCCCAACGGCATCTCGCTCGGTGATGAAACCATCGGCACGCGCACCGTGATTTGGGCCGCCGGCGTGCAGGCGTCGCCTCTGGCTAGATCGCTAGGCGTGCCGCTCGATCGCGCCGGCCGCGTGCACATCCAGTCCGACCTCAGCCTGCCGGGGCATCCCGAGGTGCAGGTGATCGGCGACCTCGCCTCGCTGGAGCAGGACGGCAAGCCCATCCCTGGCGTCTCGCCCGCCGCGATGCAGATGGGCCGCCACGCCGCGCGCAATTTGGAACGCGCGATGGCCGGCCAGCCGGTCCTGCCCTTCCGCTACGTCGACAAGGGCACGCTCGCAACCATTGGCCGCGCCCGCGCCGTCGCCGAACTCGGCAAGATCCGCATCGGCGGGTTCCTAGCCTGGCTGGTGTGGCTCCTGGTGCACATCTTCTTCCTGATCGGGTTCAGGAACCGCTTCCTGGTGCTCTTCGAATGGGCATGGGTGTATTTTCGCAAGGAGCGCGGCGCGCGCCTGATTACCGGCGACGTCGGGAAGCTTCTCGAACGGGCTTCCGGCGTTACCGAGAATCAGGAGGTGATCGCCCCTGGTAGTCCCGCGCGCTCCGAGGCCGCGCGTCCCACCCTCGGTGACGCGAGCGAGAGAATCTGGCGGGCAAAGGCGATCCAGCGATGGGAAAACGAAGGCGGCCATTGCTTCGAGGCCCACGGGCCGCCGGATTGAACCAACGCAGGGCCCGCCGGATAGCACAATCTTTTCTGGCTGCAGCGGGCAAGGGCTTTCGTTAGATTGGCCTCGTGCTCTTTCTTTGGCGCGCGGTGGTAGGCAAGAAGATCGCCATGGCGGTTACCGGTGCAATCATGATCGCCTTCCTCATCGGCCACGTCGCGGGCAACCTGCTCGTCTTCCGGGGCGCTGTGGCGCTGGACGCCTGGTCGGCGTTTCTCAAGCACAACGCCGGTGTGCTGTGGGCGGTGCGCGCGGTCCTCTTCGTCTCGGTGGTGCTGCACGTCGTCGCGGCGGTGCAGGTCACGCTGCTCGACCGCAAGGCGCGACCGCAGGCGTATGCGCGCATCCAGCCGCAGGCGGCTACGGTGGCCTCACGGACCATGCGTATCGGCGGCTTGCTGATCGCTTGTTTCATCGTCGTCCACCTGATGCACCTGACCACCGGCACCATTCGGCCCGCGCCCTTCCAGGAGGCACGCGTCTACGACAACGTGGTCGGCGGCTTCCACATCTGGTGGGTCGCGCTCATCTACGTGGTGGCGATGATCGTCATCGGCCTGCACCTCGTCCACGGCGCCTGGAGCTGGCTGCGCACGCTGGGGCTCTCGCGCCCCAAGGCGGAGCCGCTGCAGCGGCCCATCGCCGCCGCGCTGGCCATCGTGATCTGGGCGGGGTTCACCGCCATCCCGCTCGCCATCCTCTTCGGGCTGGTGAGGTAGCAATGCAACTCGACGCCCGCATTCCGCCCGGCCCGCTCGTGCAGAAATGGGACAACCGTCGCTTCTCCGCGCGGCTTGTGAACCCCGCCAACCGCCGCAAGTACCGCGTGCTGGTGGTGGGCTCGGGCCTCGCTGGCGCCTCGGCTGCGGCAAGCCTCGGCGAGCTTGGCTACAACGTCGACTGCTTCTGCTTCCAGGATTCGGCGCGCCGAGCGCACAGCATCGCCGCGCAGGGTGGCATCAATGCAGCCAAGAACTACCGCAACGACGGCGACAGCGTCCGCCGCCTCTTCTACGACACCGTCAAGGGCGGCGACTTCCGCTCGCGCGAGGCCAACGTCTACCGGCTGGCACAGATCAGCGTGAACATCATCGACCAGTGCGTGGCGCAGGGCGTGCCCTTCGCGCGCGAGTACGGCGGACTCCTCGCCAACCGATCGTTTGGCGGCGCGCAGGTCTCGCGCACTTTCTACGCGCGCGGGCAGACCGGCCAGCAACTCCTCCTTGGCGCGTACCAGGCGCTGGAACGGCAGATCGGGCTTGGGCAGGTGAAGATGCACCCGCGCACCGAGATGCTCGACCTCGTGGTCGAGGGCGGGCGCGCGCGCGGCATCGTGGTGCGCGATCTGGTCAGCGGCGCCGTCTCCTCGTACGCAGGCGACGCGGTGGCGCTCGCGACCGGCGGCTACGGCAACGCCTACTACCTCTCGACCAACGCCAAGGGCTGCAACGCGACCGCCATCTGGCGCGCCCACAAGCGTGGGGCGGCGTTCGCCAACCCCTGCTACACGCAGATCCACCCCACTTGCATCCCGGTCAGCGGCGACCACCAGTCGAAGCTCACGCTGATGAGCGAGTCGCTGCGCAACGACGGCCGCGTCTGGATCCCCAAGAAGAAGGGCGACGCCCGCGCCCCGCGCGACATCCCCGACGACGAGCGCGACTACTACCTCGAGCGCAAGTACCCGAGCTACGGCAACCTCGCGCCACGCGACATCTCCTCGCGCGCCGCCAAAGAGGTGTGCGACGAGGGCCGCGGCGTCGGGCCGGGCGGGCGGGGCGTCTACCTCGACTTCGCCGACGCCATCCGGCGCCTTGGCGAGGGCACCATCCGCGAGCGATACGACAACCTGTTCGAAATGTACCAGCGCATTACCGCGGAGGATCCGTACCGCGTGCCGATGCGCATCTACCCCGCCGTCCACTACACGATGGGCGGCCTGTGGGTCGATTATGATCTGATGTCCACCATCCCCGGGCTGTTCGTCCTGGGCGAGGCGAACTTCTCCGACCATGGCGCGAACCGGCTGGGAGCGAGCGCGCTGATGCAGGGGCTCGCGGACGGGTACTTCATCCTGCCCAACACCGTCTGCGACTGGCTCGCGGGAACGAAGCCCGGAGAGGTGAAGGCCGAGGACAAAGGCTTCCGCGACGCCGAGGCGGCGGTGGCCGCGCGCACGCAGAAGCTCCTGTCGGTGGGTGGGAAGCGGACGGTGGACTCCTTCCACCGCGAACTCGGCGAATTGCTCTGGAGCGACTGCGGCATGTCGCGCAACGACGCCGGCCTCAAGCGTGCGCTCGCGCGCATCCCGGCACTGCGCGAGGAGTTTTGGAAGGAGGTCAAGGTGCCGGGCAGCGGCGTGGAGCTGAACCAGTCGCTGGAGAAAGCGGGCAGGGTGTCCGACTTCTTCGAGCTGGCGGAGCTGCTTTGCGCCGACGCGCTGCACCGCACCGAATCCTGCGGCGCGCACTTCCGCGAGGAGAGCCAGACGCCGGACGGCGAGGCCAGGCGCGACGACGCGAACTTCGCCTACGTGGCCGCGTGGGAGCACAAGGGCGAAGGCAAGGCTCCCTTGCTGCACCAGGAGAAGCTCGAGTTCGAAGAGGTGCACTTCAGCCAGCGGAGCTACAAGTGAAGCTCGTCCTCCGGGTCTGGCGGCAGAAAGAGCGCGGCGCTCCGGGCGCGTTCTCGCGCTACGAGGCGCCCGACGCCAGCCCCGACATGTCGTTTCTCGAGCTGCTCGACGTGATCAACGAGCACCTGATCGTCTCGGGGGAGCAGCCCATCGCCTTCGACCACGACTGCCGCGAGGGCATCTGCGGCTCCTGCGGGATGATGATCGACGGCGTGGCGCACGGGCCGATGAAGGCCACCGCCACCTGCCAGCTCCACCTGCGACACTTTCGCGACGGCGACGAGATCCAGGTCGAGCCGTGGCGGGCGGCGGCGTTCCCGGTGATCAAGGACCTGGTGGTCGATCGCGGCGCGCTCGATCACATCATCGCCGCCGGCGGCTTCGTCACCGCGCAGACCGGCAGCGCGCCGGACGGCAACGCCATCCTGGTCCCCAAGCGCGCCGCGGAGGAGGCGATGGACGCGGCGGCCTGCATCGGCTGCGGCGCTTGCATCGCGGCCTGCCCCAACGGGTCCGCCTCTCTCTTCACCGCGGCGAAGATCAGCCACCTCGGCCTCCTGCCGCAGGGCCAACCTGAGCGCGCGCGGCGCGTGGTGGCGATGGTGGCGCAGATGGACCGCGAGGGCTTCGGCAACTGCAGCTGGCATGGCGAGTGCGAGGCGGCATGCCCGAAATCGATCAGCATCGACACCATCGTCCGCATGAACCGCGACTGGCTGGCCGCGTGCATCATGCCAAAGGAGAAATCGCGCAGCGAAGAGGGCGGCTGACTACGCTGGTCCCCGAGCACCTGCTCAACGAGTCCAAATCCAGGGCGCCCGCTCGGCGCCATGCCGCGGGGCCTGCTGCTCTACTTGCGGCAGGAAGGGCGTGGCGGCGGCCTCCCAAAGCAGGGATGGATCGGTAGACGATCCCCGCGGCGTGAAGCCCGGCCTCGAGCGCCGGCCTGTCGTACTGCGGCTGGCGGCGGGACGCGGGAAAGCGCCGAACGTCCGCAACCGCTTCGATTCCATACGGCGCGAGGACGACCAGCAACTCGGCGAGCGAGCGTGTCGAATGTCCGACGCTCCAGACGGTCAGCCGCATCGGTCAACCAGAGTGCAGCTCGCTGGAGGTGGCTCGGCAGCGTGCGCCCGAGCGACGAGGATGGACCGTGCGCGCAGCGAAGACCCTGGCGCCCACCACTGTCATCAACTCGTAGGCGGGCACCCAGGTGCCCGATGAAGGGCGCGAGGTACTTCGACCAGTCGACCAGCAGGTTGGTCATGGGGTTCGGGTTGGCGGCGCGTGACAGAGGCTGCTACAGCCCCACGGCGCGGCGGACGGCAGCGATGATCGGCGCGGCCGCGTCGCGCGCCCGCTGCGCGCCCGAAAGCAGCGCGCGCTCTACCGCCGCTGGATCGTCGATCAACGCGGCATACCTGCGGCGCGCCTCGCCGAACGCGGCGAAGAAGAACGCGGCGAGTTGCTCCTTGTACGCCCCGTATCCCGTACCGCCCTCGCGCCAGCTCTCGTCGATGGAGGCGAACTCGCCTGGAGGCGCGATCGCGCGCAGGAGCTCGTAGAGCGCGCTGCCCACGGGCTTGGGCGCCTCAAGCGGCGTTGAGTCGGTCTTGACGGACTGGATGCGCCGGCGCACCTCACTCTCCTCGGCGAACAGCTCGATCGAATTGCCATACGAGCGCGACATCTTCAGCCCGTCGATGCCCGGCAGCACCGCGGCCTCGCGATCCACACGCAGCTCGGGCAGCTTGAGGACGCCGGGAGGCCAGGCGATGTTGAAGCGCGTTGCCCAGTCGCGCGCGAACTCGACGTGCTGGATCTGGTCTCTTCCCACCGGCACCAGGTCGGCGCCGTATAGCAAGATGTCGGCGGCCATCAGCACCGGATAGGCGAAGAGGCCGAAATCCGCGGCGAGCCCGCGCGCCACCTTGTCCTTGTAGGCATGGGCGCGCTCGAGGTGCGCGAGCGGCACCAACGTACCGAGGATCCAGTACAGTTCGAGCACTTCCGGCACGTCGCTCTGGCGGAAGAGCGCGGCGCGCGCCGGATCGATGCCCAGCGCGAGCAGGCTGGCCGCGGTCTCGAACGAGAGCGTGCGGGCCCGCGCACCGTCGCGGACCGTGGTCAGTGCGTGCAGGTCGGCGATGAAATAGAGCGCCTCCCCCGAATCTTGAAGACGCACGAACTGCCGCACCGCCCCGACCCAGTTGCCGAGGTGGAGCCCTCCCGACGACTGCAGTCCCGAGACGATCCGCATGCTCAGCGGTGCGCCGCGTCCGCCATGGCTTCGAGCGCGATGTTCGAGTGCGCGAACGCTGCCCCGGCGCGCATCTCGGAAGCGATCCAGATCGCCTCCATGATCTCGCACTCGCTCGCCCCGTCGTGCAGCGCGGCCTGGGTGTGGCTGCGGATACAGTAGGGGCATTGCGTGGTGTGGGCGACCGCGACGGAGATCAGCTGCTTGAGCTTGCGTGGCAGCGCGCCGTCGGCGAACGCGGCGTCGCTGAAGGCGTGAAAAGCCGCGTCGATCTCGGGCGTCAGCTCGCGGCGGCGCTGCGAGAAGTCCTTGCTCGGGAGCGGATACATCTTGTCGTGCATCGGTGCCTCCTGTGGATGTTCGTCGTGGGAGTGCCGGGCAATCGCGCGATTTCGATTCTAAAAGCGAAGGATGGTCGCTGCTCCGGCCCGCCGCCACGAAAACGGCAGCGCCGGTCAAGAGCGATCGCCGTGCGGCCAGACCTGCAGAACGCGCTCGATCGGCGTCTGTGCTTCCGGTGGTCTGAGGTGCTGCTGTTCGTGAAGCCCGAGACCGTGAAATTACAGATCACCCGAGCGTGGGGCCCTATGAGGGTGTACTCCGGTGCAACGGACGAGATTCCTTGAAGCGAACAAGACTAGGAATGGGGATGATCAGGTTCGCTCGGACCCCCCTTCAAATGTTATACGAAGTGATGAAGCTCAGATCGATCATATCGACCCGCGCTCGAAAGGCGCGCCAACTGGTTCCAGCAATACGCAGGTCCTCGCTCCGGAGAGAATCAGGAGATGAGCGACAAATGACGGGCGAACACCTTGCTGCGATCGTATGCGTCCACGTCGCGAAAAGAGTGGCCCCCATTCGGATGGCCGTTCACGATAATCCCATCGATCCAGGGGATAGCGGATGGCAGTTTCTCTGTGGCGAAGGCGAGAACGAAGCTCCCGAGTTGTGGAGGCTTTCCGAGGTAGTCGAGCGATTTGAAGACGTTACGGTGCTTCTAGGCGAACCAGCGGGACGGGTCGTTTGTCAGGGAGCGCCAAGGTGCCGAATGGATTGTTTATGAGGGTGAGCCTTAAGGGGGCTCGAATGCACAAGAGCCCCGTTAATGAGACCAGAAGAGTCGACGGCTTCCAAGCCTTGGAAGTGACCTACAGATTACAGTGATCTCAGAGACCCGAAGGACGTAACCTTGAAAACGAAGCCCACGCCAAGACAAGTCCGCTAAATGAGGGCTGCTGATGAGGCTCACAACGAGGGTAGCTTGCGTGACGATAGTACTGGCGCGGCGATGGTTGCGCCTGGAAAGTCAACCAGGGGCGTAAAGGCGTCTTCCAGCGAAGCTCAGGTGGATCACTACATACCGGTTAGTGCAGACGGAACAAGCTCATTCAAGAATTTGAGGCTCATTACTCGTGAAAAAAACAGGACCCAAGAGCGACACGGTGTCCACTGGGGACTCATCTGCGGGCACCCAAAAAACGCCGGCACCAGAGGAGCCTAAGTAAATGGGCGAATGGCTATTCGATGTATCCGCCGAAGAGCCCGTGGTGACAACCACCTATGTCACCTGCGACAGCATGCCAGTTCTTTATGTATCTCATGAGTGGGATCCTGCGGATAAGGCGGTGGTTTGGCAGTTTCAAAGCGGCAACGGGGACCACTCTTCCCAGCGACTCCAGCTTGTGCGGCTAGATACAATAATGGCGCTGGACCCGGGCTTGGTGGAGCTTGCTAACATGCCCCTAGGCTACGCGGCTCGACGCGTCCACGGGAATGCGCCGTGGCAGATAGTTCCTGAAGCTTGAACTCATTGTCGCCGTAGAGATGTTCGCGGCGCAGAATCCCGCCAGCCAAGATGCGGCCCTTGGGTCTCCGAATGAGCAACGAGCACGCCGGCGGATGAGATCGTGGCCCCGGGGCGTGCAGGATAGCCTCGTGCTGAACGCGCTGCTCTGTGGACGGCCGTTGCTGGCAGCCGTTGTGCCGCTGGTGTCGCTGCATGCGCTGACGCTGAGCGGCCCGTCGGCGCACGTCGTGCGGAAGACCTTCTACGACGAGCTGCGGCGGCCGGTTGAGATCGACGAGACAGTGACCAGCGCGGTCACCGGCAGCACCCGATACACCCAGCTCAATCGCTACGACGACGCGCACACGATCGAGCGCACCGACCGGCGGGGCGTCGTCAGCCTGGAAGAGCTGGACGATTTCGACCAGTCCTTCTCCACCACGGTGGATACCGGGGCTGGCTTCCCCACGACCGACGGTGTCGGCCGCGCGCGCAAGCTGGTGACCAAGCGGACCCACGACGCCGGCGGGCGCGTGACGGAGACGACCGACGCGCTGTCGCGGGTCACGAGCGAGGTTCGAGACGGGCCTGCGGATCCGGCTTCCAGGTCAGGTTCTCGGGCACCGAAAGCTCCCTGATGGCGTGTACAAACTCCACCAGGATTGCATCACGGCCAACTTCGGAGGCAATGCGTCCGCGGCCGATCCATCGGAAAGCGCTGATTTTGCTGTCGTTTTGAGTGAGCCGCCTGGGGATCGAACCCAGGACCCTCGGCTTAAAAGGCCGGTGCTCTACCAGCTGAGCTAGCGGCTCGCGGAAGGTCTTCTATCGCATCACGGGCGGACGTGCACCGGATTCGCGTCCCTTGTCATCGCGATGCGGGCGCGACCACGGCGTCGCCCGGACCTGCGGAGCGGCAGCCAGGCAAACATCGAGCCGAGAGCGCGGGAAGAGCCGAGGTTGCGCGCGCCGATCGGCGGGGGTACCAGAAGAGCGCGATGTCCATCTTGTGCAATATCGAGGGGCGCCTTTTGCCGCCTGAGCAGGCGCTGGTGCCCGTGCTGGACCGCGGCTTTCTCTATGGCGACTCCGTCTATGAGGTGGTGCGGACCTATGGCGGACGGGTCTTCGCGCTCGCGAAGCATTTCGACAGGATGGAGCGGACGGCGGGGCGCATCGGGCTGACGTTGCCATCCAGAGTCCATCTCGAAGCGGAGCTGCAGCGGACCCTCGATGCGGCTGGCAATGTCGAGTCGTACGCGCGCATCATCGTGACGCGCGGCGAGGGAAGATTCGGGCTCAGCCCGCACCTGGCGGAGGGGCACTCGCGGCTCATCTATATCGTCAAGCCGCTCGAAGTACCTCCTGAGTCTCAATATGAGCAGGGCCTCAAAGTGGCCATCGTGCGCACGCGGAGGAATTCGCCGCAGTCGCTGGATCCGGCGCTCAAAACGGGAAACTATCTCAACAACATACTCGCGCTCGGTGAGTCGCACGGCGCGCAGGCGGACGATGCCATATTGCTGGACTTGAAGGGTCAGGTTACCGAAGCGTCGACGAGCAATATATTTTTCGCGCGCGGCGGCGTGCTGGTGACTCCGCCGCTCCGGCTGGGGATGCTCGAAGGTGTCACGCGAGGGATCCTCATTGACCTTGCGCGTGCGGAGCAATTGATTGTCCGCGAGGAGCCGCACGGGGCGGAGGCGCTCGCCGAGGCGGACGAGGTGTTTCTGACCAGCAGCATTCGCGAGGTGATGCCGGTCACCAGACTGGTCTTCCTCGAGAGCGCAGGCGACAGCCGCACGCGCGCGGTGGGCGACGGCGTGCCGGGGCCGCTGTCGCGCAGGCTGCGCCAGGTCTTTCGCAAGCACGCGCTGCAGGCATGAAGCGGCGCGGCTTCCTGGGATTTCTGCTTGCCGCCGCGGCGCGCGCCCGGGCCGGGACGCTGGCCCGCGGCGCAGAGGCCGAAAGCGCACAGCCGGTGGCGGACGCTGGCGAGTCACTCTTTTCCGGCGCGCCGATGCCGGACGATCCACTCGAGTTGCTCTATTCGCGCAGGCTCTCCTTCGAGGACGGACAGCCGCTCATCACCGTGCGCGTCGTCGAGGGAAGGACGGAGATCGTGCTCGCCCCCAGAAGTCCGCTTTCTGCGAGAGCACGCACGGCAGCGGGCGAGACGGAGAGCAAGGTGCAGAATGGCGCCGAGGGCCGCTGGACGCTGCGGCTCAAGAACGGTACGCCGAGCGTCGGTGCCTCGTGGGTCGAGCTGGAGCAGCTCCGGTTTGCCGATAAGCAGGGTCTCGCGCGCTCGCAAAAGGATTGGATTGCGAAAGGCGTGCCGATTCGGACAACGTCGGTGGGCGAGGTTTACGGTATCGCGGGGCATGTCGTTGATACACGGCGCTACGCGATACTCGCGGAGGGCGACGCGACCGAGGCCGGCGCGCAGCAGCAGGCAACGGAGCTGGCGAAGAAGTTCGGCATCCGGCCGCAGCTGCACCGCGAGCTGGCTGCGCGGCCCCAGGGGCGCATCGAGCTGCGCGATCCGGCGGGCGAGCTCAGGGCCATTGGCGAGAGCGCACTCGAACTCTCGGCGGATCAAGGGATCTCCGTGGAAGAGGTCGAGTTCGGGCAGGGCTATAGCTTCCACGGATTCGAGACACGCACTTATCCCGCGCGGCTCTTCGCCACCGTGGACGCGCAGGGCTTGTTGGCGCTGGTGGCAGCGGTGCCGATGGAGCGGCTGGTCAAAGGCGTGGTGCCGAGTGAGATATTTCCCAATGCTCATATCGAAGCACTCAAGGCGCAGGCGGTCACGGCACGCGGCGAGGTGCTGGCGAAAATCGGCGCGCGCCACCTGGGCGACCCGTACCTGCTCTGCGCCGAGCAGCATTGCCAGGTCTACAAAGGCGTGAAAGCCGAGGAGCGCGGCACCGACGCGGCGGTGGACGGCACCCGCGGCGAGGCGCTCTTTGCCAAGGCAGATGGCGAGTCGCGATTGGTAGACTCGGTCTATTCAGCAGTCTGCGGCGGATATACCGAGGACAATGACGCAGTCTGGGGCGGGCCGGCCGATCCATCGCTACGCGGACGTCCTGATTTCGATAGTAAAGCGCATGCCATGGCACGCTTCATCAATGGCATCGGAGAGGCGCTGGTCGGGCGCTTCATCAAGCTCTGGCCGGTGCCCAGCTACTGCGCGCTTTCGGGGCTCGCCAAGCCCGACAAGGTCCGCTGGCGCAAAGCGTTCTCAGGGAAAGAGGTTGATGAGCTGTGCGCTGCGCTTGGTGTAGGGCACGCTCGCTCCCTCACCGTGGAAGGCCGGGGCATCTCGGGACGTGCTCGCGTATTGCGCATCGAGGGCTCCCTCGGCGCCACGCGAGTCTACGGCGAGCTCGCGATCCGCCGCCTCTTCCGGAACTTGAACAGCGGCATGTTCGTGGTCGAGAAAGTCAAGGGCGAGTGGGTCTTCACCGGCGGCGGCTGGGGCCACGGCAGCGGGATGTGCCAGACAGGCGCCATCGGCCGCGCGCAGCGGGGCGCGTCGTACCGCAGCATTCTCGACTGGTACTACTCGGGCGCGGCGCCGGAGAAAACATACTGAAACAGTCGCGGGAACGCGCCGGCTTTTCCCGTTGTTAGCCGGTCAGTGCTCGCTCCCGAATCGTCCAAAGCGAACTGCCGGAAGACGGATCTCTCGCCCGTTGCACCGCGTAGGGCTACACTCCCTACCGAATGCCGCTGCCGCAAAAGCCCATTCGCCGCGGAAGGCGGCTGACCATCGCCTTGGCGGTGTCGGTCGCTGCGCACCTTTTGCTGCTGCCGTGGATTGCGAAGGACGCCATCTTTCACCTGCCCACGCGCGTGAAGCGGCAAGTGGTCTCGCTGGTGGGTCAACCGCGGACCGCGAATCAGCAAAAGCAGGCGGGCCAGGCCGGACCCGTCGCCACACAGGCAGAGACGAATCCCGCGTTGCAGCCGAAGCTGCCACCGGCGCTCGCGCCGATTCCTGAGCCGGAGGAGAAGCTGAACGGGCAAGTGGTGGCGCTCGGCCCGCCGGTGGACGAGCGGGCTCCTGAAAAGCCCACCAAGTATCTCTCGGAGCGCGACAGCCGGGTACTGAAGGAGACGCGCGCGAAAGAGACCTCGGCGTTCTTCAAGAACGCGCTCTCGAAGGTGCAGAAAGAAGGCAAGAACGAGAAGGCGAGGCCGCCGGCCGCGACGACGCCCACGCCGGGCGAGGATGGGCGCGGGGGCGGCGTCGAGCAGGCACGGCCCAAGCAGCTTGCTGAGCTTCCGAGCCACGGTCGGCGGGATGCGTTGCACATCGATCCTTCGGAGAAAGGCACGCTGCAGAACCGCGAGACCTCCCAGGCCGTCAAGGGGGACGGCAAGCGCGTGGCCATGGCCGATCCGGGGACCAGCAACAAGCCGTCGAGTGTGGGCGCAGGGGCCCCAGGCGCGTCGTCCGGAGCGCCGGGCGCGCAAGGCCCGTTGAAGTTGACGCTGGATTCTCCGATGCTCGATGGCGCGAGCGGGCCCGTTGCGGGCGGGCCGATGCCAGACGATTTGCGCGACGTGGAAGAGGGCAACGAGACGCTGCTCAATAGCCGCAGCTTCAAGTACGCTGGCTTTTTGAATCGCGTGAAAGAGACCGTCGGCCGCGTCTGGACGCAGAAGGTGCAGGACGCCGCCGGCAGCCGGGATCCGACTGGCCAGCTCTACTCCTATAAAGATCGCCGCACGGTGATTGAATTTACGCTTGATCGACAGGGTGAGATCACCGAAGTGAAGGTCGCGACGTCATCGGGCGTGCCGTATCTGGACAGCGTCGCGGTCGAGGCGTTCAAGGTGGTCGAGCGCTTCCCCAACCCGCCGCCCGGCTTGCTGGGCGGGCAGGGTGAGGTGCGGCTCCCATTCGCCTTCACGCTCCTGGCGGCGGCGGGCGGCATGCGCATGCAGATCGGGCCCGCGTACCTGCCGGGCTCGCCCGCAGCGCGCGGGTTCTAGCCCTTGCCGCCGCCGCGGCCTGGGGACGCGGTGGGCCCGCGGGCTTCTGCGGAATCGCTATCTTCGGCCGCGGCGGACTCGACCCCTTCCGCAACCTCGAGCACGCACCAGTTCTCGGCGGTCGCTTTCGAGGAGAACCTCGTCCTGCGCGACCTGTTGCCCGCCTTTCCCGGCGCGCGCTCGAGTCCCCGCGAGGTGCGCGGGAGCGATGGGACGGCCACGTTCTTTCTCTATCCTTTCGGCGCCATCGCCTTTCACAACGCCACCGCGGCACAGCGCGAGTCGGTCCTGCAAAGGCTCAATGCCGCGCGGCCCGGACTGACCACGCGAGTCGTGCGCGAGAGCTTCACGGCGCGTGAAGTGCCCGGAGCGCAGGTTGATATCGTCGATGGCGTGCTGATCGCCGACCGGTTCACGCCCGAGCGCGTCGGCGTGGTCGCGCTCATCGTCGCCCAGAGCGCGGCTATGGAGTATTACGAGCGCATCGTCAGCGAACTCTTCGAGCGCACCTCCCGGCTGGTCGAGCCGCTCGAAAAGCGCGGTACGGTCCCGCTGGCCACTGGCAAGCTGCATCGATTCATCGGCCACGCCATCGCGACGCGCAGCGAGGTGATTTCAGTGCTGACGCTGCTCGACAAGCCCGATGCCACCTGGGACGACGCGGCCATGGATCGCATTTATGACGACTTGCGCGCCGAGTTCGACCTGGCCGATCGATATGCTGCGCTGGAGCAGAAGCTGCGCTCGGTGCAGGATACGCTGGAGCTGGTGCTGGACGTCGCGCGCGACCGCCGTATGATGCTGCTGGAAGTCTTCATTGCCGCGCTGATCGTGGTTGAACTGGTGCTCGAGATCTGGCGCCGCGCGTAGATTCAAATCAGCCGGCTGTTGCAGGCTGCGGGGCTAGGCCGTGCTTCAACATCCGCGCCGCGCGCGCCTTGCGATTGAGCACCAGCGCCACCACCGAAATGACTGCAGCCCAGAGGGCCCAGGCGGTCAGATAGCCGCGGTCAATGAGGATTCCCGCGATGGTGGGCGCGATGATCTGCGCCACCGAAAGCAGCGACTGCGTCAGGCCCAGCACCACCCCTTGCTCGCCGCGTGAGACGTTCTGGGTAATCAGGCTGGTGAGCGCAGGCCGGAGCACGCCGTTGCTGAACGAGGCGAAGGTGGCGCCGATGAGGAGAATGGCGAGGGTGGTTGAGAAGCCGAGAAAGGTGTAGCCGATGACCGCGGCGACGAAGCCGGCGGTAATCAGCTTTACCTCGCCAAAGCGCTTGACCAGCCGGCCAATCAAGCCGCCCTGCAGGATGATGCCGAGCAAGCCTGAATAAGCAAAGACGTAGCCGACCTGCTTGGGACCGAAGGGCAGGCCGTGCCAGGTGAAGCGGCGCTCGGCAAAGAGTGCGAACCCGGAAGTAAAAGTCGAAAAGGCGAGGCAGAAGCAAAAGAACTCCCACAAGAGGCCCGACAGGACCGGTCGCCGGAAGTATTGAAAATAGGTGCCCCAATCAAGCAGACGCAAGCGGCGGCCAGCAGGCTCGGGCACCGGCTCGGGCACTTGTTCCGCCACGGACCCAATCGCGGGCGCAGCGGGAGCAACCGTGGCAGGCGCGATTGCCGCCGCGGGCCGCGGCGGCGTGCTGGGCAGCAGCGTGGCGGTGCAGACGATGCTGGTCAAAGACAACCCGGCGGCGACGAAGATCGGGTAATGCAGCGAGTAATGCGCGAGATAGCCTGAGAGCGCGGGACCGAAGAGAAAGCCAATCCCGAAAGCGATTCCGATCACCGCGAAAGACTTGGCGCGATCCTTCGGCTCGGTGACGTCAGCGATATACGCTTGCGCGAGCGAGAGGTTTCCCGCGGTGAGGCCATCAATGATTCTCGCCAGGAAAACGACCCACAATGTATTGGCGAAGGCGAGGATGAGAAAGCCGACGAAAGTGCCCGCCTGCGAGACCAGCAGCACGGGCTTGCGGCCCACGCCGTCGGAGATGCGGCCCAGCAGCGGGCCGGCAATCAGCGAGCATGCCGCATAGCTGCTGACCAGGAGTCCGACCGTGAATGCCGAGGCGCCGAAGTGCTCGGCATAGAAGGGCAAGAGGGGCAGCATGATGGTGAGGCCGAGGATATCGACCACCACGATCAGGAAGATGGGGAGGAGCGGATTGCGCTTCATGCCTTGCGAAGCCTCCGGCAGGCTTCAGCCAGGACGTCGTCTTCCTTGGCGAAGCAGAAGCGCAGCAGCTTTTCGCCGGTCGCGCCGCGATAGAAAGAATTGCCCGGAACCGACGCGACGCCAGTGCGCTCGAGCAGCGCCAGCGCGGCTTCGCGCGCGGTGGGAAGGCCCAGGCGCGAGCAATCGGCGAGGACGTAATAGGCGCCCTGCGGCACGATGGGCGGCAGGCCCGCGGCGGTCAGCGTTGCGCAGATCAAATCGCGCTTCTCTTGATAGCTTGATTGCAGATCGTCGAAGTAGGACTTCGGGGCCGCGAACCCGGCCGCGGCGCCCCATTGCAGGGGAGTGGGCGCGCAGACATAGAACAGGTCATTGACCAGCGTCATTGGCGCAATCAATTCTTTGGGCCCGGTGGCATAGCCCAGGCGCCAGCCGGTGATGCTGAAGGTCTTCGACAGCCCCATGATGCTGACCGTCCGCTCGGGAGCGAAGCACGCGGGCGACAGATGCGGGCGGCCGTCATAGCGGATGTATTCGTAGATTTCGTCGGTGATGATGAAGACGCCGTGCTTGCGGGCGACGCGCGCGACGGCCTGCAATTCGGCCTCGCCGAACATCTTCCCGCTGGGATTGGACGGCGTGCAGATGACGATTGCCCTGGTCTGCGGCGTCATGGCTGCTTCCAGCGCGGCTTCGTCGATAGCGAATGCTGGCGGGTGCAGCGTGAGGAATTGCGGCATGAGCCCGGCCACGATGGCCGCATTCAGGTGATAGCCATAATATGGCTCCAGAAGGAGCAGGCCGTCGCCGGGGTCGAGCAGCGCGTGGACGGCGCAGGTGAAGGCGCCGCTCGCGCCGGTCGTGACGCAGATCTCCGTGGCCGGGTCGGCTGCAATGCCGTTGTCGCGAGCGAGCTTCCGCGCGATGGCCTCGCGCAACTCGCGCGTGCCTTCAGGGAATGAATAGGTGCTCTTCTGCTCGCGAATGGCCGCGATGGCGCCATCGCGCACCAGGGGCGGCGTGGGCAGATCGCAGATGCCCTGGCCCAGGTTGATGCCCTGCACGCGCTCGCACTCGCGCGTCATGCGGCGGATGTCGGACTGGACCAGGCCCTGGAGTCGTCGGGATGTCATGAGGCGGGGGACGCTATCACTTGCCAAACGGATCTTGCAGCGGCTCGTGCTCGGCCAGATCGCGCAGGGTTTCCAGCAGCACGGCATACCCGCGCTCCAGGTCCGCGATGGAAATCTTTTCGTCGACGTCATGCCCCGGATACGGCTTTCCGGGAAACCACATCCCGAAGGCGATGGCATGGGGCAAACGCTTGGCATAAGTACCGCCGCCCGAGATAGCCGGCTTCTCGCGCGTACCGGTTGCGCGCGCATAGTCGTCCATCAGCCGGCGCACGAGGCGCGACTGCGGATCGAAGACCAGCGGCTCGTCGGCGTAGTAGCCACCGGCAACCAGCTTTGCGCCAGTGCGCGCATTGAAGTCGGCCACGAGTGAATCGAGATGCGCCTTGAGCTGCGGGCCGGTCATGGGCGGCGGGCGGCGCAGGTTGATGGTCAAGGTGCCGTCCTTGATAACGGCGACATTGACGTTGAAGCGGCCCCAGAGCGGGTCGTCGTTGATGAGACCGAGAGAGGTGCCGTACAGGTCCTGTCCGGCGAAGCGCGCAAAGGCAAGCAGGTCGCGGGCTCCCGAGGGCGGCAACAAGCCGTCGACCAAGCGGGCAAGCGAGACCAGCGCGTTGCGGCCGCCCTCGATATTGACACCCGAGTGCGCCGACTTTCCATGCACGATGAGGGTGCCATCGACGAGCTCCGCGCGCGTTCCCGGATCGGGCGTTTTCGAGGGCAGCATTGCGCCGGGCCACTTCAGCCGCGCACTATCCGGCACGATGCTGGGCGCGAGTCCGGCAGACAATTCGATGGTGGCATCTTTCGGAGCGGTCACCGTCAAGGCATTCCACGCCTTCTCACCGACCACGACGGGAAAGGCGGAGTCGAGCACCAGACTGAACGCGGGCGGGGCATGATCCTTCAGGTAATCCTTCATATCGGAGGAGCCCGATTCTTCGTCGCTGCCGACCAGCAATCGAACGGTGTAAGTCCGCGTCTCGGGGCGCAGCGCGGACATTGCCAGGAGCGCTTGCACCAGCGGGCCTTTGTCATCGGCGGCGCCGCGGCCGACGATCGAGCCATCGCGCACCAGGCCGCTGAAAGGCGGTTCGGTCCAGGCGCTCGACTCGACCGGCTGCACGTCGCCGTGCACCACCAGGCCAAGGACCGGTGCGCCGGGGGGGCCGGGGAGCTCGACCTCGACTACCATATCGGCCTCGCGCGTCTGCAGGCCCAGGCCCTGCGCGGTCCGGCGCACCCAGGCCTGGAAGCCCGCGCGCGCCTCGAGGTTGCCGGCGACGGTGGGAAACTGGATGGCTTCTGCGGTGAGCGTGGCGAGCCGAGCGTCGCCGGTAGACCGCGCGCCGTCGCCGGCGGACCGGCCGTCGTCGCCCGCGGGTCGCGCGCCGTCGGCCGCGGGTCGCGCCGTCGCGCAGGCGGCTCCCAGCAAGATCAGCCCCGCCGCAGCTGCATTTCCCAAACGCCCTCCTCCGGCTCGCGCGTGGCGACGACCTCGTGACCCAGCTCTTCCGCATTGCGCCGGATATCGGGCACCGCCGGGCGGTGATCGAGTACGACGACGATCTCCGCGCCGGGCGGAAGCTTCTGCAGCGCATATTTCGTTCGCGCCCAGGTCAGCGGGCAGAGCAGCCCCCGCAGATCCAACCGCTCAATGCTGCTCACCGGCAACGATCTTCTCATAAGCCTGGGCGTCGAGCAGGTCGGCAAAGTCGGCCTCGCTCGCGACCTGGACTTCAATCATCCAGCCCTTCTCATAAGGGTCGTCATTGATACCCTCGGGCGCCTCCACCAGCGTCTGGTTTATCTTGGTCACCTTGCCGGTCACCGGCGCGAACAGCTCGCTGACCGCTTTGGTGCTCTCGACCACGCCGAAGGGCTGGCCCTTGGTGATCTGGGCGCCGACCTCGGGCAGCTCCAGATAGACCACGTCGCCCAATTGGTCTTTGGCGAAGGCGGTGATTCCAATGGTCGCGGTGTTGGCGCTCACTCGCGCCCACTCGTGGTCTTTGGTGTACTTCAGGTTCTGCGGATAAGTGGCCATGGATTAAAGACCCTCTTGGTTGAACCGCCAGACGGCGGTGTCGCCGTCCAGCTCCAGCGTGGAACTTCCCAGCCTGCGCGCCTCGGTTTGCGGCGCGCTCATTTGCTGGCGGACTTGGTGACAAAGGGCGTCTTCACCACCGTGGCGGCCACGGGCTTGCCGCGGATCTCGATAGTAAACACAGTGCCCTCTTTCGATAGCTCGGCCGGGACATAAGCAAGGCCAATCGGCTCCTTCAACATCGGGCTCATGGTGCCGCTCGTGACTTCGCCGACCCGCAGGCCCTGCGACAGCACCGGATATCCGTGCCGCGCGATCCCCCTGCCCGTCAGCTTGAAGCCCACCAGCTTGCGCTTCAGTCCAGAAGCTTTCTGCGCTTTCAATGCCTCGGAGCCAATGAACCCGCCGGGCTTGTCCAGCTTGACGATCCAGCCGAGACCCGCTTCCAGAGGCGTATGATCTGCGTCCATATCATTGCCATACAGGCGATAAGCGACCTCGAGCCGGAGGCTGTCCCGCGCGCCCAGCCCGCAGGGCGTCCCGCCCTTTTCGCGCAGCGTGTCCCACAGCTGCTTTGATTTCAACGGCGGACAGAAGATCTCAAAGCCATCCTCGCCGGTATATCCGGTACGCGCGACGATACAGCCGGCGATACCCGCGACCGTTGCTTCCCTGAAATGGTAATAGACAAGATCAATGACTCTGGGTTCGCAGAGCGCATCGACGACTCCGGCGGCCAGCGGTCCTTGCACGGCGATCTGCGCCCAGTCGTCGGACCGCTGGGTCACGGTGGCGCCTTCGCCGATATGCGCCTTCATCCATTCAAAGTCCTTCTCGCGCCCGCTGGCATTGACGCAGATGAACAGCCGCTCAGGCGAGAAGCGATAGACGATGATGTCGTCGATGACACCGCCGCGCTCATTCAGGAGTGCGCTGTATTGCGCCTGTCCGTCGGCGCATCTGGAGAGATCATTGGTAATCAGCCGCTGGGTCGCTTCCAGCGCGCGCGGGCCTTCGATCAGCACCTCGCCCATGTGGCTGACGTCAAAAAGTCCGACGCGCTCGCGCACCGCTTTGTGCTCCTCGAGAACGCCCTGGTACTGCACGGGCATGTCCCAGCCGGCGAACTCAACCATGCGGGCATCTGCCTCGAGGTGGGCCGGATAGAGCGGGGTGCGCAGCGCCAAGGAAGCTCCTCAATCGGAAAGGGGCCGCGAAACTAGCCGCCGGTCCTTGACTCCGCAAGCGTCTATCGTGTGGCGGTGGAATTGAAGACGCTTGCCCGGGCCTGCGACCGGAGCACGGCTGGAACCGACGAACGTTGCCGCAATGCTGGACAAGAGGGCTTTTCCTCCGTGCTGGGCGACCTCGCGGCACCACCGTTTCAGCCTCGCACTTTTCCGCCCGTCGTAGCCTTTTGCGAAATGCAGAGGTCCATCTGATAGAGGTGCCTGGCGGGCTGCGGAAGGGAGCGACTCAAATGCGGCTGCAGGGCAAAGTGGCGATCGTGACCGGTTCTTCGCGCGGCGTGGGCAAGGCGGTGGCGCTCTCCCTCGCGCGCGAAGGTTGCGACGTCGTCGTGGCGGCGAAGACCAGCGATCCGCACGCACGCTTGCCGGGCACCATTCATGAGACGGCGCGGGAGATTGTGCTGCTCGGCCGCCGCGCCTTGCCTCTGCAGTGCAACGTGCGTGAGTTTGCCGACATCGAGCGCCTGCGCGACGAGACACTCAAAGCCTTCGGTCGCATTGACATCCTGATCAATAACGCGGGCGCCATTCATTGGGCGCCCGTGGCCAACTGGTCCGCCGGCAAGTTCGACCTGGTCATGGGGGTCAACGTGCGCGGCGCTTTCCTCTGCTCGCGCGCGGTGCTGCCTGCCATGCGCGAGCAGAAGCACGGCCGCATCGTGATGATGTCGCCGCCGGTCAACGTCTCGCAGGTTGCGGGCAAGGGACCCTACTTCGTCTCGAAGATGGGCATGACCTTGCTGGCGCTCGCCATCGCCGCGGAGGAACGCGACCTCGGAATCACGGCCAATGCGCTCTGGCCGGTGACGATGATCGACAGCGAAGCGACGCGCCACTTCGAACTGGGCAAGCCCGAAGAGTGGCGGACTCCTGCCATCCTCGCCGACGCCACGGTAGAGATTTGCTGCTCCGATTTGACGGGACGCGCGCTCTATGACGAAGAGGTGCTGCGCGAGCGGCGGGGCACGGTGGATTTCTCTGCATATTCCACGGTCGCGGGCACCACCCCGCCTCCCGTGTGCCGCACCATGATCGAAGGATGAGGTAGCCGCAATGAATCGCGTTCCAATCGTATTTCCCATTCGCTTCGCCTCCGGCACCCAGGCGGTGCAGACGACCACGCGAGAGCTCGGGTCGACCGGCGTCTACGTCCGCTGTCTGACGCCGCCAGAGGTGGGCGCGCGGCTGCGGATGAGGCTGTATCTGCCGGGCGCGCCGTTCGATGTGGAATTGAGCGCAGTGGTAGCGGAGCCAGTCAAGGGGACGAGCGAGGGCGGATTCTGGGCGGACTTTGTCGATTTGCGTCCAACCGAGCAGGCGCGCATCGATGATTTGCTTCGGCAGAAGACGCGCGCGCCTTTGTCCACGCCCATCGGCGCGGTCGTGCTGCAGCCCGCGCCGGACGACGCGCGCACCTTCCCGCGCTACAGCGCGCGCTTCGCGGTGCGCTTCGCAAACGTGCAGGACTTTGTGCTGCAGTACGCAGCCAACATCAGCGCCGGTGGCGTCTTCGTGGAGACCAACGAGCCGCCGCCCATGGACTCGGTGATGCGCGTCTCCATGGAGCTTCCCGGCGGCGGCGCACCTGTCGAGGCGAAGGCAGTGGTGGTGCACCGCGTGACGCCGGAGCAGGGACGGCAGCGAAATACGCCAGCCGGGGTGGGCGTGCAGTTCGTCGACGCGGACGACAAGTTTCGCGAGCGCATCGACCTCGCCATCTCGACGATTCTGGGGACGTGAGGCCGTAGCCGTCTGCCGAGCTTGGTCTGGGGTGGTCTCTCTGAGCTAGCCGGTGCCGAGCACGTGCGCGCCGGGGACCGCGACCTCGACCACGTCGCAGCGGCCCGCGACGCCGCGGGCGGCGGCCACCTCCATCATCCGGGCAGCGACGGCGCGCGCCGACTCCGGAGAGCAAAGCGCGAAGACGGTGGTGCCCGCCCCCGACAGCGCCGCGCCCGCCGCGCCCGCGGCTCGCGCCTCGCGCAGCAGCTCGGGCAGCCAGGGCAAGAGGCCCGCGCGCGGTGTCTGGTGGATACGGTCTTCCATCGCCTCGCCGAGCAGGTCGATGCGGCCCTGCCCGAGCGCGGCCACGAACAGCGCGGTCCTGCCCAGGTTGAAGATTGCGTCGGCGAGCGACACCTCGCGCGGCAGCACCGAGCGCGCCGCCGTGGTGGCGAGCTCCTGATCGGGCATGTAGATGGCGCCGCGCAGCGCGAGCTTGATGGGGATCTCGCAGGACCACACGCGGCCCTGGTCGTCACGCACCGACACCTGCGCGCCCCCGCGGAGGCACGGCACGACGTTGTCAGGGTGTCCTTCAAGCTCGACCGCGACTTGTTGAATGCGCTCGAGACCCACCGCGCCTTCGAGCAGGTGATCGGCGAGCATCGCGCCGGCGACCGCTGCCGCGGCCGAGGAGCCGAGGCCGCGTTTCAATGGAATGGACGAGTGGATCTCGAGGGAGGCCGCCAGCAGCGCCGGGTCCTTGCCTGCTGCCACCGCCGCGTGGTGCGCCGCCATGATCACGCGATTGGTCGCGTCGCGAGGCAGCCGGTCCGCGCCTTCGCCCGAAAGCCCCGAGATGTGCAGGCGATCGCCACCCGGTGTTGCGCGCACGATCAGGTCGGGGCCGGAGAGCGCGAGGCCGAGCGCGTCGAACCCGGCACCCAGATTGGAAGTGGAGCAGGGGACCATCAGGGTAAACGGCTTCATCGCAGCGCCTCCTCGAGGTCCCCGGGCGCGACCACCGCACCGAGCGGCGGCGCGCTGCCGATGGCCGTCTGCGGGTCTTTCAACCCGTGCCCGGTCAGGACCGCGACCAACTCCTGGCCCGCGAAGCGGCCGGGCTGCGCGCGCGAAAGTTGCAGCAGGCCCGCGACTGGCGCGGCGCTGGCGGGCTCGCAGAAGACGCCCGCGCCGGAGGCAAGCATTCGATAAGCTTCGATAATCTGATCATCAGTAACCTTACCAAACAGTCCGCCTGATTCATCGCGCGCCGCGACCGCGCCTGCCCACGACGCCGGGTTGCCGATGCGGATGGCGGTCGCGATTGTTTCGGGATGCGCGACCGGCGTGCCCAGGACCAGCGGCGCCGCGCCCGCCGCCTGGATGCCATAGAGCACGGGTTTGGTACCGGCCTCGCGGAATCCCTTCCAGTAGGCAGTGATGTTGCCGGCGTTGCCGACGGGCAGCGCGAGGCCGTCGGGTGCGTGGCCAAGCGTCTCGATGATTTCAAATGCGGCTGTCTTCTGCCCTTCGATTCGATAAGGATTGACGCTGTTGACCAGCGCGATGCCTGTCTTTTTGGCGATCGCGCGGACGGCGATGAGCGCCTCGTCGAAGTTGCCGCGCAGGACGACGATGCGCGCGCCGTGCGCCACCGCCTGCGCCAGCTTGCCGAGCGCGACCTTGCCGTCGGGGACCACCACGCGGCAGGCGATGCCGATGACGGCGCAGTAGGCGGCCGCGCTCGCCGAGGTATTGCCGGTGGAGGCGCAGACGGCGGCGGTTGCGCCGTCCTCGACCGCTTTGGCGATGGCGAGGACCATTCCGCGGTCCTTGAAGGATCCGGTTGGGTTCTGGCCCTCGAACTTGAGCCAGAGAAAGCGGCAGCCGATCTCGCGCGCCAGCCGTGGCGCGGCGATGAGGGGCGTGTCGCCTTCGCCGAGCGTGAGCGTGGGGGTGCGCGCGGTGAGCGGCAGGCGGTCGGCGAAGCGAGCGAGGACGCCGCGCCTCATCGCGAAGCTCCCGCGGCGCCGGACGGCGCGAGACTCGATTGCTCCGTTGCGGAAAGCGCTCTCGCCACGGCGTCGCCCACGGTCCCCACTCCAAGCAGGCCGATCCGGATGGTCTTCACCGGACGATCCTACAGCGCCTACATCGCCTACAGCGGATTTTCGACCCCGCGCGCGCGAGGGTCTTGCCAATTTTCGCGGCTCGCCCCTAGATGCACGCACGGATGGATGCCGCCTCGGAAATCACGCTCACCAGGAAGCTCGGCATCAAGGAAGGGCGCCGGGTCCTGCTGCTCGATCCGCCCATCGGCTTCGCGCACAAGCTCGACCCGCTGCCCGAAGGCGCCTCGGTCACGGCCAAGATCGTCAGCATGGCCGACGTGGTGGTGCTCTTCTCCTCGTCGCGCGCGGTGCTCGGCGAGCTGTTCCCCAAGGCCAGGCATGCGCTCGCGCCGCGCGGATTTCTCTGGGTCGCCTGGCCGCGCAAGAGCTCGGGCTTCTTCACCGACCTCACCGAGGACCTGGTGCGCGCGGTCGGGCTCGCGGGTGGCCTGACCGACGACAAGATCATCTCTGTCGACGAGATCTGGTCCGCGCTGCGCTTCGTGCTGAAGGACCGCGAGCGCCTGCCGCTGCCCACGCGCGGCGAAGTCTCCATGCCCGAGGCGTGAGCCGCTTCTCGCTCGCTTCTTCCGAAGCGAACGCGCTCTCGCAGGCGCTCGCCGTGCGTCGAACGGCGGGGCTGTCGACCATCGATCTCACCGAGTCGAACCCCACGCGCATCGGCCTGGCAAGCGCCCCTGTCGCATTGCCGCCGGCGCCGTTTTACGACCCGGAGCCGCGCGGCCTGCTGCCGGCGCGCGAAGCGGTGGCGGCCTATCACGGCGTTGCAGCCGGGCAGGTGCTGCTCACCGCCTCGACCAGCGAGGCGTATTCGTTCCTCTTCAAGCTGCTCTGTGATCCGGGCGACGAGGTGCTGGTCCCCGAGCCCAGCTATCCGCTCTTTGGCTGGTTGACCGCGCTCGAGTCGGTGCGCGCGGTTCCATACAGATATCGATTCGACGGCGAATGGCACCTTTGTTTCGAGGACCTGCCGTTCAGTGAGCGAACGCGCGCCGTGCTGGTGGTGAGCCCCGGCAATCCGACCGGCGCCTTTCTCAAGCTCGCCGAGCGCGCGCGGCTGGCCGGGCTCTGCGCGCGCCATGGTGCGGCTTTGATCAGCGACGAGGTCTTTGCCGACTTCGCCTGGCAGCCCGACGCGCGCCGCATGCGCACGGCGGCGGCATTTGATGACGTGCTCTCGTTTTCTCTTTCCGGCCTGTCGAAAGTCGCGGGCCTGCCGCAGCTCAAGCTCGGCTGGTGCGTCGCGGCGGGGCCGGGCCACGATCACGCTCTGCGCAAGCTGGAACTCATCGCCGATACGTACCTGAGCGTGTCGACGCCGGTGCAGCTGGCCGCGCCGCAATTGCTTGCGGGACGCAACGATTTCCAGCAGCAGCTCAGTGCGCGATTGAAGCAGAACCTGCGCGCGCTGCACGACGCGCGCCCTGCGGATGCCCCGTGGAGCGTGCTGCCCTCCGAGGGCGGCTGGTCCGCCATTCTCTCGGTCCCGCGCTCGCGGTCAGAGGAAGAGTGGGCGCTCTTGCTGCTGGAGCGCGGCGTGCTGGTGCACCCCGGGTACTTTTTCGATTTTCCCGAGACCGGCTATCTGGTCGTCAGCCTGCTGCCCGAGCCCGGTGCGTTCGCGCGCGGAGCTTCCCTGCTTCAGAGATGGCTCAGCGCCACGTAGACCGCGAGCACGAGGAAGATCGTCCCGGCGAGGCGCCGGACCAGCAGTTTCGGGATGCGGTCGCCAAGCTTTTGGCCCAGGGTGACCGCGATGGCTGCGACTGCCCAGAGCGCCAGCGTCGCGCCGATGAACACCGACCAGCGATCGTTCAGGCGCGCCACCATGGCGGCCGTGGCCAGCTGCGTGGCGTCACCCAACTCGGCGATGAAGACCAGCCCGAAGCTGGTGAGGAAGACGTGGCCATCGGGCATCGGCCGCTCGACCGCTTTCGCCTCCTTGCCGCAGAGGAGCAGCAGGCCGAAGCCGGCGAACAGGGCGAGCACGCCCCAGTCGAGCAGTGCGGCGGGGAGCAGGTGCAGCATCGTCCCCAGCAGCACCGCGAAGGCGCTTTGGATGGCGAAAGCCGCCATCGAGCCGAGCAGGACCGGCAGCGCGCGGTGGCGAGTCGAGAGGATGAGGACCGTATAGGCGGTCTTGTCCGGCAGCTCGAGCAGGAAGACCAGCCCGAAGGCACCGAGGAGCGCGGGCAGGTTCACGGCGCGCCTTCATGCGGGATTGTCCGCTGGCGGGCAAGGTTTTTCTAGATGCAACTCTGTTGCATCTACGCTAGCGTGGCGTCCGATGAGATTCTCGGTCCAGGCAGAAGAGGCGCTGCGGCGCGGCGGCCGGCGCATTACGCCCATGCGGCGCGCGCTGCTTTTGCTGCTGGAAGAGAAGAAGCCGCTCGGGCCCCGCGAGCTGCACCGCGAGCTGCGGCGGCGCGGGGTGCTGGTGGATCGCGTCTCGGTCTATCGCAACGTCGCTACGCTGCTCTCGTTGGGCCTCGTGCACCGCGTGCTGGGCTCCACCGCGGTGCGACCGTGCGCGCAGCGCTCACCCTCCTGCCACCACGCCATCGTCTGCACTTCCTGCGGCGCGGCGCGCGAGTTTCGTTCCGGCGCTGTCGAGAAGGCGCTGGCCGCATTGCGCGTGCGCGCGCCGGGGTTCGTGGTCCAGGGACACCTGCTCGAGCTGCGCGGCCTCTGCCAGCGCTGCACGGCCTGACCGTGCTGCTCGCCGTCGCGCTCGCCGCTCTCTCCGCGCTGGCGGGCGGCGCACTGGCCCTCGTTGCGCAGCGGCGCCGGACGCTGCTCGAGCTGACGCGCACCTTCGCCTTCGCCGCCGCAGCCGGCGTGGTCGCCTTCCACCTGCTGCCCGAGCTCCTGCCCGCCATGGGCGCGGGCGCGCTGCTCTGGATTGCGCTCGGCTTCGCGCTCCCGTGGCTGCTGGAGCTGGCCGCGCGCTCGCTCGGCCCCGGTCTTTTGCGAGCACGCGGGCTGACCGGTCCGCGCGTCGCGGCCGAGGTGGGCTTTGCCGCGCTGATCTTCCACTCGGTGGTCGAGGGCCTCGCGTTGGTGGCGGCACTGCAGGCACCCGAGGGTCACCTCGACCTGGAGATCGCGCTGGTGGCGCACCACGCGCCGCTGACGGCCGCGGTGACGCTGCCCTTTCTCGAGCTGCTGGGTGCGCGCGCGGCGCTGCTGCGAGTCTTCGTCATCGCGGGGGCGGGCGTGACCGGCGTGCTCTGCAGCACGTTCCTGCCCGCGCTCCGTACCGATATGGCGGTGCTGCAGGTGGCGACCGCGGTGACCGCCGGCGCGCTGCTGCATGTCGTCGCCGATGAAATTCGCGAGCAGCATTTCGCCTCTCGCTGGGAGCCTGCTTGCGACTTGCTCGCGTGCTTTGCGGGGCTGGGAGTGGCTGGGTTCGGGGCGCTCCTCCAGCCGCACGCAAGCGCCGGATTCGCACGCACGCTCCTGGCGCTGGGGCTCGCCGTTTCGCCCGCGCTGGTCGCCGGGCTTCTCGCCAGCCGGTGGACGCGGCTGCCCGTCGACGCCGTTCTCATCGCCCTTTTGCTGGGCGGGCCAGCCGCCGCGGCGACGCTGCTCGTGCTGCTCCTGCTCTCGCCGCGCGAACGGGGCTCGCTCGAGGCGCCGGGCCAAAGACTTGCGGGTCTGAGACTGGCGGCTCTGAGGCAGCAGGCCCTCTCGCAGCTGCGGCGCCGGGCCCCGTGGCTGCTGGTTGCTCTCGTTGCGGCGGCCAGTCTCGCGACTCTCGCGCCTACCTCTTTGCCGGGCGAGCCTCGGGCGGTGGCGCTCCTGCTCGTGGTGCCGCTCGCAGCGCGCATCGACGTCGCGGGAGCCACGCTGCTTGCCGCCGTACTGGTGGCAAAGGGAGTTCCGCCCGGTCTCGCCCTGGCGCTGGTTGCTTGCGGCGCGCTCCTGCACCTCGGCCGGATTCGGACCGCGCGCGTGAGCGTGGCGGGCACGGCCGTGGCCTGCGTCGCGGTCGCAGCGTTCGGCGGGCGTATCGGTTTTCCCGCCGCGAGCGCGTCGTTGACTCTTGCCTCGCTGCCATTGACTTCCCAGCTGCTGGCGCACCCGGCACAGTCCCTCGCGGCCCTGCTGCTGGTTGCGCTCGTTGCGGCGACCGTGTGGGGCGCGGGCGTGCGCGGCTGGTTCGCGCCGCTGCGACACCGCGAGTAGCGCTTGGTTCCCGGAGCAGCGCCTTGTCGCTGCTGGCTGCACCTGCGCGCCCGGGGGCGTTGCGGGGGGCGGCGTAGCCCCCCGCACAAGCGGAGGCCCGAAGGGCCGGAGCGCCACGATCAAAAAATGACCATCCCTTTCGTGAGCGCCGAAACTCGATATTTACCAATTGTCTGCCATAATCAAATCATGCAGGCGAAGCTGAGGTTCAACTCGCGGGGAGGCCTGCGTGCCGGGGCAGGGCGGAAGCGCTCGAAGCACTCGGGCATGCCCCACCTGCAGCGAGACGATCTCGCGGCGCGACACCCGGTCCACGTCACATTGCGGGTCGCGAACGGCTGCTGGAATTTGCGCAGCTTCCGCTCCCTGCGCGCTCTCGAGCCGGCCTTTCACGCCGGGCGCCAGCGGTTCGGTTTCCGGCTCGTCCACTATTCCGTGCAGGGGAATCACTTGCATCTGCTGGTCGAGGCCGGGAGCAAGGAGTCGCTCGCGCGCGGAATGAAGGGGCTCGAAGTGCGGCTCGCGCGGGCGCTCAACCGGATGATGAAGCGGAAGGGCCGCGTGTTCGGCGATCGCTACCACGCACATATCTTGAAGACGCCGCGCGAGGCCGCCCGCGCGCTGCGCTACGTGCTGATGAACTTCGCGCACCACGCGCGCGCCTGGGGCGAAAAAATCAGCGCCTCATTCGGAAATCCGTTCAGCTCGGTGCGGTATCTCGCCTGCTCGCCCGGGCCTGCCGCGCCGGTCGCAGGCCCCGAGACCTGGCTGTTGCGCGTCGGTTGCCACGACACCACTTGAGTCAATTCTTGGCGGTGTTTCGGACGGGGGCCGCGGAGGAGGAGCGCGCGTCGCCCGCCGCACCGCCCGTGCAGGCTTTAGCGCGGCTCAAGAGCCCGGCAGTCTCCGGCGGGCAAAGCGCGCTTCTTCCGAGGTGGGGTGGCGCAGGACGAGCTCGCGCAACAGCTGGTCGGACGCCGCGCGGTCGCTGAGCTTCTCGTCGAGGATGCGCGCGGCCCGGAGGAGCGCTTGCGGCGCGTGGGGCCCGTCCGGCGCGATGGCGACCGCACGGCGCAGCGACGCGACGGCGAGGTCGGCTCGTGCACCAGCAAGGCAGGCTTTGGCGAGGTCGATCCAGGAGCCCGCCGAAAGCAGCGACGCGGGGATAGCACCGCGCGCGCTTGCCAGCAGCGCGGCTGCGGCCCCGTAGTCGTGTTCAGTCACCTTGCGTGCCAACGCGAACAGCTCGGCCGCGCCTGCGGAGAGGTCCTCAGGCGCAATCAGGGTCACGGACCCAGCGGGAGCGCGCGCCTCCATCGAATCACGCTCCCCGGTCGCATCGAATCCCCCAGTCGCATCACGCTCCGCAGTCGCATCGTGTTCCGCGAACGAGCCGCGCTCCGCAATCGAGCCGCGCGCCGCATCCGGAGCGGGCTTCTCAGCGAAAGCTCCTCCCGCCAGCGGATGCGGCCTCGCCTCGCCCGCCGCGCGCTCGCCCGGCACCGTGCCTTCGTCGCGCGCCCGCCCGGACTGCTCGCGCAGCAGCTCGTCGCGGTCCTTCGGCAACAGCTCCGTCTCCGGGCGCGCGTCACCCAGCACCGGCCCGAGATAAGTCCCCGCTCCGCCGTATCCAAGCTCGTCGCCGCGCGCCCGCACCAGCAGGCCGAGCGCGCGAAACATCATCAGCGGCGGATACAGCAGCGCGGTGATCTGCACCACGTCGGGCAGCCCGAGCACGTGAGCGTCGACCAAGCCAAAGATCCGCAGCAGCACCGACTCGGTGAGCGATACCGCCAGGCAGAAGAGCGACACCCGCAGATAGTCGCGGCCGAGCCGCACGGCGTAGCCCACCACCACCAGAGGATTGAGCAGGTGCACAAGCGGCGACTCGAGCGCGCCGGCGAGCAGCGCCATCGGGAAGAGCAGCGTGCCCGCGAAGAGAAGCAGCACCGGCACAAACGAGATCTCGCGCAGCTGGAGCGGGTCGTCGGGCGTGAAGAAGCCGCCGCGCCGCCAGATCACGAAGGCGAAGAACGGCCCCCATGACCACACGCTCGCGACCAGCGCGCGGAAGAGCGGGCCCAGCACGTCCTGGAAGAAGCCGCGGAAGTCGTCGGCGCCGTGGAAGCCCTCGGCACCGCGCGCGGTCGAGACGGTGACGCGGAAGAGGAATGACACCACCAGTCCGTCGGCGACGAGGCCGCCCAGGCCGCCGGTCTTCGCGAGCAGCCAGAGCACCACCGCGCAGGCAGCGGCCGAGAGCAATCCTTCTTTTGAGAATGGCCACCGCATGGCGGCCAGCAGCGAGTCGTTGCCGAAGGGATGGAGCACGGCGCGGCGCTCACGCAGCACGGTCGCGAGGCCGCCGCAAGAGAGGCAGACTTCGATGATTCCGTAACCGGCCCTGCGAAAAGCCGCACAGCCTGGGCAGAGCGCGTCGCCGCAGCCGATGCATTGCCAGCCTGCGGTGGCCGCGGGATGTCGCGCGCAGTTCAGGGCAGCACGCGCACGCCACCCGCGCCGCCCACCACCAGCGTCGGCTGGAGATCGAGAAACAGTCCGTGATCGACCACGCCGCAGATGGCCTTCAGCAACAAGTCGATGGCGTGCAGGTCGGCGTCGGGAGGCAGCGGCGCGTCCACCAGCACGCCGCCGTTGTCGCTCAGGGGACCTTCGCGGCGGACCGCTCCCGGCAGCACCTGGGCGATGCGCGACAGGGTCGAGCGCCACCCGAAGGAAAGCAGCTCGATGGGCAGTCCGCGCGTGGTGCCCAGGCGCAAAACCAACTTGGATTCTTCGATCACGATAATGCGCCGCCGGGCCGCCAGCGCAACCAATTTCTCGCGCACGTGCGCGCCGCCGCCGCCCTTGAGGATTTGCAGATCGGTGTCCACCTCGTCGGCGCCGTCGATGACGAGATCGAGCACTGGATCTTCGTCGAGCGTGGTGAGCGCAAGGCCGAGGCGCGCGCAGGTCTCGGCGGTGCTCGCGGAGGTCGGCACGCCGCGCACGCGCAAGGCCCGCCGGGCCAGCGCCTCGAGCGCGGCGGTGGCGGCGCGACCGGTGCCGTACCCGATGACCATTCCGTCGGTGACCAGCGTCGCGGCGTGCTCCCCCGCCGCAGAGCGGAAATCTTCAGACATTGGCGAACACCGAGAGTGACACGCGCACCGCTCCTAGAAGGAAGACGACGACGGCCGGGTTGAGCTTGAACTGTGCCACACCGACGAATGCGACGGCGGCTAGAACGACGCCGGTCTCGTCGTGGATGCCGGCGCCGGCGAGGCCAACCGCCGCCGCCGCCATCATGCCCACCACCGCCGGCACCAGCCCGCGCAGCGCCGCCTTGACCGCGCGGGCGCGTCGCCAGCGATCGATCCAGGCGCCTCCGCCGATGACCATCAGCGCCGGCACGCCGAAGACGCCGAGCGTCGCGAGGATGCCGCCCAGCACGCCGCCCGCACGGGTGCCGATGAAGGTCGCGGCGATGATCACCGGGCCCGGCGTCACCTGCCCGAGCGCGATGGCGTCGGCGAACTCCTGGTGGGTGATCCAGGCGTGCTGCTCGACCGCCTCACGCTCGATCAGCGGCACGATGGTGAAGCCGCCGCCATACGCGACCGCGCCGACGCGAGCGAAAGTGAAGAGCAGCGCGATTCCGACCGGGACCGCCAGGCCCGAGAGTCCGAGCCAGCCCTTCAACGCCGCGATACGGCGCTGGAGCGCACCCGGCGTGCGCGGGACGAGGAGCAGCAGGAGCGCTCCCAGCGGCGTGCCACCGGAGTCGCCAGGCTCGTCGGCGTCGTCGGTCTCGGCCGTCTTGTCTTGCCGCGCGGGGACAGGCGCAAAGGTGGGGTCGGCGCCGGGTGCGGCCACTTCCTCTTCGTGGGCGAGCGGGGCGTGCGATTGGTGTCGCCGCCGTCGCGCGCGCAGCCGGTAGCCCTTCTGCACCGAGTCCGCGGCGAGCCCGGCGAGGATGCCGAAGACGATCACTTCGAGCACCGAAGCGTGCCCCAGCCGCTCCAGCGCCAGCGCGAGGCCGGCCAGCACTGCTTGCCAGCCGCGCCGGAGGCCCGACTGCCCGAGTCGCCAGGTGACCGCGACCACCAGACCCACCACCGCGGCGCTGAAGCCCGCCAGGAGCGCGTCGAGGTGCGGGACCTCGTGGACCTTCGAGTAGCCGAGTCCGAACGCGATCATCATCGCCGCTGCCGGCGTGACGTAGACGAACACCGCAGCGAGAGCCCCGAGCGGACCGAGGAAGCGCAGCCCCGCATACGCGAGCGCGTTGGTCGCCGCCCCGCCGGGCACCAGCTGCGCGACGGTCGCGGTGTGCACCCACTCGCGCTCGGTCAGCCAGCGTTTGCGCTCGAAGAGGTCGCCCGCCTGCGCCAGGATGGCGAGCCCTCCTCCGAAGCCCGTCAGGCCGAGCAGCGCGCAGGCGCGCAGGAACGGCCACCAACCCGGTCTCGATCTTCCTGTCGCTTGCGCGTGGCCGTCCATTTGTTTCCAGTATAGAAGGTCCGGCCGATGGCGCTCTTCCTAAGAGGAATGAAAATTGTTCACCGCGCCCAGGGCTCCTGGGGCGTGGGTCATGTGCTGGCCACGAGCGACGACCCGCCGCGCCTCTCGGCGCACTTTCCGGGGCGGCCCGGCGAGCCGGTGATTCTCTCCTCTCGTGATGCGCAGCTGTCGCGCTTCAAGTTCACGCCGAACACCCCGGCGCGCCTCGCCGACGGCACGCCCGCCACGGTGCTGCGCGCGCTGCCGGGGCCATCGTACGAGCTGTATCGCTACACGGTCGAGACTGCCGGCAAGAAGCCGTCCATCACCAGCGAGGCGGAGCTGCGCGCGCTGCGGCCGCGCGAGGGGCCGCTGGAGCAGCTCGCCTCCGGGCGCTGGGGCCACGTCGAAGATTTCCAGCTGCGCGCCGAGGCGGTGAAGCTCGATCTGGAGCGCCGCGCCGACGCACTGGGCGCGCTGTTTGCCTCGCGCGTCTACGTCAAGCCGCACCAGGTCTCGGTCGCGCACCAGGTGCTCTCGGCGCCGCAGCCGCGTTTCGTGCTGGCCGACGAGGTCGGTCTGGGCAAGACCATCGAGGCGGGCCTGGTGCTCTCGGCCATGCTGCACGCCGGGCTGGTCAAACGCTGCCTGGTGGTCGCGCCGTCGCACCTGACGGTCCAGTGGCTGGCCGAGCTGTTCCATAAGTTCAACCTGCTCTTCACGCTGATGGACCCCGATCGCGCGCACGCCGATCGCGAAGCGGCGCTCGCCGGTGGGCTCGACCTCTCGCCCGAGGCCGTCGCTGCCAGTGCTGCGGCCGACGGAGCCGGGGACACGCCCTGGGCGCGGCATCCGCTGGTGATCACTTCGCTGGAGTGGCTGTCGCGCTCGAAGGAAGAAGCGGAAGAGGCGGCCGAGGCGGGCTGGGACCTGGTCATCATCGACGAGGCGCACCACCTGCGCGGCGAGCGGGCGTACGAAGTGGCGAGCGCGCTGGCGAAGCGAAGCTGGGGCTTGCTGCTGCTCACCGCGACGCCGCTGCAGCTCGACCCGGCCGAGTACCACGCGCTCCTCCGGCTGGTCGATCCCGCGCCCGCGGCCACCGAAGACGAGCTGCGCGCGCGACTTTCGCGGCAGGGAGACTTGTCCACGCTGGTGCGGGCCCTGCTCGAAGGCGACGAGTCCGTGCAGCAGAAAATTGTCGCGCTCTTTCCCGAGGACACGGAGCTGCGCGGGCTCGAGGGCGAGCCGCTCCTCAGGCACCTCTCCGAGAGCTACGGCTTGTCGGCGCGCCTGCTGCGCAATCGAAGAGCCGTGGTGGGCGGCTTCACGCCGCGCGTGCTGCGCAAGATCGATGTCGAGCTGAGCGAGGCAGAAAAAGCGCTCGAGCGCGACGTCCGCGGAGCGCTCGCGACCGAGACCAAGCTGCCGTCCGGAGCCGTGCTGGCGTCGTTGCTGCGCAGGCTGGGAAGCTCGCCGCCCGCGCTGGCAGCGGGCTTGCGCACCGCAGGGCTGGAAGACCTGGCTGCGCGCGCGACCGAGCTCGCGACGCTCGGCGACTCGAAGCTCGACGCCTTCCGCAAGCTGCTCTCGGAGGAGCTCCTGGGCGAGAAGGTGCTGGTCTTCGCCGAATCCCGCGAGACCATCGACTACCTGCGCACCGCGCTCGCGCAGGCCTCCGGGGCGACCGCGGGCATCGAGGCGCTCGCGTATGCCGGCGACCTCACGCCCGCCGAGCGCGACAAGCTGGTGGCGCGCTTCCGCGATCCCGACGGTCCGCGCGTGCTGCTCTGCACGGAGCTGGGCGGCGAGGGCCGGAACTTCCAGCACTGTCATGTGCTGGTGAATTACGATCTGGCGTGGAGCCCGTCCGCCATTGAGCAGCGCATCGGCCGCATCGATCGCATCGGCCAGTCGCGCGAGGTGCGCATCTATGCCTTCCGGCCCATCGGCACGCTGGCTGCGCGGGTGCTCGATGTGCTGGACGCGGGCGTGGGCGTGTTCACCGAGCCGGTGGGCGGGCTCGATCCGGTGCTCGAGCGCGTCGAAAGCGAGCTGCTCGCGCTGGGCATGGGCGAGCCCGGCAGCGCGGACTGGAGCCGGGTCACTGCCGAGATCGGTGCGCGAGTCTCGGCCGCGCGGGCGGAGGTGGCGCGCGCGTACGACCCGCTGCTCGACCGGCGCAGCACCGACGTCGCCGCCGTGAAAGCGCTGGCCGAACGCGGCGCACGCAGGCTGGGCGCGCGCATCCCGGCGGGCGCGGACGCGGCGACGGCCCTGGCCGCGGTCGCCGAGCACCTCGAGTCGCGGCTGGAGAGCGTGACCATCGAGGCGGCCAAGCGCATCGGACTCGCCGTCGACATCGAGGTCGACGTGCTGCCCGGCGAGGTCTCGTTCCAGGTCGGGCCGGAGCTGAAAGTGGATGCGCTCGCGGGCTTCGATCTCGAGCAGGACCGCATGGTGCTGGGTTCTTTTCGCCGATCGGTCTCGGTGGCGCACGAGGAGCACGACTCGTTCGCGACCGGGCACCCGCTGGTCGAGGCGCTTTTTGGCTGGGTCCGCGACGGCGAATTGGGCCGGGCCACGGTCTATCGCGCACGGGTCCGCGGCGCGACCGGCGCGGCGCTGGATGCGCGCTACCTGGTCGTACTCCCGGAGGCGGCGGACCTGGCGCAAGGGGCGCGCGTTCCATCGCGGCGGGCGGCGCGGCACCTCGAGGAGGGCTCGGTGCGCGTGGTGGTCCGGCTCGACGGCCGGGGCGGCGCGGCGGTGTCACAGGACCTCGCGGCGCAACTTGATTCGGCACAGAAGATCGAACCGGTCCCCGCGCCCGATGGCGGGCCTCCCGCTCCCTTCATCGCCGCGGTGGAGCTGGCGCTGCGGCACGCCGAAGCCGACGCGCAGCACCGGCTCGAACGGCTGATCGCGCAGGCCAAGGAGCGGGTGACGGCAGAGAAGCACGCCTCGCACAAACGGCTCGCGCGCTGGCTTGCGCAGAGCAAGGTCGCCAAGGCGAAGGCGACGGCGCTGCTGGAGGAGGACGGGAAGGTCTTCGACTCGGCGGCCGCGGCGCTCGACGGCGCGCGCCTGGAGCTCGACCAGGCCGCGCTGGTGCAGCTTCTGTAGAGAAGGCTCGCGCCCTCGCAACCGATCAGACCCGCTCCACGCCTGGTCTTAAGGGGCACGGACGTCGACCTGGGTGGCACCTATACTGGCTCGCCGTGTATCGCGACTACCAATCAATCGGAGTCCTTTGAAGGTAATCGAGCAGACTGTGTGCTCGTCGGGCGTACTCGGCAAACATTCGCAAATTCATGAAAACTGTCTCGGATTCTACGGCGACCGGAATCTCCGGATGGCCTGCTGCATTCCGAGTGCGCCGGAGGAGTTCATAGCCTGCAGGGAGTTCCGCGGATATTGTCTCTCGGACGTTCTTCGGCAACGCAATCTCCTTGTTTGCGATCACGTCATCGAGGCGTTCGTGCAACGCCTTGTAGCGCGTCGCGATCATCCACTTAGAACCGATCTCTTTCTCGTATTTGGCCTTCTTCGCAGCATCGGAGATAGCCGCGCCAAAGCTATCTATCAGCATCAAGATCGATTTTTTGGATGCGCAGCCTCTAGTAGGTATTCTCCGTGAAAGGGATCCCGGATCCTGATAAGAATGCGGCCTGATTTCGAGGACGGATGGAGGCATAAGGTTCATGCGTGTCGAGGCAATCAGGCTCAAGAACTTCCGAGCGTTCCGCGACGTGAATCTGCGCGACCTTCCCGGGTTCTGCGTCTTGGTGGGAGCAAATGGCGCGGGCAAGAGCACGTTGTTCTCGGTGTTCGGCTTCCTGCGCGATGCGATGGCAACGAATGTCACTGCGGCGCTGGGCAAACTCGGTGGAAGCCGCGGCTTTCAAGAGGTGCGGTCGCGCAACTCCACCGGGCCGATCGAGATCGAGCTGAAGATCCGGGCCGACCTGGGCCGTGAGAAACAGAGCTTGATCACCTACTCCATCGAGATCGACGAGCAGGGTGGAAAGCCGTTCGTTGCGCGCGAAGTACTCAAGTACCGGAGAGGGAGCCGAGGCCAGCCGTGGCACTTCCTGGATTTCAGCAAAGGAACCGGCGAGGCGGTCACCAACGAGCTCGACTCCGTGGACAGCGCGAGTGAGCTGCACCGCGAAACACAAACGCTCAGGAGCCCGGACATCCTCGCCATAAAAGGGCTCGCACAATTCGAGCGGTTTCCGGCCGCAGTCGCCCTGGGGACGCTGATCGAGAACTGGCACCTGTCGGACTTTCACATCAGCAGAGCGCGACCCGAGCAAGAGGCGGGGTATGCGGAGCATTTGTCACGCGAGGGCGAAAATCTCTCTCTGGTCGTTGAGTATCTGCAGAAGCAGCATAAGGCTGTGTTCGAGCAGATCCTCAAGCGGCTCGGTGAGCGCATCCCAGGCATGAAGGATGTCACTTCCAAAGTTACCGACGAGGGACGGGTCTTGCTCAAGTTTCAGGACGGCTCCTTCGAAGATCCGTTCTTGGCGCGCTACGTCTCCGACGGCACCATCAAGATGCTCGCATATCTTGTGCTTCTGCTGGACCCCCACCCGCATCCCTTACTCTGCGTCGAAGAGCCCGAGAACCAGCTCTACCCCGCGCTTCTCAGCCACCTGGCCGAGGAGTTCCGCAGCTACTCGGCGCGCGGGGGGCAAGTGCTGGTGTCCACGCACTCCCCCGACTTCCTGAATGCAGTGGAGCTGGGCGAGGTGTTTTGGCTGGTAAAGGAAAATGGATACACCGTCATCAAGCGCGGCTCCGACGACCTGCAGCTGGTGAAGTACATGGCGGAGGGGGACAAGCTCGGCTACCTCTGGACGCAGGGCCTCCTCGGCGGCGCGCACCCGCAATGACCACGCTCGTGTTCCTGCTCGAAGAGCCCTCTGCCAAGGATCTTCTGGAAGGCTTGGTTTCCCGCCTTCTGCCGGAGGTTGCCGACGTCCGTTATCTCGTCTTTCAAGGGAAACAGGATCTGGAGAAGCAGCTCGTTCGCAAGCTCAAGGGTTGGCTTGCACCAAAATCGGTTTTCGTCGTTCTGCGCGACCAGGATTCCGGCGACTGCCAAGCGGTGAAGCAGCGCCTTGTTGACCTCGTGGTGCAGTCCGGGAGATCAAAAGTGCTGGTCCGCGTCGCGTGCCGAGATCTGGAGTCATGGGTGCTCGGTGATTGGGAAGCGATTGCCCAGGCGTTCGATAAGCCCGAGTTGTTGGCCCAGGCTCAAAAGGCCCTTTATCGCGAGCCGGACCGACTCGGAAGTCCGGTCGCTGAGCTGCGAAAATTCATTCCTGAGTATCAAAAGCGCGATGGGGCGCGTCGGATGGGCCCCTTACTGTCGCTCGAGAGGAGCAATTCACGGAGCTTCAACGCTTTTTGCAGCGGGTTGAGGCGCTTGCTTCAAGACGGTAGCTGACGCCGAGCGGGCCGTCTTGTGGCGCGGGGGGCCCATATCTGGACCCATGAAGCTCGCGGCCCCTGGATGGCCACCTTTGGCCCCCGCGCCGTTACTTGAGTGTCGCGACCCAGACGGTCTCGGTGTTGCCCACTTTGTCCGGATAGATCTTCTGGATCTTGAAGCTGTCGCTGCCCGTCTCCTTCAGGCGCCGCGTCGTGTTGCCCAGACCCTGCACCTCGGTCTCGCCGTTGGACTCGACGATGTCGAAATCGCCGTCACCGCGGCGCCCCTGGATGGTCGCGATGTGGGTGGGGTTCCAGACAATCACGTCGCCCGGCAGGATGTCGTCGAGCATCTGGCGCCGGTTGCCGGCAGGAGCGAAGTTGGGAATGAACGTCTCGGGCCCATAGCCGGCGCCGATGGCCTTGGCGTAGTTGCCGGCGAAGCCGTTGCAGTCGAGGCCCATGTTCCGCTTGTAGAAGTCAGCGACGGTGCTGGAGAGGCTGCCCTGGTCGCGCCAATCTCCGCGCAGGCGCGTGGTGATCTTCACGGCGATCTTCAGCACCGCCTGGATATCCTCGGGGGATCCTTTCCCCATGAAGGCGCGCGCAATGAAGGCCGGCGTTCCCTTGGCCAGCCTGGGCCCGACGTTCTCCTCCAGCCAGGCCATCTCCTTTTTCTGCAGCTCATTCAAGACCAGGCTGACGAGGAAGTCCTTGCAGGATTCATTAAAGACTTTGACACCGTCCTTGACCTCATCCTTGAAGTGCATGTTCTGGTACTTGAGGTGATCGAGCTCGAAATCGATTTGATTCCCATCAACGCTGAAGCTCATCTTCAAATAGCGAGCTTTCATATCCTCGGGGAGCAGGTCATAGCCGGGGCGCACCGACGATTTCGGCTGCGGTTCGGCGGGGGCGCCGGCGGGCGCGGGCGCCGGCGCCGGGTCGGTCGAAGGCCGGGCCGGCTCACCAGGCTTGGCCGCGCCGTTTGGTACAGGCTTCGGTCCAGGCTGCGCGGGCTTTGCTCCGGAACCTTTGGCGGGCGCCCCGGCAGCGGCGGAAGAGCCTCCTTCTTTCACCGCGCAGGCTGCGTCGAGTGCCAGGAGCGTCAGCCAGTCGGCGCGACCATCGCCCGGAGAAGTAGCGCCAAAGTCGCTGCCCCTGACCTTGCCCACCACGTCTTTCTGGAAGCTGCGCACCACCGCGGCCGTGCCCGGCCCGAACTTGCCGTCGGCAGCGCCGCAGTCGTAGCCGAGCAGGTTCAGCGCGGTCTGCAGGGCAACGACGGCGTCGCTCTTCTCATGCGATTTGTCCAGCGGCGGGCAGCCGGCGTCCAGCAGCAACTCGGCCAGCGGGGTGCCGGTGAAAACCTTCGACCGGTGCACAAATTCCAGTTTGACGTCGGGCACGGAAGTCTCGTTTGCTCAGGAAAAGCGGGAGGGGTCGACTTCGGAGTTTGCTGTCGCGTTGATGATCGCCGACGACTGGCCCTTCTTCTTGAAGGCATATTGATCGACGTTCCTCAACACGCCAATCAGCACGTCAGTGTAATCGACCGCGGTCGCATATCCGGCTTCAAGGATGCGTTTGCAGAACTCTTCCGGAGTGGCCGACTCCATCACCTGGTGCTTGGTATAAGTCTGCTGCCTCGTCTTTCCCGCCAGCAGATCATACTTGTGCTGAAGGGCGTCGGGCAGGCTCTGGTAATCGCAGAACGCGGCCCAGATATGGTGAATGGTATAGGGCGTGCCGTCCTTCTTCGTCGCTGGCTCGGAGCTGATCCAGAGATCCTTGCTCTTCAGTCTTTCGACCTCCGCGTCCGACAGATTGTGCTCCGTCGTCTTGCAGAGTGTCCCCGGCTCTCCTTTGATTCCAAAGTAATTGAACTTGCCGGAGACGGACTTGCCCCAGCCCGATTCGATGGCGAACTGGGACGACATTCCGGCCGCAACCTGCGGAGTCGCCCCGAGCTTGCAGTAGGCCTTGAAGACAAGCCGCATCATCTTGAGATGATCGTCCGACGAAGAGTCGCGGTGCGCGAGCGACAGGATGAAGCTCGCCTCGCCATCGCTCAGGTCCGCGCCCTTGAGGCCCGCGAAGCAGGCGGCGCCGAGCATTCCCTTCGGCAGCTCTTCCCCCGAGCCCGGAGGTGGCGGGCCGTCATTCGCCGCCGGCGGCGCAGCGTCGCCGGCAGGCTGCCCCCCGGCGGGCTTCTTCCCCGACAGCGGCATCGCGGCGGGGTCATAAGCGACGGCCGGCATCACCAGCTCGACCTGGTACTTGCCTGTCAATCCTTCGAAAGAATACTTGCCCTCCGCATCGCTATAGAAGAACCCGCGCTTGAACACGCATTGAGTGGTTCCCTTCCTGCCGCTGAGGCCGGCGTCGCTGACAGGAAGTCCCTCGGGTCCGATCAGGCGCAGTGGCCAATTTTTGAGCGGCGTGCCGGCGGCATTGACCAGCGTCCCACTCAGGATCTCCGTCTTGGGATTGGCGGCCGGTTCCTTTTTGGCGTCGGCCGCCGGGTTCGAAGATGCCGCATCGCCTGGTTTTGTTCCCTCCTTGGGATCACCCGGGCTCGCGGCGCCGGCTGCAGTGCCGGCCCCTTTGGCCCCAGCTGGAACTGCGTCTTGCGCAAGGTCTCCCCCGCCGGGCCCGCGCGCCGCTTCCGCGCCGCCCGCGCCTTTCGCACCCGCGCCTTTCGCACCGGCCCCGCCAGCGCCCTTCGCTTCTGCGCCCTTCGCTCCGCCCTTGGCGCCCGCACCCTTCGCGCCGCCCTTGGCTCCGCCGCCGCCTCCTCCTCCGCCTCCTCCGCTACCTCCGTCGTTGAAGTCGATGCGGGACGCCTTCATGTTGATCACCGGCCCCGCCTTGATCTGCCCCTTGTCCTTGATCACCAGATCGAACTTGGTGCCGATCTCGATGGTGCCTTTCTTCTTGGTCTTGATCTCCAGATCTTCGCAGTCGAAAACGATCTTCTTCGCCGCGTGCAGCTCGAGGTCGCCTTCGCTTGTCTCGATCAAGAATTTTGATTCTTGACGTGGAAGGTCAGCGCGCGCTTCCCCGACTTGTCCGCGATGATGATCTTCTCTTCCCCGTCCGCGTCGTCGAGCAGGATCTGGTGCCCCGACCTGGACTGCAGCATCACCGAGGTGTTCTCGTCGGTGTACGCGTCCTTCATCGGCTTGTCCTTGCCGTTCCAGAGCGAGCCCACTACGAAGGGCTTGTGGGCCTCGCCGCGCTCGAACGCAACGAGCACTTCGTCGTGCACATGCGGGAGCCAGTAGAACCCGCGACCCGGTCCCGCAGCCGGCTGCACGACGCGAGCCCAGTCGCTCTCGGGCTTTCCCGGCAGCCGCGGAAGGCAGATCTTGACCCGTCCTTGCTTGAGCGGATCCTTGACGTTCGTGACGACCGCGACCTCGGCGCCATACATCTTGGCGGCACCAGCCGCGGCGATCTGCTGAGCTTGCTGCAAGAGCGCGTATAAATTTTCAGCCACAGACCCCCCAGCTTGATGGCTCCCGAGCAGGCGCGCTTCCGATTCGGCCGTCGAGGAGTGGCGGCACCTGCGCTTGCCTTCACGTAGGATAGAATCCGTGAGCTGGAGCCGTCAATGGAAGACCGCGCGCGAAGTCGCCGAGGCGAGCCCCGCTTACGGCGCCGCCCTGCGCGCCGCC
>JANYKT010000032.1 GCA_025358085.1 Deltaproteobacteria bacterium | reverse complement strand
TGCCCCTTCCGGGGGGGCTCGAAGCGAAGGGCGGCGGCCTTCCGGGCGACCGTCCATCATGTTGGCGAGCAAGCTAGCCATTGCCGCTCGTCAAAGCACCAGTGTCGCTGTGAAGATCCTCGCGGGTACCGTGCCCGAGAGTTGCAATGCGATCAACCGCGCCGGCGCCTTCTCGGCGTATCCCGGCGAAATGTCGGTTTCAGTCACCGACAGTCGCCAAGCCAACGTTGCGCCAAAGGCGAAAAGGGCAATCTCCCGCCCGGTCGAATTGCGGACCAGCACGCAACGGTTCAGGTCGTAACGTCCATGTTCGGACAGAGCGGCGAGCCGCAGGCGCTCGGCCGGGGACGCCGCGCGCTCTACCAGATCTGTGTGCGGGACAATCCAGCGCACGTCGAAGGAGTGCTCGCCGGCTTTTGCGCCGGTGGCGGAGCAACCGGAGCCGGCGGTAGCGAGCAGCTCGTCTGTAAAGGCCGCTGCGTCGGGCATCAAGACCGCGATGCGCCGGTGCAGCACGCCAAGCTTCCGATAGCCATGATGCTCGCCGACCGCGACATTGCCTGCAACGCTGAGCATGCGCGCGCGCGTCCGGTCAGGCAGCGCGAACAGCCGGCCCGGCACGATGCGATTCTGCTCCTTGCCGTCCACCTGCACGGTGCTGTGCCCGGCTGTGCCGCGTCGCGCGTTGCGCTCGACCGGATCGCGCGCATAGACAAAGGTGCCTCGGTCCACAATCAAGTCGATAGCGCCGAACGAAAGCTCGACCCCGTTCTTGTCGTTGTGGGCGTGGCCTCCGGTGCCGCCCTGCCCGTTCGGTCCGGCGGTGAGGCAGAGATAGCCAGTCCCGGAGCGCAGGATCCCGATACCGCCATCTTTCAATAAAGCATTACCGGGCCGTCCCTGCGCCGGCAATTTGTCGAACCGGGCGACGCCCGCTGGTCCCAACAGCCAGGCCACTTCCACCGGACACCCCGCGCCCTCGAGCTTCAGAGACGGGTCGCCAAGAACGGCAGCGCCCAGCGCCGGAAGATAGCCGCAATCGAGCGGCGTGCGCGGCATCAGCGGCAGCCCTCGGCAGGAGTCGAGATCGCCAATCTGCGGAATGTTGCCTGATGGCTTGAGCGTATCGCCCAGGCTGCGGAACAGGCCCGCGACCGCGTGCTCGACCTCTGCTGGCGCCGGGGCGCCACCGGCCCGCGCGGCCAAAATGGCGGCGAGGAACAGCTCACCAATCAAGCGTTGGTATCCCATCGAGGATTCGAAATGGGTGCCGTCTTCCCGGCATTGCCGCGGAATCTCTTCCCAGAGCTTGCGGCCATAGTTACGCAGCCACACGCGCGACCGGAGCAACTCCGGAAACAGCGCGCCCACCACGACCAGGCCCACCAGATCGCCGGCGTAATGATTGGTGCGGATTGCGCCCGTCTCTTCGAGGTGCTCCTCAATGAAGAGGCAATGCTCTTCGAGCAAATCGAACAGCTCGGCGACGAAGCCCGGCTCGATGGCGGGGTCGTCCTGGACATAGGCGAACGCCATCGCGATGTGCATGGCGCGGGCACTGACTTCCATTGCCACTGCCCATTGAACTCCATATCCAGCGGGGCAGCTGGCGCGGAATTGGCGCACGCTCTCCATGAAGGCGCGCGCCCAGAGCGACCGCTCTTCGGCGGTCTCGGCCAGCCAGCGCGCCTGGGCGAAGCGCCAGAGGTGCTGCATGCGGCCCACTTCCCAGGCGGCTTTGGCGTCGGCGCCCGCGACGAACAGCTTGACCGCCGGGCCGGCTACTTTGACGTCATAGACGACATCCCGCGCGATGGGGTCGCGGGCATAATCGACGAATTCAATCACCTGCCCGTGCTGGCCGTTCGCGCAGCTCTTCCACTTGCCAAAGACGGGCAACTCGCCGCGGCGGCAGGCCTCGGCCTCGCGCTTCACGAACGCGCAGGCCTCAGGGAACTTTTTGAGCAGGAGCGCCGCGGTGCTCTCGCGCTCGCGGCCATCCATCAGAGCCGGGCGCGGGTGGGCCAGCGCATAGAGAGCACGGCGGCGGCGGACGTCAGGCGAGGCGTGAAAGAAAAAAGGCTTCGCCCCGCTCTTCTCCAGCGCGAGCCTCAACCCCTTCCCGAGCGCCTGCTTGGCGCGCATGGCGACGGCGCGCGCGAGCTGGGACGGAGGAATGACCCGCGCCAGGTAGGCGTAGTACTCACAATCAATCGAAGCCATCTCAGGCGGCCTTGCGCTTGCGGGCCTCGAGCGCAGCCAGGACGATGCGCTGCATGTCCTCGACCCGCGCTTCCCAGCCTTCGCCGCGAACCTGCTGCGCGCGCACCTCGCTGGGGCCCGCGCCCGCCGCGATGGCGGCCGCGATCTCGTGGACCACGCCGTCGGCATCCTTGCCGATACGGCACATCGAGAGCCGCGCGACCTCGGGGATATCGGTCGACACGACCGGCAAGCCCGCGCCGAGGTATTCGCGCACCTTCAATGGATTGGCCGCGAGCGTGAGCTCATTGACCTTGAACGGCATCAGCGCGACATCAAAGGCCTTGGCATAGCGGGGCAGGTCGGCATAGGGGCGGCGGCCGAGGAACTTGATGTTCTTGGCCCCTTTGAGCGGCGACATATCCGTGGTGGTGCTACCGAGCAGGACCACGGTCCCGCCGCTGAATGCATCGGCGACATGGCGAATCAATTGCAAGTCCACCCAATCGGCGATCAGGCCCCAGAATCCAATCACTGGCCCCGGGAGATTCTTCATCTCATCCGGAATGGTGGTGGCGGGGTCAAAGGCCTTGTTGAAGTGCTCCAGGTCGACGCCGTGCTGGACCAGGTGAGCATTCGAGTTGGTCCGGGCTTTGTCGGCGCGCAGCTTCTCGCTGGAGCAGATCACCACGTCGGCTTTGAGCATGAGCCGGCGCTCAAGCTCTTTGATCTCGTGAGCGGGCGCGTCGCTGAAGGCGCTGAACTCGTCGACACAGTGATAGACGACGAGCTTCTCGCCCAGCGTGCCCGAGACCGGCGCCGACGAGGGCAGGAAGGACCAGCTGATGACGTCCTTGAAATGTAAAGCATCCATCGCGCGCTTGACCTGCGCCCGGAGCAGCGCCCCATTTGCCGAGCGTACGAGTTCGCTGCCATAGAAGGGAATCGCGATCGGCGTCAAGACATGGATATTCGGGTACCGCTCCACCACGCCGCTGGCGGCGCCCAGGATCTTCTTGAAGATGCGCTTGGCATCGCGCGTGGAAGCCGTCGGTTTGCGATTGCCGATCGAGTTCACCCACAGAATGCGGTTCTCGCGCGCGAGGATCTTCATCGCGTGCATCTTCGACAACGGATCGCCGTCCCAGTCGTTGGAAAAGCAGACGATGTCGCGACCCTTGATGACTCCCATGGCATTGCTCCTTCGTGGCGAGGTTTTAGCTGCGGATGTCGCCCCGGTTACGAGACCAGAGTTGGTGCGGATTTCAGGAATGACTGGCGCCGGGGCGCGGTCGTGCCAGCCGACTTTGTGCTGGCCCAGCCAGAGCTCGAGCACCCAGAGCGCGAAGAGCTCTTCCTTGCGGTCGCTGACGCCGTGCCGGTGATCATCGAGCAATCGCTTGAGTGGCTTTTCGCCAAAGCGGACGCGAGCAAAGGAGTCGCCGCCCAGAAGCGCATCACGCAGCGGCTCGTGCAATGGCCCGCGGAACCAGTTGGAGACCGGCACGGTGAAGCCCCGCTTCCCCGCCGCGGTGCACTCGGACGGCAGGCGCTCGTAGGCGGCATGTCGCAAAAGCCACTTGCCGTTGCGGCCACGCAGCTTCATCCGCGTGGGCAGGCGCACGCACCATTCAACCAGGCGATGATCGAGGAACGGGACCCGCAGTTCCAGCGACGAGGCCATGGTGATCTTGTCGGCTTTGACCAATAGATCATCAGGCAACCAGACGCGCCGGTCGAGCTCCAGCATGCGCTCCAGCGGCGGCAGGCCTTCAGTCTCGGCCCAATGCACCGCCAGGCGCGCGAGGAGCCGCGCGGAGATCTTGCGTTCGGGGACCAGCGACCCGTCGCTCGAGCCGCGGAGGATTGATTTCTCCTCATCGACGAACGCGCAGGAGACGCCGCGATATCGCTCCTCCAAAGGCAAGGTTGACCAATAGAGATACTTGCGCGCTTTCGCCGAGCTGGTCAGCCGCGCAGCAAAGGGCGCCGCCTGATCGACCGCGCCCGCCGCGGCCGCGCGCAGCTTCTCGAG
>JANYKT010000031.1 GCA_025358085.1 Deltaproteobacteria bacterium | reverse complement strand
CTGTCCGGTCGCCGAGACCGCAGGGCTCGCCGGCGTCGTGGGGCACTGGACGACGTTGCGCGCGCGCTGCGTGCCGGCAATGCCCTGGGCATTGAACGCCGTATAGATGATATCGCCGTTGGGCGTGCCGTCCGCGATGTTCCCGTTGTCGTCGTCCGCCGCGATCCAGGCGTCGTAGGCATTGCCCGCGGTGTTGGGGAGATATGCGGTGATATTCGGGACCGCGCGGAGATACCCCTTCTCGAAGCGATTCCACCCATCGTCCGTGCCGTAGCGCTGGACGAACGCCTGCGCGAGCTTCCAATGCGCCCCGGAGAGCAAATGGCTCTCGCAATGGCACTCGTAACCCAGCGCGCCCGCGCAGCTCGTGCTCGTCTGGCAAATGCTGGCAACATTGGCCTGCGTAACGATCTTCTGCAGGTCGCGCACCCCGGTCGGGCAGTAGGTGGTCTCACCGCCCGAGCCGCTCGCGAAGAAGTTCGGCCCGATGCAACTGTCGTGCGTCATTAGAATTGCGACTGTATCGGAGGTTGCCTCCCCTTTGGCGCTGTCGCCGACCGAGCCCGACTTGGTGTTTGCGTCGAGTCCGTGGGCCCACTCGTGCTGCATGACGTCCGAGATCTCGCCGGTGTTGTTGCAGCCGCCCCCCGACTGGAAGAAGTTGACGGTGCTTCCATTCCAATATGCATTGCAGGTCTGGGCCAGGTTCACGTTGACGCCGAGGTCGGAGCTGAGCCAGCTGTTTGCCATCGAGTTCCCGGAGAGCCACTTCTGCCCCATCCGGCGCACGTTGTTCAGGTGATAGTAAGAGTTCCGCCCCGCACGCGTTGAATGTCCAGACGAAGAGAACGCACAGTCGGTGCCCGTCGAGGTCCCGAGAGCGAGATCGCCCGGGCTGCTGGAGGTGCTTGCGCTCGGCGCGCCGCAGGTGTCGCTCAGGCTCAGGTTGGGTCCCGTCTGAGCGGTGGAGGCCGAGCCGCTGGAATAGCTGAAGTTGCCGCCCAGATCAGTCGTCTTGGAGGTGCCGTTGCTGACGCCGAGGTCGACGAATGGAGAGACCACCTCTGATTGATTGCTGGTGCGGGGATAGATTCCGCCCGTCACGGTGCCGTACTTGTTGTCGTCGAACAGCTCCAGCACTTCGCCCGAGCCGGCGTCGACTTGCGCCGCATACATGAGCGTCGAGTCTGGAATCGTGAAATGGAAGATATATGCGAGGTGCTGTTCATATCCCTCGCCGAGGCGACCCGAATAGGCGCCCGCCGGTTCTGCGGTAGTCGCGAGCGCGACGACCTTGAGTTCCGACGACATAAGCTTCGCGTCACCGGCATTCACGTCGCGAATCAGGCCCGCGAAAGCCTGCTTGCTGTCGAGCGTGGCCTGCAAGGAGGCGTTGCCCGGCAGCAGGCGCTCGGCGTGAATCTGCACCAGGTTCCCGTGGTTCACTACAAAGGTGAGGCGCGCGTCGTGCTGCTCGTACCCGCCCGGCGCATGGCGGAAGGTCGCATATTGAAGCGTACCTTCGGCATCCGCGCTCCCGCTCCAGCGCGAATCGAGTTTCAATGCAACCGGCTCGACCGGAAGGAAGCCGGCGTTCTGCGCGACCATCGCACGCGCCCTGGCATCGTTTGACTGGACCGTGAGGGCCGTCGGATCGCTCCCCGGCTGCGTCCAGGCAATGCCGGGGCCCTGCATCAACATGGGCTGGCCGCTGCGACGATCGAAGCTGACCGACCAACCTTTACCTTCCGCCTGGAGGAAACGCTGCAAGGCCGGATTGGCCGCGAGCAATGCGCTCGACTCCTGTTCGGTCGCGGCCGCGGGCAGGGCCTGGCGCTGCGGACCCTGTCCCTTCTGAATGCTCGTCAGCAACGGCGCGGCGGGACGATCTCCCGGAGCCGCGGGTGCGACCGACGATGGCGACTGGGCGCAGGCAGCAAGAGTGACAGCGATGACCGTTAAAAGTCTGGTTTGCACGCTTCCTCCGGGGGCAAGTGAGGCGCGCGCAGATTGAGGAAGCCCGGGATATCGGGCAACCGGGTGGGAGGTATGCGCTCCGACCCGGCTTGTACGCTCCGGATGGGTTCTGCTGACAAATCAGGCTCTTCCCAGCGGGGTGGGCAAGCGCCGCTTATGTCCCATCAACCACTTGCCCGACGAAATCACTCGCGAGGATTCGGGTCCCGGGTCTCGTCGCAACGATGAACGGCGGCGGCGCGGATGCGCTCAACCGCGTCGAGCACCGCACGCAGGGGCGCAGGCAGGTAAACCAATGAGGTGTCCGTGAACCTCGCGCTGCGCGGCTTCCCGCGGCCCCTGTACACGAGCACCGTCGTGATCAGATCGGCTCCGCCCGGCTTGGTATAATCGCGCCATACGGCAGCCGGGGACGACGAAAGGGTTTGTCGAAGGCGCACTGCGTCCGTATTGGATCGATCCAGCAGGCAGCGACGCCCGTCGGGCAACGTGAAGGTCCCCCGCCCGGCAGCGGTGATCACCATCTGCCCGTTCCCGCGGCCGCTGAAGCCTCCGAAGGTAGAAAGCTCCAGAAGCACCGACGCTGCCGCGATGAGGTTCGTCACCTCAATAGTCTACACTTGGTCGTACCCGCAGCCTGCCCCGCGAGAATCTCGTTCGTTGATCGAGTAAATCCGGCAGCGTGAGCTGGAGCCGATGTCCGGATTTGAACCGGAGACCTGCTGATTACGAATCAGCTGCTCTACCAACTGAGCTACATCGGCCCCGAAAGGGAGCGCGTGTCTAGCAGCGCGGCCCCTTCCGGTCAAGCCACTGCGAGACCGATCCGCGCAGCGGTTTCTCGAGGTCCGGGCCGAGCGCTTTGAGCGCGGAGCGGCCGCCACATAAGTTCCCCGGGCCGCTTGCTCTTTCACTTGTGATGGACCCCCACCCGCGTTGACACTTCCGCGCAGCGGGCATAACGACGCAACATGACTCGTCAAACGATAGTCGGTGCTCTTCTGACGATTCCGTTGCTGGCTTGCAAGAAGCAGCCGGCGCCTCCTGCGACCGCGGAGATTTCGACGGTCAAGCTCGAGACCGATCTACCGGATGCAGTGGTGGACACCGCGCTGCGGCTGATCGCCTCGAGCGGAGGACCTGTGGCGGCGCGTGTGCCGGCGAAAAAAGCAGATGCCTCGGTGCTCCCGGCCGCTCCCGGACAGCAGCCGATGGCGTCTGCACCAGCTGCGCGAGAAGTGCGTTGGGAGTCCGAGCCCTATGGCGCCATTGCCGCGGCGGCCGCGGGATTGCTCGCGCCGATGCCGGTGTCAGGTCAGACGGTGCCGCCCCTCTGGCGCGATGCGGGCGGGACCTGGGTTGCCATCGGCGGCCGTGCCGAGGTGCTGCTGGTCAACACCGATGAGCTGGGCGATCACGGAGCGCCGGTGCGCTTCACCGCCCTCACCGAGCCGTGGCTGAAGGGCAAGGTGGCCATCGCCGCGCCCACCAACGGTCCCGCGCTCGCGCACTTCGCGGCCCTCTACCAGGCCTGGACGGCGGAGCGCATGGAGATCTGGCTCAACGGACTCAAGGCGAACCAGGCACAGCTGCTCGACAGCGCCGACGAGGTCCGCAAGGCCGTGGTCAGCGGCAAGGCCATCGTCGGCATTCTCACCAGCGATCAGGCCGCCATGGCCGCGGCCAGCGCGGCGCACGTGCTGGTGGTCTATCCGAACCAGCGATCGATCGGCACCTTCGTCTGGCCGACCGCGCTGTCGGTGCCGAAGGATGCGCCAGACGAAGCCCGGAAACTGGCCGAGCGGCTGGCGGACAAATCCACCGAACAGCTGCTGGTGGCGCGGTTGCCGGGATATCTCCCCCTGCGCGGGGACATTCCGACGCCGCCGGGAGTCAGATCAGCGCAAAATCTAGTGGTGATTTCGGTGGACCCAGGCACCATCGTCGCCGAGATCGCGCTGCGCAAGGAGCGGCTCGCCGCCTGGTCCGCGGAGATGAGAACGGCGCAGGAAAAGTAGCGCGTCAGTCGATGAACGAATCCTGGCGCGAGATGGGTCGTCCGCCACCCAGGCGTGGCGACGTGTCGGGGACCCTGCAAGACTTTTGCGGCGGTTCTCCGGCAAAGTCGCTCACCGCGTCCAGCTGCGGCACCGTGCGCACCTGGTAGCGGTTTCGCCGCCCCCGCTTCTCGCGGACCAGGTACCCCGAACCAGCGAGCTCGGCCACGATGCGCTGCACCGCGCGCTCGGTGATGTCGAGAAGCCGGGCGACGTCGCGCATCCGCGCCTCGGGGTCGCGGCGGAGGCAGAGCAGGACCTGCGCATGATTGGTCAGGAAGCTGATGGCCATCTCGCCATCTGGCCCCAGGATCGGGCGGCTGTCCAAGAAATCGCGAAACGCAGATCGCTTGTCGCGCGCGCGACAAGCCGCGAACAGCTATTCGGGCTTCGCCAATGCCCGTGCAACTTTGAGCTGCGGCAGATCCAGCGAAGGCAGCGGCTCGGCAGCGACGAGCGCGAGCGCGGCCTGCTTGCCGATGTCGTCCTCGCGCGGCACGGCGCCGGTGGTCGCCGTGATGATCTGCTCCAGCGTCTGGAAGAAGCGCAGCCGGAAAAGCGCCTCGTTCAGCCATCCGACCGTGATGCAGTAGTACTTCGCGTAGGGCGCCGCGTGATGCACGGCGTGGTGGTCGCGGGGCAGGATCAGGTTCGCCCGCTGCAGCCAGTCGATGAGCGCGGGCGGCGAATCGAGGTGCGCCCACTTGTGGAACTGGTTGGTGAAGAGCACCCAGAGGGTGAGGGAAAACATCAGCGTGGCCGCGAACAGGCTGCCCGGGCCGTGCTGCGGGATCAGGGCCGCGGCGATGGCGGGAACGATGGAGATGAAGCAGTTGTTGCCGTTCGTCTCGATGAAGTCGTGGCGGGTGATCTCTTTCGGATCCACATGGTGTTCGCGGAAGGGGCGGATGAGCGCCTTTCCGACCACGGGACACTCCGGCGTTCCCCAGGTGTCGGCGATCCAATGAACGAAGCCCGAGATGAAGTCGGCGAGGACGTAGCCCAGCATGAACGCGCTCAGGACCAGGAAGGGGGCGGCCGCGATGCGAGGGCCAATGCGCGCGGCCAGCCACACCATGGCCACGGCATACACGCCGATGCTGGCGATCTCGAAGCGACGAACGTTCCTGCTGTAGCCCACGCGGAGCGAGCTGGGATCACGCTGGCGGATCTGCGGGTTGACGCTCATCGGCTCTCCGGGGAAGGAGTTTCTCACGGAACGCGGGCCGGGGGGGAACGGGACGGTTGCCCGATTCCTTTTGGCGGCCGTTGAACTGTTCAACCAGGCTACGCCGCGGGTGATGGCGCGGATTCGAGTTGCACCCCAGCCGGGCGTTCGACATGAATAACGACGCTCATGCGCACCTTCTTCCTCGCCTTCGTCCTCGCTGCCTGCAAGCCTTCGCCACCGGCACCCGCGCTGCTGCCCCCTGCTGGCGGCTCCGCGGCTGTGGAGGTTTCCGTCACGACCAAGGGCTTCGAACCGCCCCGGGTGCAGGCTGCGCCCGGTCAGGCGCTGGTGCTCCGCTTCACGCGAAAAGTCGCCGAAACCTGCGCCGACGCGGTGAACATCCAGGGGGATCCCGTCAAGCACATGCTGCCGCTCAACAGGCCGGTCGACATCAAGGTGACGGCGCCGCCCAGCGGAGAATTGTCCTTCGTCTGTCCCATGCAGATGTTCCGCGGAGCCGTGGTCGTTTCCGGGAAGTGACGGCTCATCGGTCGATCGGCCTAGGCACTTCCCGCTGACGCGGGAGTAAGCACGCGGGATGCTGAAGCTGCTGCGAATTCTACCCGCGGTCCTCGTCCTGACGCTGGCGTTTCCCGCGCTCGCCCAGTCGCGCGGGCCGGTGCTGCCGAACTTCCAGCAGCCCGATGCGCCGCAGCCGGCTCCATCGGCGCCCGCGTCCAGGGCGGACGAGGTCGATCTCGTCGGCCCTACCGAAGCGCAGCAGAGGCGCACGCGAGCAGCGGCCGAGTCCAGGGAGCGCGCCCTCGTGGAATCGAACGCGCGCGTGGAGGCCGAGGCGCGCGCGGCCGCCGAAGCGCGGCGGAAGTTGGAACGCGAAGACGCCGAGGCATTGGCGCAGCACCAGCGCGGCGAGGCCGAGGCGCGCCGGCAACAGTTGCGGGACCAGGCGGTCACGCGCGCTCTCGCGGCCATCGAGGCCAAGGCTCGCGCGCACGAAAGCGCGGTGGAAAAAGCGCGGCTTCGTGCGCTCGCGCAGGCTCGGCGCGGGGAAGAGACGCGATGCGCGCGGAAGAAATCGAAGAAGTTGCAAGGCGACTGCCGCGCCGTGGTTGCCGCCAGGTACGAGCCCGCGCCGCTCGGCTTGCCAGCGACCGGCTTGCCAGCGACCGGCTTGCTCGACGACTCCCTGGCGCTCGCGCCGCTGGTGGCGTCGCCGCCGGATCGCCGCGGCCCCAATGCTGTCTTCGCGCTGGCGCACGATGACCGCAAAGGTGGCGTCTGCGTCGCCTCGGCTACTCTCGAGCCGTCCGCGACGGCGAACGGCTTCACACCGGTCCCCCGCGAGGAGATCGAAGGCGCGCGCGGCCGCCACGCCGAGGTCCGCAATGACCTGCAGATCGGCCCGCAGTCCCTGGTCCTCAATCACCTCGCGGCCAGAGCGGAGCTCTCTCCCGGCTCGCTGCAGGCCGGATTTACGTATCGCCTCGTGCTCGATGACGCGGGCGCGGCCCACCACCTCTTCGGGGCCTCGCTGGAATCGGCGCGCTGTCCGGATGACGCGGGCTGCGGCCTGCGCTGGTTCGGCTTCGCCGGCCTCAGCCCGTCAGCGTCGCAAGGCTTCCCGGTCCAGGGCGGCGTCAACGGCCGGACCACTTCTCACACCGATCAGCTCGGCTGGTCCGCCGCCGTCGGCGCCGCGGGACTCAGCTATTCTGGCCGGCTGCTCTCATTCGCCGCCGACGGCCAGCTCGAAGCGCTCTCCATCGACTACTCACGCAACACCGAGACTTCCCCGCCGCCAGCGGCGACCAGCGGCACGCTCGATCAAGTGCGGCTGCGCGGGACCGCCGGGATCGCATCCGGAGCGTGGAGCGGGTCGCTACGCATCGCGGGCTATGTCTACGCGGGCGAGGCACCCGAGACCTTCCAGCTGGCCCCCTTGCGCGGCGCGCTGGTCGACGACGACACCGCCGGCCTCGCGGGCGCGCCGCAGTCGTTCCAGGCCCGGCTCGAGGGCCGCTACGATTCGACCTCGGGTCTCTCGCTCCAGGCTTCGTACGGCTATCTCTCGTACGTCGGCCCCTACTGGACCTCGGCGAATCTTGTGGCGGCGTCGGTCTCGCAGCGCCTCGGGCACTTCCGCGTCGGATTCGGGCTCGTCTACGAGGGCGAGTCCGACCGCAGCGGTGCGAGCTATCCCACGCTCTTCGGCACCGGTACGCTCGGCGCATCGTTCTAATCCTTCTTCCGGAGGTCTCTCATGCACCTTGCGCTGCTGCACGATGGCCGGCCCGCGCTGCTGCGGGTGGAAGGTCCGGTGGGCGCGAAAGCGGCGCTCTTCTTCCATCCCTTCCCGCTGCACGCTGACGTCTGGGAAGAGTTGTTGCTCAGCTGCGCCGCGCAGGGCCTGTGTGCGGCGGCGCTCGACGCTCCCGGCTTCGGCGGCACGCCTCCGCTCGGGGAACCGCTGACGATGGAAACCATCGCGCGCTTTGGTGCAGCGGCGCTGGATGCGCTGGGCGTCACTCGCGCCAGCATCGTCGGCAACTCGATGGGCGGCTACGCGGCGATGGCCTTCATGCGGCTGTTTCCCGAGCGCGTCTCTTCCATGACGCTCATCGCCACCAAGGCGAGCGCGGACCTTTCAGCCGCGAAGGCGGCCCGCGAGGAGCAGGCCCGCGCCGTGCTTTTGCGCGGCCCGCCGGCGGTGCTCGACGTACTGCTGCCCAGGGTTCTCGCGCGTGCGCCCGCCGAGGAGCTGCGACAAAGGGTCGAGGCGCTGGCGGCGCGCGCAACCGTGCAAGGCCTCGCCGATGCGCTGCGCGGCATGGCGTTGCGACCCGACTCGCTGGATGAGATGTCCCGCTGGCGGGTGCCGACGCTGGTGCTCGCCGGCGCCGAGGACGCGCTGATGCCGTTGACCGATCTGAAGATCATGGCGAGCGCGATCCCGGGCGCGCGAATGGAGATCATCGACGGCGCGGGGCACCTGCCCTACCTCGATCGTCCCGTCGAAGTCGCCGCTCTTCTGACCGCGCATCTGCTCGCGCGCGATTGACCAGCAACCGCGCTTGACCCCCACGGGGCGGGAGGATACTTGAACCGTCCCTGCGCCCGGAGGCACTTTGGCTGCGTCGATCGAAATTCTCTACCTGCGCTTCCCCGTCCACCCGAACATCACCGTCATCCAGATCGGACCCGGCATCGCGCGGATCGACAAGGAGGGCGACAGCTACTTCGTCATCGGCACCGAGGACGGCCCGCTCGCGGGCAAGAAGGTCGAGATCCCGGCCGACAACGTGGCCGCCGTCCAATGGACCATCGAGGCCGATGTGGCCATGGCGCCAGCGGCGACGTCGTAGCCCGCGGTGGAGCGCACTGAGCGCCTCCTCGATCTGGTCGCGCTCCTGCTCGACGCGCGCGAGCCCATCTCGTTCGCCGAGCTGCGCGACCTCTTCCCTGAGGATTACGGCACGGGTTCGCGCGAAGCCTGCGAACGGAAGCTGGAGCGCGACAAGGCCGAGCTGGTCGCGCTCGGCGTCCCCATCGAGCATGTGCCGCCCACGCTCGAGGACGAGCGCGCTCTGGGCGGCTACCGCATCGACCGCAAGACGTTCTTCCTGCCCGACCCGAAGCTGCTTCCCGAGGAAGCCGCAGCGCTCTACGCGGCCGGGGCGGCAGCACTCGCCGGCCACGATTTTCCGTTCGCGCAGGACCTCGAGCACGCGCTGCGCAAGCTGTCCCTCTCGGGATCCTCGCCGCTCGATACCACCACCGGCGCGGCCCGCCGGCTGCTGATCGTCCGGCCGGGAGACCCCGAGCGCGGCGGCAAGCTGCGCGTGCTCGGCGACGCGGTGGCGCGCCGCAAGCGCGTGCACATCAACTACCGGGCCGCACCATCGCTTGCCGGGCCGAAGGGCAGCCTCCCCGACCGCACCGAGCGCGACATCGATCCCTACGGCCTCGCCTTCCGCACCGGCGCCTGGCGGGTGGTCGGCTGGTGCCACCTGCGCAAGGCGCAGCGCGTGTTCGTCGTCGACCGGATCGAAGATCTCAGCGTCAACGAGCAGAAGCCGAATACGCCTGACTTCGAGATCCCCGCTGGCTTCGACGCCGGCGCCGAGGCGGGACGGCGCCCCTGGCAATGGATCGGCACCCCGCCGGTGAATGCGCGGCTGCGCTTCGCGCCCGGCAGCGAGCTGCTCGCCGAGCGCGCCTTCGACGCCAAGGCCGGGGACACCGCGGATCTGCGCGTCACGTTCGTCGACGGCCTGCTGCCTGCGGTGCTGTCGTTCGGCGATCGCGTGTGGATCGAAGCGCCGCTCTCCGCGCGCGAGAAGGCAGCGGCGGCGCTGCGTGCGCTCCAGCAGAGGCTGCAGCAGCCGGCCGAGCTGCAGCCCGAGCCAGCGGAGCCGGTCCCAGCGTCACCGGACATTCCACGGGCGACACCACGGCAGAAGGTCGACCCGCTCGGCGAGAAGCGCGAGCGGCTGCGGCGGCTCTTGCTAGTGGTGCCCGCGGCGCGAAGGCGGCCCGGCATCCGTCTCGACGACCTGGCCAGGGAGCTGGGCCTCGACCCTGCCGAGCTGCGCGCCGACATCGACCTGCTCGGCCTGGTGGGCCGCCCGCCGTACGATCCCGACGACCTCATCGACATCAGCGTGGACGAGCTGGGCCGCGTCTCGGTGGCGCTCGACCAGTCGTTCTCCCGTCCGCCGCAGCTGGTGGCGCTGGAGGCGCTGGCGCTCACCGCCGCGGCCCAGGAGGTCGCGCCCGCCGACCCCGCCGTCGTCTCCGCACTGGCCAAGCTCACCGACAAGCTGCCAGCGAGCGCGCAAAAGCTCTACGCCGCGCTGGCCCAGCGGGTGGCCTCGTCCACGCCCGCGCCGAAGGGAACCGCGGACATCCTCGCGCAGCTGCGCAAGGCCGCCGAGGACCGCCGCGAGGTCGCGCTCGACTACGACAAGGACGGCCGCACCGCGGTGGAACAGCGGGTGTTCCGGCCGCATGCGGTGCTCGACCACGCCGGTCGCTGGTATGTGATCGGCGAGGACGCGGCCAAGAGCGCCGAGCGCACCTTCCGCGTCGACCGCATCCGCTCGGTGCGCGAGCTCGAGCAGACCTTCGCCGACCCGGGGCCGGTGGATGCGCAGCGCTTCCAGCGCGAGCAGCTCTTCTTTCCCACCGGCCGCGAGCTGCCCGTGCGCCTGCGCTTTTCGCCCACCGCGGCGCCGTGGGCCCTGTCGCGATACGGGCAGAAGGCGCAGCGGCTCCAGGGCGGCGGCGCCGAGGTGGTGATCGACACCGCGGGGACTGCGTACGCCGTCTCGCTGGCGCTGTCGTTCGCTGGCGAGGCCGAGATTGTCTCGCCACCCGACGCGCGCGAGGCGCTGCGCTCCGAGGTTGAACGCACGCTCCAACGCTACACATCCGCCCATCTCGCATCCCCGGAAGGCACCTCATGATCGCGCTCGTCCTGCTGCTCGCCCAGGCTGCCGTGCCTGCTCCCGCACCCATCGCTCCCGGCGCCGGTGCCGCGGCGCTCGTCACGGAAGCCGATCCATCCGGGTCGGCGGAAGACGTCTACGCGAGACGCTGCGCCGGCTGCCACGCCGCGGACGGCAAGGGTCAGACGACGAAAGGCATCCGGCTCCGCGTGCCCGACTTCACTTCTGCGAAGTGGCAGAAGCACACGCGCGACGACGAGATCACCGACATCATCGAGAACGGCAACAAGAAGCGAAAGATGCCCGCCTACAAGGACAAGCTGACTGCTGATCAAATCAAAGCGCTGGTGCCATACCTGCGCGCCTTTGCCCGGAAGTAACGCGCCGAGCATTGACAAGCCCGGCCGCGGCTTCTATAGGCGGCCCCCTTTCGCATACCTGTCCGGAGGAGGACTCTTGGTCTCGCGCATCCCCAGCTCGGAACCCCGCAGGGAGACGATCTACACCGAGGCGATGGAGGTCTTCCATCACGCCGCCGACCTCATCGGCCTCGACCGTCGCGTTCGGATGGAGCTCGAGGAACCGGACTACGAGCACATCTTCTACGTGACGGTGAAGCTGCACACGCGGCTCTCGCCGCTGGCCGTTGCCGAGCAGAGCAAGTTCAGCGACCTGAGCGACAGCGAGTTGCTCCCCGACGGCCTCGAGCCGCTGCTCGACGGCAGCTTCGTCTTCAAGCGGCGCGCGCTGATCAACGCCAACGTCAACATGCGCGATGGCGTGCTGCGGCTGAAGGGCAAGGGACTTTACAAGGTCATCCCGGGCCGGCCCGAGAGCTTCAAAGCCTACCGCATCCAGCACAACCCGGCGCGCGGCCCGTACAAGGGCGGCACCCGCTTTCACCAGGACGTCTCGCTCGATCTCTTCAAGGTGCTCGCGGCCGAGATGACCTGGAAGACGGCCATCGCCGACGTGCCTTTCGGCGGCGGCAAGGGCGGCATCAAGGTCGACCCGAAGTCGCTCAGCTCCGAGGAGCTCGAGGCGCTGACGCTTCGCTACATGTATCGCCTCAAGCCGCTGGTCGGGCCGGACCTCGACATCCCCGCGCCGGACGTCGGCACCGACGGCACCATCATGGGCCTGATGCTCCGCCAGTACACCGACGGCGAGCGCGAGCGGCACAAGCTGCGCGGCGTGATCACCGGCAAGGACACCCGCATCGGCGGCTCCGAGGGCCGCGTCAAGGCTACCGGACAGGGCCTCGCGTACACCATTCAGGAATGGTTCGCCGACCGCGGCTCGACCCCGGCGGGCTCCACGTTTGCGCTGCAGGGCTTCGGCAACGTCGGCTCCAACGCAGCCGAAATCCTCTGCGGACTGGGTTCGAAATTGCTGGCGGTCAACGACGCGGGCGGGACCATCTTCAACCCGAACGGCATCGATGTCGCCGACCTCACCGCTTACGTCTACGAGAACCCGTCGAACTTGCGCAAGACCGTCGACGGCTATCCGAAGGCGCAGAAGATCTCGCGGAGCGATCTCTTCGACGTCCAGTGCGACATCTTCGTTCCGGCGGCGCTGGGTGGAGAGATCACCGGCCCGGTCGCCGAACGGATGAAGTGCAAGCTGGTGGCGGAAGGCGCGAACGGCCCCACCACCCCCGAGGGCGATCGCGTGCTGGCGAAGCGCGGCATCGAGCTCATCCCCGACATCATCGGCAACGCCGGTGGCGTGACGGTCTCGTACTACGAGTGGATCCAGAACAAGCGCATGGAGCACTGGAGCGAGACCGAGGTGAACGGGCGTCTCGAGCAGGCCATCAAGAGCAACTACCGCATCATCCGCGACATCGCGCGCAACACCCCGCGCCGGACCGCGACGCACAACTCGACCCGCTACTGCATCGGCAAGGAAGTCGACATGCGCACCGCCGCCATGGTGCTGGCGCTCAAGCGCATCGAGGCGCACTACCAGCTGGAAGGCTTCTCGCAGTAGGAGCTTTGCGAACCGTCAGCGACGGCCTCAAATCACTGGGCGGCGCGCGCGATGCCCAGCAGGGCGGGCAGACCCAATGCGCTTTCGAGGCGCGGCTGGGAGAGTTTTCCTGGCAAGGGAGTGACGATTGAAGCGCTCGCGGTAGCGGCTGGGCGGAATGCCGACACTGTGCAGGAAAGCCCGGCGCATCGACTCCGGCGTGCCCAGCCCGCTCATCGCGCAGACAGCTTCCAGGCCGTCGGTCGACTCCTCGAGGAGTCTCCGGGCGGTCTCGACGCGGGTGGAGGTGACAAAGCGCGCCGGAGTCATCCCCACCTCGCGCGTGAACACCCGGGCGAAGTTCCGCGGGCTCATCCCAGCGCGGTGCGCCAGCGTCTCGACCGACAGGTCTTCGCGCGGGTGATCGAGGATGTGCGCCTGCAACTCGCGCAGGGGCTCCTGCTCCGCGAACTGCACCGCAAGCTGGGCGCTGAACTGCGCCTGGCCGCCCGGGCGTCGGACGAACATGACCAGCTCGCGCGCGACCTCCAGCGCCACCTTGCGGCCGTGGTCCTCCTCGACCAGCGCCAGGGCCAGGTCCATCCCCGCGGTGACGCCCGCGGTCGTGTAAATCGAGCCCTGCTGCACGAAGATGCGATCGGGCTCGACGCTGACGTCCGGATACTCGCGGGCCAGCGCCGCGCAGGAGCGCCAGTGCGTGGTGGCGTGGCGGCCCTTGAGCAGACCGCACTCGGCGAGGAAGAACGCTCCCGTGCAGATCGACGCGAGCCGCCGGACCAGGCCTGCCTGGCGCCGGATCCAGCGCAGGAGGGGCGGATGCGCGCGGTACCTCTGCGCGCCCTTCCCGCCTGCGATGAGGAGCGTGTCGATCCCGCGACCGACCTCGGCGAAGCCATGTTCGGCGTGAAGACGCAGCCCCGAGGACGCGGCGAAGGCGCCGCGCTTCAGCCCGATGATCTCGACGCTGTAGGCATCGTCGCTGCGCGCGCCGTGGTCCTTGAGCCAGCGCACGGTGCGCGCGAAGACCTCGAGCGGGCCCATGACGTCGAGCGTCTGGACGTCCGGGTAGGCCAGCATGGCCACCAGGTGACCCGCGCCACGCCGCCGAGGATGAGCAGAACGCGCGGCGGCAGGGGCTGGCCGCGCAGCACGGCGACGACGAGGAGGAACATCGCGCTCCAGATCCTCTTGCTCTCGGGATCGTCCTCTTGCTGCTACAGTCGGAGCCATGCGCTGCCGCTGGCTCCTCTGCCTGATCGCCCTGGCGGCCTGTCACACCGCGAGGCTCGATCCGCTCAGCGACGCGGGCATTTCTGATGGCGGCGGCCACGCCCTGCCGCGGCTCGGCTTCGCTGCGGCCTGGCAGATCATGAACCCGGCCGACCTGATCGCCGGGCCCTCCACGGCGGGCAAAGTCTCGGACTGGGAGATCGCCAATGCGCGCGTGCGCTTCGTCATTGAAGGCGCGCACGCGAGCGACGGCTACGACCCGTACGGTTGCTCGGTGCTGGCGGCGGACCGGCAGCGCCCGGCTGGTGAACCGGGGGAGAGCCGCTTCGGCGAGATCTGGACCGGGCTCAACTTCCGCGCTCCCGACTGCAACTCGCTGACGCTGGTCAACGACGGCAAGGACGGCGAGCCCGCCCAACTGCACGCGGAGGGGCACGACGCTGAATCGCCATTCATGGCCTCCATCTTCGGGGTGGTTGCGCAGCCTGTCGCGCTCCAGGCAACCATCTTCCGCGACTACTTTCTCGCCCCCGACGCCGACGCGCTGCAGATGAATTTGACCGTGCGCAACGACGGCGTCTTCGATCTTTTCCTCAACGCTCCCTATGTCGGAATGGCCATGAATCGCGGCCTGCGCCACTGGGTCGACAAGAGCGGCTTCGACTTCACGAACCTCGCGAGCGTCAACCGGCAGGCCGAGTTCTACGCCGCCGTCGGCGATCGTGTTAGCTATTCAGTATACAGCACTGACGCTCCCTTCTCACCCATCCTCAATTTCGCGCATGTGCTGATCGGGCAATATCCCGAGGTCCATATTCCGCCGGGACAAGCGCACACCTATCGCTTCCTCATCGCGGTCGGCAGCGGGGACACGGGCACGCTCCAGGTGGCGCACGCCGAGGCACGCGGCGGGCTCTCGGACCTGGTCTCGCTCGCGGGCAGCGTGGTCGACGCGGCAGGCGGACCGATCGCGCGCGCCCGCGTGCACGTCACCACCAGCGCGGGAGATCAGGAGATCGCCTTCGCTCGCACGGGCAAGGACGGCAGCTGGACCGCGCCGGTCCGGGCCGGCAACTACGCCCTGCGCGCGGTGGCGGACGACCGGCTCGAAGGCCCGCTCACGCAGATCACGGTGCCTGCCTCGGGCTTGGTCGGGGTGCAGCTCCAGCTCGGGGCGGGCGCCACCATCGAGGCGATTGCGAGCGACGTCGCCGGCGTTGGCTTGCCCGCGAAGATCGTCCTCGAGCCGACGCAGCCGTTGCGCCCGCAGCTCCCGGCGCCGCTCGGCGAAGCTGCACCGCTCGCGCCCATTGTCATCTTCTCCGCCGACGGCCACGCGCTGGTCCCGGTCTCGCCCGGCAGCTGGGCGGTGACCTTCTCGCGCGGGTTCGAATACGACCTCGGCCGCGCCACCGTGAGCGCCCCCGCCTCTGGCTCGGTCACGGCCCGCGCCACGCTCACGCGCGTCGTCGACACCACCGGCT
>JANYKT010000002.1 GCA_025358085.1 Deltaproteobacteria bacterium | reverse complement strand
CCCCGTCGCTCAATTCATGTCGGCGCATCAGTAGCTTCGATCAAATTTCCGATCTGCACGCAAGCGTTTTCGTGCAGCAGCAGCGCAGGGCCGCGCTGCTGGCCGTCTAGCCGCTGCGATGAGTTTGAAGACAGGCCCTAGCCCGCTGCCCTGCGCGCGCGCGTCACAGCTCGCAACCATTTTCGTGCGCCCCGTCCCGCACTCGCGCGCCCCGTCACAAACCTGCTCGTCGTTGCGCCGGACCTTCGTACTGTCGCCGGACACCGAACAAGGAGGTTCGTCGTGCAAAAGGGAAAGTCGATGGGGTGGTGCGCAGCTGTCTCTCTGGTGCTCAGTGGGGTCTGGTCTCCGCCCGTCCACGCCGGTCCGAACGGGGTCCGCAAGTATCGTCTCTACGACGTGGGGACGCTGGGAGGAACGAAGAGCCTGATCTATAGCTTTGACGACGTGAACTTCACGCCGGGGCCGTTTAACTCGCGCGGGAAGCTGGCGGTCACTGTATTGACCGCGCCAGGCTACGCCTCGGCAGCGACGTGGAGCGACGGCGTCCTGCGGGCGCTGCCGAACCTGCCGAACGCCAACGTCGGGGGAGGCGGCAGCAACGCCACTGGCGTCAATGAACAAGGCGTGGTGATCGGCGCCGCCGATGACGGGATCATCAACCCATTGAATGGTGCGCCCTACGATCACGCAGTCCTGTGGGACGGCGCGGGCATTCACAGGCTGCAGGAACTCGACGGGCATGCAAGCTGGGCAAACTCGATCACCAACCACGGCCTGATCGTCGGATTCGCCTACAACGCGGTGCCGGATCCTGACACGTACGCGGGCACCCAGGCGCACGCGACCCTCTGGCGCGAAGGCCGCGTCCAGGATCTCGGCACGCTTGGCGGCACCGATTCCGCGGCGTACCTCGCCAGCGATTGCGAGGGAGACAATGACGACGGGCGGAGCGCGCTGGTGGTGGGTACCTCGTCGCTCGCGGGCGCCGGGGTGCCGCCCTTCGGGATCCCCCCGACCGCGGCTTTCATCTGGGAAGAGGGCCTGATGTCCGACCTCGGCAATCTTGGTGGAGGCTACTCGCTGCCGTCCGCCATCAACTGCCGGCGCGAGGTTGCGGTCATTTCGTTCGACGCGACCAACCGCCATTTCCAATCGTTCCTCTGGCGCCGAGGCCAACGCACATTGCTCCAACGCCTCGGTGGCAACTTCGTAGAGGCGGTGGCGCTCAACGACGAAACGCAGGTGGCAGGTGGGGTCAGCGATCAGGGTGATCGAAACGTGCTGGCCGCGGTGTGGGGGCCCGCGGGTGACGGCGAATTGCTCGGCACGGTCGGTCACGACACGGGCAGCGTTGCGCTGGGCATCAACGCCGATGGCGTGGTCGTGGGCGGATCCGGCACCGTGAGCTTTTACGCCCTTCCTGCCTACTCCCATGCGTTCGTGTGGCAGCGCGAAGGGGGAATGCAGGATCTGAATACTTTGATTCCCAAGGATTCGCTGCTCACCCTGAACGTTGCCTATTCAGTCAATGATCGAGGGGAGATCGCGGGGGAAGGCACTACCCTGACGGGAGAGACCCATGCGTTCGTGCTGGTGCCCGATGCGCGCGGGAATGACAAGGGCCGCTGAATCCGGATTCGCATTGAGTCGGCTTTGGCGTTTTTGGAAAGAGCAGGGCGCGCGAAGGAGGCGCGCCCTGCCAGGCGCTCGACGATCGTCGCCACTCCACTCATGATTGCGCCGGGCAGGAGCAAGAGCGCCGAGAGCAGGAAGAGCGGCACCAGCATCGCGCTTTTACGTGAGCGCCGGGCACAAAGGCTTGTGCCCGTCCCGGGTCCGGCGTGCCTCAAGCTTTCGCGCCTTCAGGGGCCTTGATGCACGCTAGTATCAAGGGTCATCGATAGCCGCCAAATGAACAGGACCGCTCGTGAGCGGCAATCGATGAGCAGGGCCTAAAGTTTACTCGCGGCCGCTGTGGAAGCGGCGCGCCACAACCCGGCCTCGATTCCGCGCGTCTCGCCCCACCCTTGCGCGCACCGTCACAAATCTGCTCGTCGCCACCCCGGGCCCTTCTATTGTGAGTGAATCAAAAGGTTCCTCATGTGAGCAGCGGAGTCGATTGGGTGCAGCGCCGGACGAGCCGTGCCGACGCTCTCAAGGCTCACATTTTCCGTGCTCATCAACAATGATTGAAAAAAGGTCCTCACCAATGCGCTTTGTCTTCCTGGTTGTCTTCCTGGTCGCATGCGGCGGCAGTTCGTCCCCCACCCCGGCCCCGTCCACGTGCGACTCGGCGCAGTTCAAGGTCACCTGCCACAATTCAAATGGGCAGTGCGTTGAATTCAGCGGACTCTCCACCAGCGATTTGCGTGCGAACGCGGCCGGCTGCGATACAGCGGGCACGCCGTGCGCCACCACCGGCCGCCTTGGTACCTGCAACATTCCGCCGACCGGCGCGCGGACGAACGTGCACTGCTCGCCGAACGCGTCAATCAACATTCGCTACTTTCCCCCCTTTTCTCAGAACGAAGCGCAGACCGCCTGCCAAGACGTGACTGGCGCTACCTGGACTCCCAATTGAATGACTAGAAACCGTGTGCAGCCTGCTGTAGGGCTCGAGGCAGGAATGCGCGCGGCGAACCGGGCAATCATACCTGGAGATGCGTTCGAGGAACCGGCGCACGGCGTCCGCGCTGCAGGTGTTCAGGCAGCACTGTTGAAGGCGACCGCTCGGCGAATGAGCGCCTTGAAAGCGGGTGCGTCAACAACTTCCCCTTCGTGAATGTCGATCGCGCGGCGCGCATTGCCGTCGAGACTCGAGTCGAACAGGTCTGCTTCTTGGCGCCAGTCCCCGAGTGTGGCGATTTCTTCCGAGATCAGTTCCGATGCTGGCTGGCCTTGGCTAACGCTAGACTTTTTCATATCCTCAATCTTGAGGAGTTCCAGGCATCGTGCTCATTCGCGAGCGACAGCGCAAAGCAGGCAAAAAGAAGCTGCGCATTGCGACTTTCAACTTCCGTGGCGGCGGCGGCGTTCGGCGGCCAGACCACTGGTTGACGCTTCGCGCGCAGTTGGGTGCCGACGTGCTCTTGACACAGGAGTCGAGACCTCCGGTGAATGCCAGCGCTGACTGCACTGCCCTCTGGGAGGAGGCCATCCAGGGTTGGGGCACTGGCCTATACGCATCCAGGCTCGCCGTGAGGCCTCTCGAAGTGAGAGGGTTTCAAGGACGTGTGACAGGCGGGCAATTGGCGAATGACCAGCCCGCAGGCAGGCCCCTACGCATTTTTTCCGTCTACTGCCCAGCGGGGAAGGGCGGCTACGTGGCGACCATGCACAGAATCCTTGATCGCCTCCAGGGGTTACCGGGCGATGCTGACTTGGTGATCGGGGGCGATTTCAACGTCGCGGTCGGGCTTCGTGGTCCCGACGAACTCTTGAAAATGTCCAACGCGGAGCGCGCGCTGATGACCCGCTTCACGGACGAACTCGACCTGATTCCCTGCTGGCAAACCGCGAACCCGGGCCGGCCCCTGGCGCAAACCCTGCGCTGGTCGGTTGAACGGTCGACTCCCTATCACTGCGACGGAATCTTCATTCCCCGCGCCTGGCAACATCGACTCGAGTCGTGCGAAGTATTTGCAGCGCCTGAGTGGGACGCTCTCAGCGATCACAATCCTGTGCTGGCCGTGCTGCAGTTATAGGCGTTCGTTCAGACTACTTGTTCGCCAGAGGCTCAGCCGCGCGCTGCTGAGCCCCTCCGTGCGCGCGAGGATTAGTCGACTATCGGACTCGGACTGTGGGAGCCGCCGTGCACTGAACCGCTTACCGTTTCGCGGTGGTGGCAGAGGTGCAGGCTGAAAGACAAGACCCTATGGCTCGAACACAGGCCGTTGACCATCTTTGAGTAATAGCGTCGTGTAACCGGAGCCGTCAGTTTGAATGTCGTGGATCCGGATAGCAGTCGCTCACAGTCAGTGCCACCGCACGCGTATTTCAAATGCATCTGAGGAGTTCACGTGGAAAAGATTTTTTACGTACTATTCGAGGGCGAACGCGGCAGACGGAAGCCTGTCTCTATTTGTCCGCGGGCGCCGCGCAGGGGAATCAAGGTCCGGGTAGCCCTCGATCAGGAAGCGGTTCTGCGGCGGCAGGTGTTCCTTCTATATCGACGCGGTGACGGCGACCTGGTGCTTGGAGCGTCCGGGCAACGTTCCCGACTCGAGGTCTTCCGCGGACGCCTCGGCAGGGCGGCTGACGCGTACGAGATCGTCGCGCTTCCCATCCTTTCTTCGCGAGCGGCTGGACTTGACCCATTTGCAATGGCAGTGCGGGCGCAAGCCATTTGATCAGGTAAGCTTCACCTTACTGCTGCATCATCCGCACCTTCGCGGCAGGTCGCCCGGCGCCCTTCCCGGCATTCCCCTCCCCGGACGCTCTGGGCGCGAGCCGGCTTTCAAGTTTCTCGAGCGCCCCGCGTTTCCGGGAACCATAATGCAGCTGGCGTCCAACTCAATCCCGGGGACTCGATATGAGCCGAGCCGTTCGATTTGACCATTACGGAGACAGTAGCGTTCTGAAGGTGGTGGAGGTGCCCATGCCCACGCCGAGCCAGGGGCGAGTGGTGGTCGAAGTCCGGGCCGCGGGCATTAACCCGGGAGAGACGGCTATCCGGACGGGGGCCTTGAAAGACATGTTCCCGACAACGTTCCCCAGCGGCGAGGGCTCCGACTTTTCAGGGGTCATCGTGGCGGTCGGGGAAGGGGTCACCCAATTCAGGATCGGCCAGGAAGTGCTGGGATGGTCCGACGAGCGAGCGAGTCACGCGACCCACGTCTCGGCGCCGGTGAATCAGCTTGTCCCGAAGCCGCCTTCCCTTTCGTGGGAAGTCGCCGGATCCCTTTATGTCGCGGGACTCGCGGCATGGGCCTCGGTGGAATCCGTCCAGGCCAGGCGAGGGGAGACCGTGGTGGTCTCGGGCGCCTCGGGAGGAGTGGGCGCCATCGCCGTACAGCTCCTGATCCTGAAGGGCGCGAAGGTCATCGCCATCGCGTCAAAGAAAAACCACGCCTGGCTCCGCGCGCTCGGCGCCGTCCCGGTGGTTCATGACGGCCAGACGCTGGAGCACGTCCGTGGCGCTGCCTCCGGAGGGGTGCAGGCCTGGGTTGACGTCTTCGGGGGCGGCTACGTGAAGCTGGCCGTGGAGCTTGGGGTTGCCCGCGCCCGCATCAACACCATCATCGACTTTCAAGCGGCCAAAGAATTTGGCGTCCGGATTCAAGGCACCCAATCCGCAGCCAACGCGGAGACGCTCGGCCAGCTTGTGAAACTGATCGCCGAGGGAAAGGTGGAGGTGACCATCGCCGCCAGATATCCGCTGGACCAGGTGCGCGAGGCCTTCGCGGAGCTGGAGAAGCGGCAGGCGCGCGGAAAGATCGTTCTGGTAAATTGAGAAGTCGTTTCTGCAGAAGATGTCCAGGCGGGTGAAAGTCACCTGCGCGATGAACATCGCCCGCGCGAGCGAGGGCGGTCTCGAGCTGACGAGACCTGCTCGACGAGCGCGGCTGGCTCGACGCCGGCGTCAGCGCGCGTGATCGCTGCGCACACGACCGTCGACCAACTCGACGACCCGGTCGCAGCCATCGGCGATCCGAGAATCGTGCGTGACCACGAGCACTGTCGTCCCGAGCTCGCGGTTGAACTTCCGCATCAGCGCGAAGACCTCGTCTGACGACGCGGTATCGGGATTGCCCGTGGGCTCATCTGCGAGCACGAGCGCGGGCCGGTGAACGAGAGCGCGCGCGATCGCAACGCGCTGCTGCTGGCCGCCCGACAGGTTCGTCACGCGGTAGTGCATGCGGTCCGCGAGTCCGACCGCGTGCAGGATGTCCTCGGCCGCTGCGCGCATCTCGCGCGTCGGCGCGCCGCGGTCGCCCCACGCCGGGAGCATCACGTTCTCGAGTGCGGTGAACGCGGACAGCAGGTTGTGGAACTGGAAGATGAAGCCGAGTACGTGTGCCCGCATCGTGGTGAGCTCGCGCTCGTCGAGATCGGTGGTGTCCTTGCCGCCGAGCACGACCCGGCCGGAGGTTGGCCGATCGAGCAGGCCGATGATGTTGAGCAGCGTGCTCTTGCCCGAGCCGGATGGCCCGATCAGCGCTGTCAGCTCGCCGGGTCCGACCACAAGGTCGACGCCGTTGAGTGCGCGGGTGCGCGCGACGTCGCCGTACTCCTTGACGACCCCCTCGATCACCAGGACAGGGGCGCGATCAACCATTGCGGATTGCCGTCGCGGGGTCCAGCCGCGACGCGCGGCGTGCGGGGATCACGGCGGACACCAGACCGACGCCGGTCGCAAGCGCGACCGAGAATCCGAACAACGGCAGCCCGAGTTGGACCGGGAACCTGGGGACGCCACTCGGGTCGCGCACGAGGTTCTCGAACAGCTTCGCGAACACCGCGCCGAGCCCCGAGCCGACTGCCGAGCCGGCAAGGCCAAGCACGCCGCCCTGGATCAGGAACACGAGCAGGATCCGCCGTGACGGCGTGCCGACCGCGCGCAGGATGCCGATCTCGCGCGACTTCTGCACTACCGACACAATCAGGACGCTCGCGATCCCGAGCGCCGCCGCGACGACTACGAAGAACTGGATGAGCCCCTTGGAGCTCGACTGCGCGGACAGGCCCGCGAGCAGGTCGGCGTTGACGGTCATCCAGCTGTCGGCCCGCAGGCCGGTGGTACCCGCGACGTCGCGCGCGATCCGCTCGGCTGCGAACACATCGGCAACCTTGAGCTCGATCGTGGTGACGCCGCCGGGCAGCGCGTACAGCGCCTGCGCATGGCGCAACGAGGTCAGGAGCCACGTCGCATCGACCCCCTCGTTGCCGAGCGAGAATATGCCGCGGACGGTGACGAGGTCGTCGCCCCCCTCGCTCGACTCCACGCGCAGCTTGTCGCCGACGCCGACGCCGAGGTCTTTGGCGAGCTTGAAGCCGATCACGACGTCGCCGGCCTCGAGCTCGAAGTGGCCCGCGATCAAGTGCCTTCGGATGTCGATGATCCGGAGGAACCGCTCGGGCTCGAGGCCGTGCACGACGATCGGGCTCTTGGCATCGGCGCGAACCGCGAAGCCGGCGCCGGTGATCGACGGTGATGCCGCGGTCACACCCTCCATGCGCTCGGCGGCCGCGATCACTCTCGGCCACTGGTCGATCGAGCGCAGCCGCTGCGGGCTCTCCTGCATCGAGTGGGCGATCGCGGTGGTCGAGGCCGATGCCACGAGAGGCCGCGGCTCCTCGCGCGGGACGCGCAGCGTGATGTGCGGCTGGGAACCGAGGGTCTTGTCGATCTGCTGCGCCAACACGCCGCTTCCTCGAGCAGCGATGCTTGATTTCCGATGAGCCCGTGCACGAGCGCCACTGCGTCTCGCTTGACACCAAGGCTTAACCAACCGCGGAGGAAGAGCTCGCCGATCGTGTGTAGCTTGATCAGACAGCCCGGGGAGGAGGGCGGGCGGCCCGCGCCCGCTCCGACGCCCCCACTCGCGAGCGTGCGCCTGAATCAGGGCGCGCACCCGGGAAAGTCCATCGCAAGCGCGGCGAGCCCAGCCAGCACGAGCAACGCGAGTCGCCCCCGCCGTGCGCGCTCACCTTTCAGATCCCGTTGATTCCAATCCAGCAACCGCCCGGGTGCAATCACCCTCCCAGAGCGTACGCCGCTGGGTCTTTTGCGGCCTACCACCAGGGACGAGGGGCGGCGTCAGCGTTTCAACCAGCGTCAGCGTCTCGAGCCTCGGCCCGGCATGCTCGCCATAGGATCGACACAGCCACGCCGCGAGCTGCGGCAGCTTGAACGACCGCTCGCGCTCTTTAAATGTGAACTTGTACCACCGCGAGAAACGCCAGCCCAACACGGGAAGCAGTCCGGGCTCGCTGGACGGAAGAACGCTCACTTCCGTACCGCCGACTCGTCCCTGCGCTTCCCACCTCGGCACGTCGTACACGACGTCGAACAAACCGAACGGCTGGTCAAGCCAGAGCCAGCGGCGCTCGGCCTGCAGCAGCGAAGGCTGCGGCACCCTGCGGCCGATGAACGGTCCCCACGCGAGCCCGACGAAGTGGAGGCCTAGCGCTGCAAACGCAGCCAGCCGCAGCGCAGGCCGCCGTGTCCTGAACTCGTTCTCAAGCCGCGCGTGCAGCCGGCCGAAGAGCGGCTCGAGGTGGGCCGGCAGCAGAAAGAGTGCGCTCGCGGAGAGCATCGCCTGGGTGAAGATTCCTACGCGCATGGTAAGGAGGATTCCCCCCTGAACCGCGAAGTTCGCCAAGATGGCGAGACTGCGTGCACGCGTGACCCGCCAGGGCGACAATGCGAGAAATGCGAAGCTCCCTTCCAGGAGAATGGTCGCGACGCCAAGGCTCCGACACAGCGAAGGATGATTGAGCAGGGCCTGCCCCGGCGGCCGCGTGAAGCCGGTCAGTTGCAGCGTCTGGAAGATCACGTCGCTGTGCAGCCAGCCCGCGCGGAACTTGAGTCGCGCGGCCACGAAGTAGAGGAGGGCGACGTGCCACTGCAGGAAGCGCAGGCCCAGCGCGGGAACAGGAGTGTCAGGCTGCTTTCGACCGCAAGCTACGTCCAGGCTGAAGGCCCCGCCGAGGTCGGTGAACATCGAGGTGAACAGCAAGATGCGCACGAGGTCGTCGCCACCGTCGGTCACGTACAGGTTGCGCGTGTGAAGCGACGTCATGAACAGCCATGCCAGCGCGGTGGCGAGCCGGGTGCGGTACCCGATCGTGAAAGCGACCACGGCCGCGACTCCAGCGAGGAACAGAACCGCCACCCATAGCGGGTCGCCGGAGAGATTGAAGAGGCTCCATGCCGTCGCATCTCCCTGCACACCACGAGGAAGCATTCCATCATCGCTCGCGAAGGCGCGCAGGTTGCCCCAGTAATCCAGGAGATCCTGCAGCAAGCACAGGCCTAGACCAATGCGGAAAATGGCTAGCGGCCGGGCGTCTGTACCCCCCAGCCAGTAAGCGGGGCGCAGCGGATTCTCTCTCTGCTCCATTGCCTCTACTCTATGACAACTTTCGTGCGAGCCGGGACGGGCCCGCGTGCAATACTCATTGTCCATGGTTGATCCGGCGCCACGACGCCACCTCCCGGTGCTGGACGGAGTGCGCGGCGCTGCAATTCTCGGCGTTATCTTTTTTCACTACACTTTTGAGTCCGGAGCCCCCCCCGCGCGGCTGATCTTGGACAAGGTCGTGCTCGCGCTTTGCGCTGGAGGCTGGTGCGGGGTCGATCTCTTCTTCGTCCTCTCCGGCTTTCTCATCACCGGCATCTTGCTCGACACGCGCGATGAGCCGGCGGCCCTCGGCTATTTTTACGTGCGGCGCGTGCTTCGGATCTTCCCGCTTTATTACGTTGTGCTGGCTATCTTTTTCGCGATCGCAGCAGCGTCGCACGTTCCCCTCTCTGCGGCGAACCGGATTTCCGCGCTGGTGTACCTCTCCAACTTCACCATCGGGCTCCACGGCTTCGACGCGTTCCCGCGGCCGCTCGTGCATTTCTGGTCGCTCGCCGTCGAGGAGCAATTTTATATCGTGTGGCCGTGGCTCGTGTTCTGGCTGTCGCGGAAGGGACTCTTCCGGCTCTGCGTCGCGTGCCTCGGGACCGCCCTGGCCGTGCGCATCCTGCTCGCCTATGGTCTCGCGCTCCCGGTAGCGGCTTACGCATTGATGCCGGCGCGGCTAGACCCGCTGGCAGCCGGGGCATTGATTGCGCTCGCGGCGCGCTCCAAAGGGGGGCTCTTGCGCTGGCGCAAGCTGTTGCTCGCGCTCGGGGGGGCCGGGGCGCTGGGCCTGCTCGTGATCGCGGCGCACACGCGGACGCTCATCTTCACGGTGCCGCTCGTCATTTCGCTTGCGCCCACGTGCCTCGCAGCGATCTTCTCTGCCGCCCTGGTCCTTCTCCTCCTTGCCCCAGACACGTCCTCTGTGTCGCGGGCTCTCTCGCGCGGGCCTCTCCCGTTCTTGGGCCGCTACAGCTACGGTTTGTACGTGGTTCATTACCCGCTGTTCTTTGGTCTCCGCGCCCTCGGATTGTCCGCGCAGATCCTGAAAAAACCGGATGGATCCGTTCTCCCCGGTATTGCGCTTCAGGGAGGCATCGCATTCGCCGTCAGCCTCGTCGTCGCGCTGATCTCGTGGAACCTCGTCGAGGAACGCTTTCTCAAACTCAAGGACCGGCTGGCCGCACATCGAGCGCCCTTGCTGGCTCAGTCGCGCTGACTCTCGCGAGGCGCTCAGCGCACCCCGTGCCGCGCCTTCGCCTCGTCGTACCGGTCCACATAGCCGAACTCGTTCGAGACCTTGTTGTCCGGAACTTCTCCGCGAAGCGCGAGTGGTAGCGCGCGAATGCGAGCGGGTTGTTCGAGAGGAACACGATGTCGCGCACGTCCACATGCCGCATTACGAAGCACGGCAGCGGCGATTGGAAGACGTGGAACTCCGGGTTGGAAATCGAAGGCTTCACGCTGCTCGCGTAGAACGGCGAAAGCATCACGTCGTGCGCCATCAGGTCGCTCTTGAGCTGCGTGTGGATCTCGTCGAGGCCGCCCAGTTCTCCCTCAGGCAGCAGCGGAAAGACGATCACGAGCCCGGTGAAGGCGCCGTCGGGATCGGTCTCGGGAAAGTTTTTTTTCAGGCCCTCGGCGTGCGAGAAAACGATGTCGCGCAGCATCCAGACGTTGCCCGTTCGCACCTCGTCGTGGAGGGCGATCCTTGCGCGGCGGGGGCATAGCACGCCGGCGCAAGGCTCTGCTACGCTGCCCATCGAGGAGCGCCAGTGGACAGAACGATTCTTATCAGTCGCAAAAGGCCGGTTAAATGTCCTATCGCCGAATCAATTCGCGCGGAAACGTCATCAGGGTGATGGTACTGGGGGACCGGCGACGGATGCCAGAGGGCGTCCAACTTCTAACTAAGGCATGGCGTAGAGGCCGTCGCGTACCATAGTTGGTACCCTCATGCGTCCATCGCGGATCGGAGTCGCTCTCCTTCTACCCCTCACGACGGGCTGCGAGCGAACGCCTCCCGAACGGCCATACGCGCCGACATCGAACGTCGCGATTGCCGAAGTCGAAGACGCCGGACGCACTGCCGCAGCGCCTGCTCGCGCGCCCGACGCCGCTCCGCTCGCGTCGCGAAGTCTCACGGACGGGCCGCGCAAATGTGCTCCAAGGGGTTCCCCGTGCGTCTTCGTGCGGACTGATCCGTCACGCGAAGACGTCGGGTCCTACGGGCGCGCCGAGCACACGGAGTTGTGGCTCCGAGCGAAGGACGGGACCGAACGAAAGATCGTCGACGGCCGCTCCGTCGTCGAAGGAGAGAGCGACGGGGGAACGGACGTCGACTTCGGCATCGTGGGGATCTCCGATCCTTTCTTCGCGATCGATGCGCAGCGGGTGTTCTTCACCGGCGCGGCGTGGGTCGTCACGCCCGCGACCTACGTGGTCGAGGTGGGCACCGGCAGCGTCCACCTCCTCACGGACGGCATCTCGCACCTGATCGCCGAAGGGCCCTACCGAGGGGGTCGGAGTAGGGATCGGGCCTTTCGCCCGACCCCCTCCACGGATCCGGACGAGCGGTTTTCCCGCATCCGGCTCTTGCCTCAGGTAGTGACGCCAAGTCGCCTCAGGGGATAGGGGTGATGGATGCGAGCGGGCGGG
>JANYKT010000201.1 GCA_025358085.1 Deltaproteobacteria bacterium | reverse complement strand
TGCCGTCGGGGATGTGCCGCGTGACAGGGAGGTTCGTTGCCTTCCGCGCGGCAAGGCCTGCCGGCGAGGCCGGCCTCGTTTTCCGGCCCAGACCGAATCGTTCCTTTTTCACTGCATGAATCAACGAGTCGAGCGCGGCCTCGAAGACGGCTGCCAGGTCGCCATTGGGGACGCGGTGCCGAAGCAGTTCCTGTGCCTGATGAACCTTTTCGCGCACGGTCCGGCTGGCGGTGAATTGAATCTTGTACGCGTCTTCGGCGAGCGGCTGAATGGCCGGCAGATTACGGATGCGCCGCACGGGAGTGGGCGCCGCCTGCATCGAAACAGCGACCGCAGGCAACGTCGAGACCATAGGTGTGGAGGGGATTGAAAGCGGGAATACAGACCGCTCAGGCAATTTGCGGATCGACGCAGGAGCTGGCGGCTTGGGAAAGAGCTTCGCAATCAGTTCGTCGATCTGCTTCTTGGATTTGCCGGCTGCCTCGGCAAGCAGGTCTAAATGATTCTCCGGAGTGAGGTGCGAAGCCAGCAGACGCGCACCCGCGAGGTGCAAATGGATTGAGCGTACCGCCTCGATCAGCGCAGGCAGCCGACGCCCGGCGCGAGCCACGACAATCCGGTTATATGCAGCGTCTTCGGAGAACCCGAGTTCATCGACGCAATACGCGAACATCGAAGAGAAGGTCCGGGCCAGATACAGCTTCCGCTCGTCAACCTCTCCAAGGTGAACGAGCAGGTCTGCTTCGATGCAACCAGACTCCCGGACCAGCGCGCGAAGGGAAGCAAGAAGGTTGTCGTTGGTCATCGTCTCGATCATGAAGCAGTTCTATCATTGCAATTTCATACGCCCACAGCCGCTCGCAGAGAGCGGCAATGGTGTCAGACGAAGACGCGAGTCAATCGAACGCCAGTACGCCGCCGAGGGCCGGTTAGGGACCGATAAAGCACGTTCCTCGCGAGTGTCGATGATGTGAATCGGAGCAGGCGCGATATCGTGTCAAGGTCATAATAGGTGCTTGTCATAATAGGTGCTGTGACCAGCACGACAAGATGTTCGGGTCGGAAGCACCAGTGCAAACCGTCAGGCTCGCGTTGTCCATCGCCGCTCGCGACAGGGCTGTCATTCCGATGCCGGGCGATGGTTACGAACCCAGGCAGGGATGATCAGACCGGCCGGGTTCGGAGCGCCTTGGCCTCAGCACCTTCCACTGATGGCTTTTGCCCTCTCCTCTACCTCTGTCAGCTCAACGGCTTCTGTAGAACCAGAACAGTCGAACGCCGCGAGCGCAACCCTCGAGCGGGCTGTGAAGTTAGGGGCCGATGCTGCAACCGGGCTCATGCCGTACCTGCGGCGCCCGACCCGAGGTATGACTGCCCGCGCCATGGCCGAGAAGTTTTCCGCAGCAGCGCAGCTCGCCGACAACCTGCGTGCCACCGGGCGCACCGCGCGTGTGCCCGCGCTGCTCGAGGCCATGCGCCCGCGGCAATGGACCAAGAACGTCTTCGTGCTCGCGGGAGTGGTTTTTGCCGGGCGGCTCTTCGAGGCCGGCGCTCTGCTGCGCACCGCTGCTGTCTTCGCCGTGTTCTGCGCCGCGGCGAGCTCGGTCTATCTGGTCAATGACATCCTCGACCGGGAGCAGGACCAGCACCACCCGGTCAAGCGACTGCGCGCCATCGCCTCGGGCCGGCTTGCAAAATCGATCGCGCTCGCAGCCGCTGCAACGCTCGCCGTCGCGGCTCTCGCCGGGGGCGCGCTGCTCGGCACCGAGACTCTGGGCATTACAGTCGGATATCTGATCATGACGCTTGCATATAGCCTGCGGCTCAAGCGTGTGTTCCTTCTCGACGTCATGATCATCGCCGCGGGATTCACGCTGCGGGCCGCGGTGGGCGCGGCTGCCATCAACGCTGAGATCTCGCCGTGGCTGCTCTGCTGCTCGTTCCTGCTCGCGCTCTTCCTGGCGCTGGGCAAGCGACGCGCCGAGCTGACGCTGCTCGCCGAAGGGGCGGCGAAAGACCATCGCGCGGCGCTTTCGCGGTACAGCCTGCCGCTTCTCGACAGCTGGCTGACCGCGCTCTCGGGTGCCACCATCGTCTCGTACGCGCTCTATACCCAGTCGCCGCGGACGGTAGAGCACTTTGGCACGAGCAGCCTCGTCTATACGGTGCCCTTCGTGATTTACGCGCTCTTTCGATATCAGCATCTCCTGGTGCGCGAGGGGCAGGGCGGCGACCCTGGCGGCGTGCTGTTGCACGATCGAGGGATTGTGGTGGCGCTCGCCGGGTGGGTCGCGACGACGGCGCTGATCATCTATCGGCGCTGATTTGATCCGGCGAGCCGCTGCAGCACGGCCTGCACGGCGGTCCACGACCCCGCCCCCGCAGCACGCAGCTCGGCCCAGGCGAGCGCCGGCCGCGCGCGCAGCAGCTCGAGCGGCGCCTTCACCGCCACGCGATAGGCGGCTGTCAATGGTACCAGCGCCGCGGCCTTCCAGAGCGGCTGGTGCAGCGCAAGCGTGCGCAGGTGCCCGCGGCCGAGGAGATAACGCTGGCGCGGCGACCCCGGTCCGAAGGTGGCGCCGAATCGGTGCCGGGCGATGGCGGCGCGCACATAGCGGCTGCCATATCCAAAGCGCGCCGCGCGCAGGGACAAATCGACGTCTTCGTAATAGGCAAAATACGCAGGATCGAAGAGCCCGATCTCGCGCAGCATGGAAGCACGCAGCAAGGCCGCGCCGCCGCTCACGCCGTGCACCGGTCCATCTTCCCGCCGCAGCCGGGCGCGTTCGAGGCCGAAGTCGCGGTCGCGTGCCCGGCCAAATGCGTCAAGGGATAGACCCGTCGAATTGACCCGCTCTTCTCCGCGGAAGAGCAGGGTCCCGGCAAAGAGGCCGGCGTCCGGGCAGGAAGTGGCCGCGTCCAGCATCGCCAGAAGCCAGCCCGGCTCCAACTCGACATCATTGTTGATCAACGCCACGAAGTCAGCGCCATCGTCGAGCGCGCGCTGCAGCGCCAGGTTGTTGGCGCGGCCATAGCCGAGGTTGAGCGGACTCTCAATGACCCGTATCGCGGGGAAGTCGCGCAGAAGCATGGCGACCGTGCCGTCGCTCGAGCCGTTGTCGACCACCCAGACAACCTCGAAGTCATCCAGGGTCGAGAGGCACGAGGGCAAGAGCGCCTTGCCTTCCCACGAAACCACGACGGCGTGCGCCCGTGCTACACCCGCGCTCCGCTTGATCTCCGTCGGAATCAACACTGCTCCTCTCGCCGCCGCGCGCACCGGCGTGGGCCGCTATATCGCGGGCCTGCTCGACGGCGTCGTACGCCTGCGCCCGCCCGACATCACCATTCGCCCGCTCTTCGGACCCGGGCCGGTCTCCCGGTTCCGCGGCCTGCTGCGCCTGTTGCCCGGCTCGTATGCACTTCTGGAAAGCGCCAGGGCCCGCCAGCTCCGGCGCGAGCGGCTGTCCGTCTATCACGAGACCAACCACGCCGCCCCGCGCTTCGACGGGCCGGTGGTCTTGACGGTGCACGACCTCTCGACCGTGCTGCATGCGCAGACGCAGGACCCGAAACGCGCGCGGCACTTCGCGCAGTCGCTGCTGCGCCGGGCCCGGGAAGCAGCGCGGGTGATCACGCCGACCGCCGCCATTGCCGAAGAGGTCGTCGAGCACCTGGGTGTCGCGCGCGAGAAGGTCCGCTTCATTCACCACGGCGTCGATGCGCTGTTTGCGCCGGATCCGCTGATCGAGCGCGAGCCATTCGTGCTCTTCGTCGGTGACAACGGTCCGCGCAAAGGTCTGGAGACGTTGCGCGCGGCGATGCCCGCGGGGCATGACCTTATCACCGCCGGGCCGCCGCACTTCGTCCCCGAGGCCCAACTGCTTTCCTTGTATCGCCGCGCTTCCGCGCTGGTGCTGCCGTCCATTTATGAAGGCTTCGGCTTTCCCTTGATTGAAGCCTTCGCCTGCGGGACGCCGGTGATCGCCAGCGACGACCCGGCGCTGGTGGAAGTATCGGGCGGCGCCGGGCTCCATTTTCCCCGCGGCGATTCGACCGCGCTGCAGACTCAATTGAAGCGCGTACTAGGCGACAAGGCGCTGCGCGACGAGCTCTCCGCCCGCGGCCTCGAGCGCGCAAAGCTCTTTCGCTGGGACGATTGCGCCGCCGCCCATCTCGACGTCTATCAAGAGGCCGCGCGATGACCCGGGTGGCGCTGGTGCACGACTGGCTCACCGGGTTGCGCGGCGGCGAGCGCGTGCTGGAAGCGCTTTGCCGGCTCTATCCGGAGGCGGAGATCTTCACGCTGGTGCGCGTGCCGGGCGCGAGCGGGCCCATCATTGAAAGTCACCGCATCACCACCAGCTTCCTTCAGCGGGTGCGCAAGCACTATCGATACTTCCTGCCCCTCTTTCCGGCGGCGGTGCAGGGCTTCAATCTCAAGGCCTTTGATTTGATTGTCTCCACCAGCCATGCGGTCGCCAAGGGCTGCATTCCCGGCCCGGGCGCGGTGCACGTCAGCTATGTCCACACGCCGATGCGCTACGTCTGGGACCAGTTCGACGCCTACTTCGGTCCTGGCCGCGCGGGGGTGGTGACCCGGCTCGCGGCGCGGCTGGTTGCGCCCGCGCTGCGTTCCTGGGACGTGCGCTCGACGAAGCGCGCGCACGGCCTCATCGCCAACAGCCGCTTCGTCGCCGGGCGCATCCGCAAGTTCTGGAACCGGGAGGCCGACGCGGTGGTCTATCCACCGGTGGATACCGCGCGCTTCGTTCCGGCCGCGGAAGGTCCTGACGACTACGCGCTGATTGTTTCAGCGCTGGTGCCCTACAAGCGCGTGGACCTCGCGGTCAGAGTCTTCTCGCGGCTGCGGCGGAAGTTGAAGATCGCCGGTGACGGCCCCGAACTCCAGCGGCTGCAGGCGCTCGCCGGGGACTCGGTGCAGCTGCTCGGCGGCGTCCCGGACGACGCGCTGCCCGGACTTTATTCGCGCGCGCGCTTCTTCGTGCTGCCGGGCGAGGAGGACTTCGGCATCGCGCCCGTCGAAGCGCAGTCGGCGGGGCGGCCGGTGCTGGCGCTGGGCCGCGGCGGCGCGCTCGAGACGGTGATTGCCGGACAGACCGGCGCGTTTTTTGGCGAGCCGACCGAAGAATCATTGATTGAGGGCATCGAGCGCATTGACCGTCTCGAGGTTGACCCGGCATTCATTCACGCCCACGCCGAGCGCTTCGCCCTGCCGCGGTTCGGTCCTGAGCTGAAAGCCGCCATTGATCAAGTGGTCTCCCGCCAGGGGACCTGTTGAGTGTTTTGAGGCGCTATCGAATTGGAGCGACCCGATGAAATTGCTGGATGAGCTGTGGGATGGCTATGCCGCGAAAGTGCCTTACGCGAGGACCTTCGTCGAACTGGCGGGCGGTACCTTTCGCAATGACCACGTCGCCTTTCGCTCGCTCGACCTTGCGCCGGTGGCAAGCCTCTTCGAGAGCCTGGGCTGGCGGCGCGCGGGCAAATACGACTTCCCCGATGCGCATCTGAATGCCATTCATTTGAGCAAGGTGGGCGAACCGCGAATCTTCGTCTCCGAGCTGCGCGTCAATGACCTGTCGCCGCGCGCGCGGCAGCTGCTCGCGCGGCTGCCGGCCCCCGAAGCACCGCGCGCTGATCCCTCCTGGTTCGTCGGCCCGAAAGTGCTCTTCACCGGCAGCGAGCTGCTGGAGCTCGAGCGCGAGTCGCAATATGCGGCGTGGATCTGCTTGTTCGACCGGGAGGTCAATCACTTCACCGCGGCGGTGGACGACGTCGAGAGCTGGGCGGCGCGGCTTAGGGACGCAGGCGTGCCGATGAAGGGCGAAATCGAGGGCGAGAAGGGTGCGCCGCTGCGCCAGACCGCTACCCGCGCGGCGCCGCGGCAGGTGACCACGCTCGACGGCGAGCGCGACTGGCCCTATGCGTACCTCGAGCTCGCCGAGCGAGCCCCCGGATTCGACGGCTTCGTCACCGCCCAGGCCCGCCAACTCTTCGAGATGACGAAGCGGTGAACTTGCGCCCGCCCCGCGCGTCTTGCTAGCTAGCCTTCTTATGTTCAAGCGGCATCACCAGCTGTTCACCTTTCTGCGGGTCCTCCTCGACCTGGTCATCGTCGCGCTGGCCTTCGCCGGCGCGTATTCACTGCGCTTCGGTTCCCCCCGGACCTGGCCTTATCCCGAGCTGCCGGAAGGTTCGGCCACACTGATTGTCTTTGCGCTGGCGCTGATCGTCTGGCCGCTTTCCCTGCAGGCAGTGGGGCTCTACCGCCCGCAGCGCCAGGGGACCGGCATCGACGAGGTCTTCAACGTCTTCAAAGGCACGTTGCTCGCGGGCCTTCTGCTGGTCGCCGCGACCTATTTCGTCCGCGAGGATCGCTATTCGCGCGGCATGCTGCTCCTCTTTACCGGTCTCGCGTTCGGCGGCGTGGGCGTCACGCGGCTGATCTTCAAGGAGCTGCTGCAGGAGCTGCGCAAGCGCGGCTACAACCTCCGCTATGTCCTGGTGCTGGGCGCCGGGCGGCTGGCGCGGCAGGTTCTGGAGCAGATCGAGCTGCACCGCGAACTCGGCTTCCGGCCGGTGGGCTGTCTTTCGCTGACCCGGAAGCGGCTGGGCAGCAGCGTCGCCGGCAGCGAGGTGATTGGCACGCTGCATGACCTCCGGCGCACGCTGCGGGAACGGCACATCGATCAGGTGCTGGTGGCGCTGCCTTCGCGCGCCTCGCACCGGCTGCCGCGCATCATGGAGATCTGCGCCGACACCACCGTGGACGTGAAGCTGGTGCCCGACGTCTATCAATATGCCACGCTCTTCGGGGGTATCGAGGAGTTCGGCGGCTTGCCGGTGGTCAATCTGCAATCGACGGGCGTGCTCGGGATCAATGCAGTGGTGAAGCGCATCTTTGATATCGTCTTCGCCTCGCTGCTGCTCATCATCGCCGCGCCGCTCCTGCTGCTGCTCGCGCTGCTGGTGAAGCTCAGCAGTCGCGGGCCAACGCTCTTTCGCCAGGAGCGCGTCGGTCTCGACGGCAGGGCATTTCAGATGCTCAAGTTCCGCACCATGCGCCTGGACGCCGAGAAAGACGGTCCGCAGTTCGCGGCCGCGAGCGACGCGCGCACCACGCGAGTCGGCGGCGGGCTGCGCCGCGCCTCGCTGGACGAGCTGCCGCAGCTCTGGAACGTTTTACTCGGCGATATGAGCCTGGTGGGACCGCGGCCCGAGCGGCCGGTATTCATCGAAAGCTTCCGGCGCCGCATTCCCCGTTATCAACTCAGACACATGGTGAAGAGTGGAATGACCGGCTGGGCGCAGATCCACGGGCTGCGCGGCAATACCAGCATTCAAAAGCGGGTTGAATATGATCTCTATTACATCGAGCACTGGTCTCTCCTGCTCGATCTGCGGATCCTCTTGCGTACCCTCGCCTTCGGCTTCCTCTCGCGCAACGCTTATTGACGATGGCAACTTGAGGCCACTTGAATGAAGCTGGCGGTCCCCGAGCTGCTCGCGTCGCTGCAAGGGTTGCGCGTCGGCGCCATCCTGAATCCCACCAGCGTCGATCAGGACTTTCGCCATCTCGCCGACCTGCTGCACGAGCGCAAGGCCCTGGCTGCGCTGTTCGGGCCCGAGCACGGAGTCCGCGGTGATGTGCAGTATCTCGAGGAAGTCGGCGAGTCGCGGGACCCGCGCACCGGAGTCATTGAGCATTCCCTTTATGGCCGCACGTTCGAATCGCTGACACCGCAGCCGGGGCAGCTCGAGCATCTGGACGCGCTGGTCTTTGATATCCAGGACGTCGGCAGCCGCTATTATACCTATCTCGCCACCATGGGTCTTGCGCTGCAGGCGGCCGCGCGCGCGAAGGTGCGCTTTGTCGTGCTCGACCGGCCCAATCCCATTGGCGGCGCGCGGGTCGAAGGCGGAATCATTCATCCTGGCTTCGAAAGTTTCGTTGGACTGTGGCCCATCTGCGCCCGGCATGGCCTCACTGCCGGGGAGCTGGCGCTGCTGCTCAATGCGGAGGCCGGCGCGGACTTGCAGGTGATCCAGATGCAGGGCTGGAAGCGCGACCAGCTGTATCCGGACTCGGGCCTGCCCTGGGTCATGCCGTCGCCCAACATGCCTGCGATTGAAACGGCGCTCCTCTATCCGGGACTGTGCCTGCTCGAGGGCACCAATCTCTCCGAAGGCCGGGGAACCACCCGGCCCTTCGAGCTGTGGGGAGCGCCCTGGCTCGACGGCGCGCGGCTGGTGCAGGCGCTCGCGGAGGAGAAGCTCCCCGGCGTGCGCTTCCGGCCGTGCTCCTTTACGCCGACCTGGGACAAGCACTCTCGCGTGCGCTGCCACGGGGTGCAGATTCATATTGATGACCCGCGCACCCTGGAGCCGGTGCGGCTGGGCGTTGCCTGCATCGTGCATGCGCGCGCGCAGGACCCGTTGCAGTTTCGCTGGCGCACCGGGCGCTACGAGTTCGTCGAGCACATTCCCGCCATCGATCTGCTGACCGGCTCCGCGCGATTCCGCGCCTCGGTGGAAGCGGGCCAGTCGGTCGCGCAGCTCTGCGCGGCCTGGGACCCGGAGCGCGCGCAGTATCTCGCCCGGCGTGAGAAGTTCCTGCTCTACGAGTGACCAGCCGGGCCGTAACCTCAGGCTTGATCTAAGCTGCTGCAATGGAGATCGCGCTCTTCGGCGGTAGCTTCGATCCGCCCCACATCGGCCACTTGCTCGCCGCGGCCTACGTGCTCGCGACCGAACCGCTCGACGAGCTCTGGCTGCTCCCGGTCCACGAACACCCTTTGGGGAAGAAGCCCGTCGCCTCGTTCGACCACCGCGTCCATCTCTGCGAACAGGCGGTGCGCGATCTGACCCGCGTGCAGGTGTCGCGCCTGGAGGGCGAGCTCAAAGGCGACGGCCGCACGGTCGATCTGCTCGAGCACCTGCACCGCACGCGCCCGCACGATTCGTTTGCCCTGGTGCTCGGCACGGACCTGGTTGCCGAGCGGCCGCAGTGGAAGCGCTTTGACCGCATCGCCGAGCTCGCGCGCATCATCACTCTGGACCGCAGCGGCTTCAGCCAAGGCGCGCTCTTGCCTCAAGTCTCGTCCACGCAGGTCCGCGCGCTGCTGGCAAGTGGCGGCTCACCCGACCTGGGCCGGCTGGTCCCGCGCGCGGTGCTGGCCGCCATCCGGTCCGCGGGCACCTACGGAGCAAAGTGAGGTATCGTCAAGTCGTGCGCCTCCTCTCGCTGTTGCTGCTGCTTGCGCTCCCGGCCGTTGCCGAGGAGCACCCGATTGAAATGCCGGAGACGCCCATCATGGTGGGTTCTCCAATTCCGGTCGGCTTCCTGCTGGCATGGAAGCCACTCTTGCAGGCCGTCCGCACGGACACCGGCGTTGGCTCGCGCTTCGGGTCCGACAACTGGCAGCCGCTGCGCGCCCTCGGGCGCTATACATCGACCCTGTTGGGCGAGAAGCTGCTCGTTCGCGCGGAGCTGGAAGGTGGCCGCTTTCAGACTGACACGCAGAACGGCTTGAATCCTTTGACCGGGTCTGATGGATACGACGTCACCGGTCGCTTGCTGGGAGGAACCGCGGTCCGCCTCGGGCAGGGCTTTGTCGTTACCGCCAGCGCCGGTCTGATCAGTCGCTACCAGCGCGGCCGCGCGGCAGGAGGCGCCCCCGAAATCGGCATCTTTGGCGTGACCTCCAATATGGAGCTCGAGTTTCGCGTCGCTCCGCTCATCACCGCCTCGCTGTTCGTGGAAGGCGGCCTGACACCGTTTCCTTATGCGGCGCAGAAGGACCTCGGCGATCTCTCCGATGCGAGCGAAATTCGTCTCCGAGCGCAGCTCGCTTTCGACCTGACGCAAGAAGTTGCGGTGGACTTCGGATATGAATTCACGCGGTGGCATGCATCGTTCACCAACTCATCAATCCTTGCGTTTGGAACCCTGGACCGGGCCCTGCTGATTGAATCGCGCCAGCACGCGCTGATTCTGGGCCTGCGCTGGAAGCCCTCGCACCGCTGACCAGCGGCACCCGCTGGGAGCCGTGGTTGCCGGTCGCGAATGCTTCCGTTACGGTGCGCGCCATGAGCTTCCCGGAGGACCGCCCCCGCCGCCTGCGACGCACGCCCGCCCTGCGCGCCATGGTGCGCGAGACCGAGCTGTTGCCGCGCAATCTGGTGCTGCCGCTCTTCGCCGTCCCAGGCAAGGGAGTGCGCCGGCCCATCGGCTCGATGCCCGGCGTCGCGCAGCTCTCGGTCGATCTGCTGGTGGAGGAAGCGCGGGCCGCGCAGAAGCTGGGCGTGCCTGCGGTGCTGCTCTTCGGCATTCCGGATACAAAGGATGCCAATGGCTCGTCGGCCTGGGATCCCGACGGCCCGGTCTGCTCCGCTTTGCGCGCACTCAGGGACAGCCTGCCGGATCTCATCACCATCGCCGACGTCTGCCTCTGCGAATACACCGATCACGGCCACTGCGGCCCGCTCTTGCGCGACGTGCGCGGGCACCTGACCGTGGCCAATGATCAGACGCTGCCGCTTTTGGCGCGCGCCTCGGTCGCTTATGCGCGGGCGGGCGCCAGCATCATCGCACCGAGCGATATGATGGACGGCCGCATCGGCGCCATCCGCAGGGCGCTCGACGAGGAAGGCTTCGAAAACTCGCTGGTGCTGAGTTATGCGGTCAAATATGCCAGTGGCTTCTACGGACCTTTTCGCGAAGCCGCGGATAGCTCTCCTAAAGAAGGACCGGAGGACCGGCGCGCCTATCAAATGGATCCAGCCAATGTTCGCGAGGCCCGGCGCGAGGCGCTGCTCGATATCCACGAGGGCGCCGATATGTTGATGGTCAAGCCCGCGCTCGCCTACCTGGATGTCATCGCGCAGGTGCGAGCGCTGACCGACCTGCCGGTGGCCGCCTATAACGTCTCCGGCGAATATTCCATGCTGAAGGCCGCAGCGCAGAATGGGTGGATCGACGAGCAGCGCGTAGCCCTGGAGATTCTCACCAGCATCAAGCGCGCCGGCGCCGATCTGATCGTGACCTACAGCGCGCTGGACGCTGCCCGGTGGCTGTCGGATCTTGCTTGATCGATCCGCCGCAAGGGTTCATGGTCCGCTGGAAGATCGTCGAGACCAGCACGGTCACGGACGAAGCGCTGGAAGCGATCGTCAATGACTGGACGGGCCGCGGCTGGATCTTCGAGGGGATGCAGTTCGCCATGCGTGAGTCATCCAAACGGCCGGCGATGGCCTTCGTGACGTTCACCAGGCGTGAAGCGAGCCATGAACACGTCTGAGCCGACGTCTAAACCGAAGGCTGAGCCTTCGTCTGAGCCGAAGGCTGAACCTCCAGGTCATGGGTTCAAGCCGTCTGTCGATGCACCGGCTGAGTTTCGCCGCCGCTCGCTGGCACGCCTCCTCGATGTGACGCTTGCTCTCGCGCCTCTTTTCCTGATGGCGCGCGTCCACCTCCGCGCAGGCGAGCTGATCGGCGCCGCGCTGCTGCTGACCTCCGACTCGCTCTTCGGCCCGGGCCGCTCGCTGGGGAAGCGGCTCTTCGGGCTGCGCACGCTGGTCGTCAAGACGCAGCGGCCCGCTGGACTGCGCCAGTCGCTGGCCCGGAACGTGGTCTTCGCTCTGGCGCTGGTTCCCGCGCTCGCCGGTGCGCCGCTCCCGGTCACGCTGGGCGCACTCGCGGTGATTCTGGCGCTCGAGGCCTTTGTCGCCCTGCAGCCGCTGACGCGCGACTTCGGCCGGCGCCGCCTTGGGGACCTTCTCGCCGGCACGCAAGTGGTCGACGCGAGCGTCGCGCTGCGCCTGCCCCATTCAATTCCTGCTCGTCATGAGCCTTCCCGCGCGGCGCCGCTCGCCTCGCGCGCAGCAAGAAACCGCCTGCAAAGGAAAACCGCCGCATGCGCCTCGCCCTGACGCACAACCTTCGCCTGACCGATTCCGAAGATGAAGCGGAGTTCGATACCCGCGAGACCGTTGATGCGCTGGTGACCGCGCTCGAGCGGCTCGGTCACCGCGTTGAGCGCATCGAAGTCTCGGGCCCCGCCTCGCGCACGGCCGCGCGGCTGGAGGCCTTTTCTCCCGACCTGATCTTCAACACCGCCGAAGGCCGGCGCGGCCGCTTTCGCGAGGCATTCTATCCCGCGCTCTTCGACGAACTGGGCTTTCCCTATACCGGCTCGGACGCCTGGGTACTGGCGGTCACGCTCGACAAGGCGTTGACCAAGCTGATGCTCGGCGAGCACGGCGTCATCTCGCCGCGCGGCCAGTTCCTCGAGGACATCTCGCAATTGAAAATTGACCGCTTCCGCTATCCGGTGATGGTCAAACCGAACTTTGAGGGCTCTTCCAAAGGCATTACCCAGGACTCGGTGATTGAAGAGAAGTCGAAGCTGCGTGCTTATGTCGAGAAGCAGCTGGCGAAGTTTCCTTCCGGGCTCTTGATTGAAGAGTATATCCCCGGCAAGGATCTCACCGTCGCCTTCCTGGAGAGGACCTGTCCCGAGCGGGGCGGGGTGCTGACCCCGGTTGAGTACGTCTTCGATGAAGCCGAGATGAACAAGCGACGTTACCGCATCTATGACTACGATTTGAAGAGTGTCAATTACAACGCGGTGAGCGTGCGTTGCCCCGCTCAATTCCCCGGGCATGTATTGGAGCGCGCGCAGGAGATGGCCCGCAAGGCCTATAAGGCGCTGGGTTGCCGCGACCTCGGCCGCATCGACTTCCGGGTCGCCGAAGACGGACAGGTCTACTTTATCGAAATCAATGCCTTGCCCTCGTTGGAGCCGGGCGCGGGCATCTATGCGGCCGCCGCGCTGGAGGGGCTGCACACCGACGGCGTACTGGCGAAGATCGTCGAATCAGCGGTGCTGCGCTGGGGTATCAATGACACCAAGAAGGCCAAGGGCCGGCCGCCGCGCAAGACCGGTCCATTGAAAGTCGGCTTCACTTTCAATGTGAAACGTCTGAAAGCGGAGATCGACGGCACCCGCGACGACGAGGCCGAATACGACTCGCCCAAGACCATCCAGGCGGTGCGCGAGGCCATCGTGGCAGCGGGGCACGAGGTGATCGATCTCGAGGCCACACCCGACCTGCCGACGGTGCTCGCCTCTACCCAGGTCGATGTGGTCTTCAATATGGCCGAGGGCATCAAGGGCCGGAACCGCGAGTCGCAGGTGCCGGCGCTGCTCGAGCTGCTCGATATCCCTTATAGCGGGTCCGATCCGGCGGCATTGAGCATCGCCCTGGACAAGGCGCTGGCCAAGAAGATCGTGCGCAGCCACGGCATCCTCATCCCGAACTTCATTCAATTGGTGACCGGTAAAGAGAGGCTGCCCAAGGACCTGAAATACCCGGTCATCGTCAAACCGAATGCTGAAGGGTCTTCCAAGGGCGTGCACGCCACCAGCGTGGTCGAGAATGAGGCCGAGCTGCGCGAGACGGCGTCGAAGATGATCGACAAGTACAACCAGCCCGCATTGGTCGAAGAATATATCGGCGGGCGTGAATTCACCGTCGGCTTGCTTGGCGAGCGGCGGCCAAAGATCCTGCCTCCGATGGAAGTGGTCTTTCTCGATCAGGCGCAGAAGCGGCCGGTCTATTCATTCGAGTTCAAGCAGGATTGGTCCACCAAGATTCGATATGACGTTCCGGCGCAGCTGGAGCCCGCGCAATTGAAAGCGCTGGAGCGCGCCGCGCGCGAATGCTTCATCGCGCTCGGCTGCCGCGATGTGGCCCGGGTCGATTTCCGCATGGACGAGCAGGGGAAGATCTATTTCCTCGAATGCAATCCATTGCCGGGACTGACGCCGGGCTGGAGCGACCTGGTGCTGATCGCGAAGGCGGCTGGTATCGAATACAACGCGCTCATCAGCGAGATCCTGTCGGGGGCCATCCGCCGATACAAGGAGCGCGAGCGGGAGCGTCGCGGGGAGCAGCGAGCCGAGCACAACGGCAATGGCGGCCCCAAGTCCACATCGCTGCCGCTCGAAGAGCCGCGGCCGGTATTGCCGGCCTTACCTCCGCTCTCCACCAACTAAGGTTCTGGGCGGCGGGAGACCCCTGCCTTCCGGCCCGCCTGGGCGAAGCGCACGCGTTGGCGTGGCCGCTCCCATGCGCAGGGCGCGCAGCATGCTGCCCTGCCTGCCCCATGCAGCCGACCTGCCAGAGCAGGAGGCCTGACCTGTTGTCCGCTTTGCAGCGGTGCATCACGGAGTCGGTCGCCTCGTGGCTCTGCAGGCCGAAACGTGGAGTCAGGATTTTCGACTACTCTTCCGGCGTGGGTCGATTGCATCTCATCGTGCGAGTGGTGCTGCTCGCAGCTGGAGCGGCGCTCGTCGTCATCGCGCTGAGAATGGACCAGAGCTGGTTCGAACGCCACGTCACCGGGCCCGCGCTCTTCCTGCCTGCGCCTCCCTGGTTGCACGTTGCCTTTCGCGCCGCGCCGGCCGCGGGGGGGCTTCTCTTGTTGATGCTCGCCCGGCCTCTGTCGCGAATTCGAGGCCGGGACCTTGGGCGCAGCGCGGTCGCCGCTCTGCTCGCCATCGGGCTCGTCGAGCTGTACCTGCGTCGCGGCGAACGTGGAACCTCGTTCTGGCGCGCCCAGAAGCTGGAGCTGAAACTCGGTTACACCGATCCCCGCTTTGGATGGGCCTTGTGGCCATCGCGCACCACGCTTCTGGCGGCGCCGGGTGGTGCGAAGGTGAGCTACTCCGTCGATGCCTGGGGCGACCGTGCCCAGGACTCTCGAGGCACTCCAGATCCGGCAAGGCCGAGCCTCGTGGTGGCAGGCGAATCGATCGCGGTCGGGCATGGTCTCCCCTTCGAGCAGACCTTCGCCGCCCGGCTCGCGTCGATTCTCGGGCTCCAGCTGGTGAACGTGGCCGCCGGGGGCTACGGCACCGATCAAGCGCTGCTCCGTCTCGCGGATGTGCTCCCGCGGCTTTTACGTCCGGTCGCCGTCGTCATGGTCGTTCCAATGCTTCAGCTCGAGCGCAACGTGCAGGACTACCGTCCCCGGCTAACGCTGTCGAACGGAGCGCTCAAGCTCGTCCCCCCGGCCCAGGGGCCATTCGTGCGGCTGCGGCTGCGTGACTTGATCGTCAATGAATTGCCCATTCTCGGCGAACGCAAGTTGCTTGAGGCGCTCTCGGTCACCTCTGCGGAGTTGCGCGAAGCCGCTGCGCTGGCGCGCACGCATGGCGCCGAGGTGCTCTTCCTGATTCCAGTGGTCGGCAAAGAGCGCCCACTCGACGAGCACCCGGAGGCACAGCTCATCCGGCATCTCTTCGTCGAGCAACAGCTTCCGTTCGTGCTGTGCGATCTGGGCCCGGACGAGTTGCTTCCTTACGACAAGCATCCAGATGCTGCGGCGTCGCAGCGCATCGCCACGATACTCGCGAAGGGATTGTCATTAAGACGCGCTCGCTAAAGCCGACCGTGCCGATACGTGGCGGCGCGCTCTTCCAGCGCCTGCAGAAGCTCGGGCGCCTAAGCTGCGGTTCGTGGCCAGAGCCAAACGGTCATGCGGTGAGCGTTTGAGTCAGCGGCTCACCCAGCCCAGCACCGCCGCGCGCAGGGCGGCATGCAACGTCAAGCCCTTTGCCTTGGCGTGCTTCTCGAGGCGCTTCCAGACGGGGCCGGAGAAGCGAATCGAACGCGGCAGGGTGGGCCCGGTCTCCTGGCCCTTCTTCGGCCTGCCTCGCTTGACGTGGACGATACCCTCGGCAGCGATGCGTTCGGCGAAGGGGTTGCGGTGGATCTTGGCGGTCTTGAGGTCTACCTCGGGGATCTTGCGGAGAGAGGCAAGCGAGGGTTCTACCTCGCGGTTAGGAGCCTTCTTCATAGTGCCTCCTCTCGTGCGACGTCGCGGCGCGCGCCGATGATGCGGATCGTGTCCTCGTCGCCCTCGGTGTAGTTGGCGTCTTCCGCTACGAGCGCGAGTGGATCGGCTTGAACAGTTGCGGCTTCTTCAAACGAAACGCCATGCTTCGTGACGTTGGAGGCGGCCTCTCGCATCCCAGATGAACTGCACGCGATAATTGTAACACACTTATTATTGTGTGCCACGTCTTTATCCCGCTGCGAGCAACCGTATGAAGAGTGGATGTCGAGCTGGTGCCCATCGGAGGATTGGCGCGGTTCTGGAAACCTGGCGACGTCCCGGCGTTGATGGGGGCAAGCATAAGAGACCTGCCCGCGATCGTGCTACGGCGGCCATGCAGGCCACGCCCTGGCCGAACGGCTTGCCCACGTCGAGGGTGATCGCTTCATCCGCCGAGGGACTGGAGGATGGGGCAGGGTCCGTCCTGGACGCCCTTCGCGAGCACGCGCCGGATCGCGCGCTGCATGCGGCGCAGGTCGTCGATGCGCCGCCCCAGTTCGGCCAGCTTTACCAAGGCCGCGGAGGCGACCTTGGCGTTCGCCGGCGCGCGCGTGTCCGACGCACGAAGGAAGCCCCGAATCTCTGCGAGCGTGAAGCCAAGCTCCTGCGCGCGGCGGATGAAGCGGACGCGGGTGACGGTCTCAGGCGAGAAGGCGCGGTAGTTGTTCGCGGTACGTCGCACTGCGGGCAAGAGGCCCTCGGCCTCGTAGAAGCGGAGCGTGACTACGCGGACCCTCGCCTGGGACGCAACCTCGCCGATGCGCATGGGCACATCATGCAATAGCCGCAGCGGCGAGGGCATCGGTCCGCGTGCGGCGCAGGCCAAGGAGCTGCGTTGCGCCGAAGGCGAGCTCGACGAGCAGGAAGCCCCAGAGGAGCGGGCTTGCCCCTCGAAAAAGTGCCCAGGCCTGCCAGGCCGAAAAGGCGAGCCGGCCTGCTCCGTCGATGAGGCCTTGCTCGCGCCGGGGCCAGATCAACCGGAGCAGCGCCCACATCGTCACCACGGTGCCGAAGAAGGCGACGAAGAGAAGATGAAACGGCGCAAAGGCGGGCATCGCGGGCCCCGCGAGGCCGAGCGCCAGGTGCAGCTGTGCGAGCGCGGAGAGGACGAGCGAGGCGGTCCAGGGCGTGGCGAAGGGCGCGGAGACGAGGAGGTCGTAAAGGGCGCTGGCGCGGACGAGTTGAAGGTAGCGGGGAGGAGTCATTCTCGCACCATGGACCCTCTAGTAAGGTTGAGGGTCAACAAACCGGCTCAGGGAGGGGGCCTTCCGGGAGGCGGGGCATGAAGCGATTTGATAAACATCCTGTCGTGAAGAAACAGGACCAAATTCATCCGCCAGCGGAGAAGCGCTTTCGTGCCCGCGAGTTGGGCGTGCAGCTTGGCCGCTTCAAGCCGGGTCGCTGGAACGCCATCACCGACGTCGAGGGAGTGCAGGTCGGTCACTCGACAATCATTCGCGGCGCGGGCCCGCTGCGGCGCGGGAAGGGGCCGGTTCGCACCGGCGTGACTGCGATCCTGCCCAATGAAAAGAACATCTTCGAGCAACGCGTAGTGGGCGGTGGCTTCGTGCTCAATGGCGCGGGCGAAGTCTCGGGGATGACCCAGTTGATGGAGTGGGGCCTGGTCGAGACTCCCATCTTCCTGACCAATACGTTGTCGGTCGGACAGGTCTCGGACGCTGCCGTGCAATGGATGGTGAATCAATATCCGGGCATCGGCGACGAGCACGACGTGCTGATTCCGCTGGTGGGCGAATGTGACGACTCGTGGCTGAACGATGTCGCCGGCCGGCATGTCCTGGCGGAGAATGTCACCGAGGCCATGAGCACCGCGTCGTCCGGGCCGGTGGCCGAAGGATCGGTCGGCGGCGGAACCGGGATGATCTGCTGCGACTTCAAGGCCGGCATCGGCACCTCGAGCCGCAAGCTCGCGCCCGCGCTGGGCGGCTACACGGTGGGCGTGCTGGTGATGAATAACTTTGGTCATATGCGCGACCTGCGCATCGCCGGGTTTCCCATTGGGCCGCTGCTCGAGCCTCGTTACCTGGATTTCCATAAACGGCAGTCTTCATATGGCAGCATCATCGCGGTGGTCGCCACCGACGCGCCGCTCTCGAGCCACCAATTGGGACGGGTGTCGAAGCGCGTGGCGCTGGGCATCGGCCGGGCCGGGAGCATCGCGGCGCACGGCTCAGGCGAAATCATCCTCGCCTTCTCGACTGCCAACAAGGTGCCGCGCACGACGCAGAAGATGATTTATCACATGAAGATGCTGCTCGATCAGCGGCTCAATCCGGTCTACGAGGCCGCCATCGAGGCGACAGAGGAGGCCATCCTCAACTCGCTCTGCATGGCGCGCGAGATGGAGGGAGTGAATGGGAACTTCGCGCCTGCGCTGCCGCTGCAGGAAGTGAAGGAGATCCTCGACCGCTGGAAGTTGCGGCCGAAGACGCCGAAGCCGGCCGCGCCCCCGCCGGTCGCCAAGACGGAGCATGAGTCGGAGGCGCCGACTGTCGGGGTGGCTGCACCCAGCGCGGTGCGGAGCGCTGAGGGCATGAAGGCCATCCCGCTGCCGGCGATAAAACCACCGGAAACGGGCGGAACCGCGTAGACGCGCGCCAAGTGTTCGACTAGACTGCGCCGCCTTTCGTTTTGTAACCATCGAGAAAATGGAGCCAGCATGGCGCGTTCGAAGAGCAAGCACGTCCGTCTTGTCATGAGGCGGCGCAAGCAGCACAAGCAGCGCATGAAGCGGCAGAAGGAAGCCGCGAAGGCCGTCGGCACCAAGGCGCCGAAGAAGCCCGCCGCGAGCCGGAAGCCAGCCGCCCCCGCATCGCCTGCCGCAGGCGCGTAACTCCGGAGTCCAGGAGCTGGCAAGCGTTGCAGGTGGTCGTGCGGCTGGTGAGCAGCCAAGCAGCCGCAGGTCAATGGATCGACCGCAGGTCAGCCACCGCGAGAACTACCGCTCTTGCCGCCTCCACGGCCGGGCGTGCCTACCTTCACGGCATGCTTGCCGAGGCGCGCGTGGGGACGAGCGGCTATGCCTATCGAGATTGGATCGGCTCCGTTTATCCGCATGGCACGGCGCCGGCGGATCTGCTGCCGTACTACGCGAATCACCTTTCGACCGTAGAGATCGCCGCGACCACGAGCCGGATGCCGACTGCCGAGCAGTTCACTGCGTGGGCTGCGGCTGTCCCGGCCGGTTTCCAGTTCGCGCTCAAGCTGCCGACCCGCATCACCGCCGAGCTGCGCGGCTCCAGAAGCGCGGGGCGAGCGCTCGGAACCTTTATCGAAGCTGCTGAGCAGCTGGGCGAACACCTGGGCCCGATTCTGGTTCAGCTTCCTGCCGATTTCCCAGCTGACCGGCCGGCGCTGGGCGACTTCCTTCGCGCAGCGCCGCGCGGCGTTCGGCTTGCCTTCGAATTTCTTCATCCGTCGTGGCAGGAGGACGCAACCCTACGCGTGCTGTCGGCGCACAACGCCGCGCTGGTGCTGACGGACAACGGGGAAGGCGCTCCGCGACTCGAGCTGACGGCTGACTTCGCGTACGTGCGCATCCGCCGCGAGGACGATCGCGCCGACGCGTGGGCCGAATGGGCCGAGCGGCTGGCGATGCTCACCCGGAGAGGGGTCGACGTCTACGCATTCCTGAAACATGACCGCAAAGGACTCGCGGTCGAGCGCGCGCTGCGGCTTTCCACGCTGCTGCGTAACGAATCGGACGTGAACGAGCAGCCACTGCTGACCTGATCCGAACCCTAATCCTTCTTGGTGGTTGGCGCGGCGGTTGGGGCAGGGGCGCTCGCGGGGGCCGTGCCGCCAGTCGAAGGCGAGGGCGTCGTGGCCGCGCCAGCGTCGCTGGCGGGAGCGCCGGTGCCGGAGGTCGAGTTCCCGCCGCCGCCCTTGCTCGAGCTGTAGAGGTCCTTGTACCAGCCCCCGCCCTTCAGCTGGAACGAGTTGCGGCTCATGATCTTGGCCATCTTGCCGCCGCATTCGGGGCAGCCATCGGGCGGCGGGTCGGTCACCTTCTGCAGGCGCTCCACCAGCCTTCCACACTTTTCACAGACGAATTCGTAGATCGGCATTGGCCTCGATTCTAACGCAGATCCAGCATGCGACGCAGCTCGCGCGCATCGGCGGGTGTGATGCGCAACGTCTTCTGCAGCAATTCAAGGCCGTCGGGCTTCTTGCGCACGTCTTTCCAGAGCAGCTTCGCGCGAACGTCAACCTCGCGGTGCAGCTCTTCCCAGACGCCCAGGTCCTCGAGATAAACGCGCTCGCGCAGAACCTGCTCGATGCGGTCGCGCGGCCACTTGATGTCCTGTCGCGCCTGGCGACGGTAGCGTTCGCGAAGACCTTCGATCTCGCGCGCGAGAGAGCGTTCGGCGATCAGCGCCCGCAGCTCGCTCTCGCTGGCGCCGAGCTCTTTCGCTACGCCCTTGGTGGAACCGCGGTTGTGCACATACAGGTCGCGGAGAAGGTTGCGTTCGGCGTCGGCAAAGTCGCGCTCCAGCCCGTCGTCGCGGAGGCGAGCGAGCAGGTCCGGGACGGAAAGCTCAAGCCGCGCGGCCAAGGCGGAGCGTCGCGGCCCGACCGCCTTGAGCGCGGCTTTCAGCAGCACAGGTGCCGACTCTGTCGAGGCCGGCTTTGCCGCGCCGGCTGCGGGCCTGGCGCGGCGGCGCACGGACGGCCCGCTGCTAGCTCCGGCGATGGCCGTGGCGGCCGGCAGATCGGAGTCGATCCCCCGGACCAGCCGGAAAGCCTTGCGGCGCAGCTTGAGCGAGTCGAGTTCGCGCTCCAGTTCAGCCATTCCCAGACCGAGAGCGCGTGCGACCAGCGGCGCGTCGCGGTGATAGGCGAAGAGGCCGAGAAGGTGCTGGGCGCGCGCTTCCTGCTGGGCTCGCGGAACGGGAGGTGCTGCGACCGGCTCCGGTTTGAGCAGTTCCTGGCGACGCTTCCGGGCGGCTGGAGTTTCAACCTTGTCGTCTTCCTGTTTGGGGGCGCGGGACTTCGCGGCGCGCTGGGTCTTCGCGCTTGCGACCGGTGCCGCGCGGGACGATGCACCGGGCGGACGCGGCTTCCCGACGGCGGGCGATGGCACCGGGACTGCGGGCTTGGGCTGGACCAGCACCGCCTCGCGGCGCTCGGGCCCCGCGCCACCCTTGCCAGGCGGCGCGGCCGGTGTTGGCTCGCGCGCCGGGAGCAGTGCGGCCGGTGCGGGCTCGCGCGCCTGGAGCAGTGCCGCCAGCGCATCCCGCTCCGCCAGAAGCGCGTAATAGCCGCCCATCTCGCGCGCCGCGGCGACCGCAGGATCGATGCCTCGCGCGACGTCCAGCCAGGCAAAGGGCCCAAGTGGCAGGGCAGGGGGCCTGGTCGCGGCAAGCTTTGCAAGCTTCCGCAACGCGGTCTCGTCGCGCGCGGACGTGAGGGCCAACGCCCCTCGGATCTCAACGTCGCCGACCGGCCGCGCCGCGCGCCGGCACAGCTCGCGCACGAGTTCGATCAAGTCGCTGCTGCTTTCCCGGGTGGCCACGAGGGTGCGCACCTTGGAAAAAGCACCGTCGAAAGTCAACCGCGCTCGCGCCAATTTTCTTGCCACGCCCCAAGGCTTGCGTCGATTGTCCAGACGTGCAGCGCCGCCGCTTTCCGCTTCGTTTGAAGATCGCCGCCTTCGCGGCCGCCCTGGTCGCGGTCGCGGTGGGCGCGGTCGCTGTTTCCACCGTGATCGTCCCCTGGAAACAAAAAGTCGCCGCGCAGGACCGGCTGGCGACAGACCTCATCTCCACCGCCGTTCCGCTCAGCCTGGAGGTCCGCATGGACGAGGTCCGGCTCAACGCCAGCCGCATCCAGGACATGGTGGTGAACTCGCCGCACGGCGTGCCGATCGTTTATGCGCTGGTCTGGGATGCGGCCGGCAAGCTCGACGAGAAAGCCTCCGCGGTGAACGGGCAACTGCTGCAGAACTTCTCGCCGGCGCTGGCCGCGCTGTGCGTCGCGGAGGTCTCCCGCTGTCTCGAGCTGCTGGCCTTGGGGAAGCGCCTGCGCGGTGTGCGGCCGGTGCCGATGAAGCTGGTGCTCGACCGCAACCGGGGGACCATCGGCCGGCTCGAGTTGGGCATCTCCACCGTGGCGCTCGACGCCGAGCTGCGGCGCGAACTCTGGCGCGACGGCATCGTCTTGCTCGCCACGCTCCTCCTGGCGGTGCTGGGCGCCTTGGCCATGGGAGGTCGCATCGCGCGGCCGCTGGGAGAATTGTCCTGGGCGATGGGCCGGCTCGAGCTGGGAGACTTCAACCAGCGCATCTCGTCCGCGGAGCAAGCGCACGACGAGGTCGGCGATCTGGCGCGCGCTTTCAACCACATGGCGGTGGGGCTCAAGGAGCGCGAACGTTTGCGCGGCACGCTGGGCCGCTATGTCTCTGGCGATGTCGCCGACCGCATCCTCGAGGAGCATGACGACCTGGCATTGACGGGCGAACTGCGCCGCGTGACCGTGCTCTTCCTCGACGTGCGCGGCTTCACCCAGGTGAGCGAGCACCTGCGTCCGACCGAGGTCCTGGAGCTGCTCAACGAGTATTTCTCGGTGGTGGTGGACCGGGTGGTGGCGAATGGAGGGACGGTGAACAAGTTCATCGGCGACGCGGCGATGTGCCTCTGGGGCGCCCCTCGCAGTGTCGAGCAACCCGAGCGTGCGGCGGTGACCTGCGCGCTCGAGATTCAAGAGCATGGTGCGCGGCTCTCGGCCGACCGGGCGCGTCGCCAGCTGACCCAGGTCGGATTCGGCATCGGTATCAACAGCGGCGAGGCGGTGGCGGGCAATCTGGGCGCCGCGCGGCGGCTCGAGTACACGGTGATCGGCGACGCGGTGAACCTGGCGCAACGTCTGGAATCGCAAGCGCGGGCCGGCGAGGTGCTGATCTCCGAGAGCGTCTACGAGAAAGTGGCGGAGTGGATCGAGACCTCGGCGCGCGAGCCGGTGAAGTTGAAGGGCAAGTCAGCGCCCGTCCAGCTGTGGGAAGCGAAGCGCTTGAAGAGGGCGGAGGCGGCTTGAAGCGCTGCTGCTGCGCCCTGGTGCTCGCGCTCGCTGCCTGCGATGGCGGGAAGCCGGCCCCATCGGACGAGCTGACCATCGTGGTGCAGGGGGACCGCCGCGAGCTGGAGCAGCAGGAGAAGGGCTTGCGCGAGCGCGAGGAATCGCTGCGCATCGACAAGGCCAAGCTGGCGACGCAGATCGACGTCCTCACGCACGGTCTCAGGGCTGCGGCCGACGCCGAGCAGCGGCGGCGCCTGGAAGATCAGCTGAAGACGACCCGCGACCTCGAGAGCCAGATGACCGCGCGGCAGACAGCGCTGCAGGCCCAGAAGGGCGAGGTCCTGGCGAAGAAGGTGGCAATGGACAGCGACTCCGGGGGCGCCGCGCGGGCGGTGCTGGCCGTGCGGGAGGCTTCGGCGGCGTCGCGCGAGGGAAAGCTGGGCGAGCGCGAGGGGCTGCTGGCCACGAGGGAGCGCGAGGTGGCGGCTCGGGAGAAGGCGCTGGCGCAGCGCGAGGCGGCGCTGCCCGTGGCCGGGGCCGTCTCGCAGCCGGGTCTTCGCGAGGTGCCCAAGGCCAGCGTGGTCGAGGCGAAGCATCGGAAGGCGCTGGCAGACCTGGAGGCGCGCGGAATCCTCATGACTGACCTGCCGGCCGAGGATCAGCCGCTCAACGCGGAGATCTTCGCGGCGCGCAGGCAGGGCGATTTCGTTCGCGCCGCGGACCTCGTCGGCGAGCTCACGCGCGTGCTCGCGCACCTGAAAGTGGACCAAAAATTCGTCGAGCAGAAGATGAACCGGCTCCAGGCGGTGCGCGCGGGCGCCAGGCTCTCCGAGCCGCAGCGCGCCGAGGTGGAGAAGCTGCTGCGGGAGGTGACCGCCGCCTACTCCGACGGCCACTACGGGCAGGCGAACAAAGACCTCGATCGCATCGCGGCCATTCTGGACGCCAGCGTCGCGCCGGGGTAGACAGCGGACGTGATCGAGGCAGAAGCAGGAAGGCTGCACGTCCGGTCGGGTCTGCGCTTCGTGCAGTTCCTGCGGCCGGCTCTCTACGCGCTCCTGGTCTTGAGCGCGGGGTTCGCCTTCTGGGCGGGCGGGGACATCGCCGGTCACGCGCTGCCGGAGTGGACGCAGATCGCAGCCCCGGTCGTCTTCGCGGTCTTCCTGGTGGTCTTTGCGGTGTACCGCCTGACGCTGGTGCGCGCGCGCCGCTATGCGGCCTCGGTGGGGCTCTTTCAAATCGGGCTGGGCGCGCTCATCTGGGTGCTGCTGCTCCCGGGCACGCGGCAGAAAATGGCGCTGTTGCGGCCTGGCGACGACGTGCCGGCGCTGATGACTTCGGGAGACCCGCGGGTCCGCGCGCTCGCGGCCGAGGTGGCTGGCGTGCGGCCCGACGGCGCGCGCTACGCGGAGAACCTGATCGACCGGCTCAACGACCGCGATCTCCGGGTGCGGAAAGCGGCACGTACAGCGCTGGTGCGGCTGGCCGGCAGCGACCCGGCGCCCGAGCTCGAGGGCGAAGCAGCCGTGGCACGGTGGCGGGAGGTCGCGCGCAGCCGCGGCTGGAGTCCTGAGGCACCCTGACGCGCGGTGCCCGGTTGACACCCAGGCGCAGTGGCGCTAACTTCACAATCGAAATTGAGAATCAGTCTCAATCTCAAAGTGAGCTCCATGCCGCGCTCAACCGTACCGCCCGAAAGCAAGCGTACCCGCGCTGCCCATCCCTCGCCCGAGCTGGCCCCGGCGTCGGCAGCGCGCGAACGCCTCGCCGCCTGGATCGCGGAGAAGGGCCTCAAGGCAACCCGCCAGCGGGACGTCATCGTCGACACGTTCTTTTCCCAGACCGGGCACCTCAGCGTCGACGACCTGTTGAACAAGGTGCAGGCCCGTGACGCCAACATCGGCGCCGCGACGGTCTATCGGACCATGAAGATCCTGACCGACGCCGGCCTCGCCAGCGCCCGTCACTTCTTCGATGGCCAGACCCGGTACGAGGCGGCGCTGGACCGCCACCACCACGACCACCTCATCTGCACCCGCTGTCACGCGATCGTCGAGTTCGAGAACGAGCGCATCGAAGCGCTGCAGGACGCGGTGGCGCGGCAGCACGGCTTCGTCGTCACGCGCCACAAGCTCGAGCTGTACGGGCTGTGCCGCGCCTGCCAGACCCTGCAGAATCCTCCCCGCTAGGAGAGTCATGAGCAACCGCTCGCGTTTTTCGCAGCTTCCCTCGCAGCCTTTTCAAATGATAATGAGAATCATAATTGCTATCATTATGACCTCTGCCGGTGGCGCAGCACACGCGGACCAGCGAAGCTTCGTCCGCTCTTACGAATACGCGACGCAGCCCAAAGGGAATCTGGAGTTCGAGTTGTGGAACGAGATCGAACCGCCCCGGGGCGACCTGTCGGCTGCGCTGATCACGACCCGGGTGGAGTTCGAGTACGGCCTCACTGACCACTGGGACATTTCGCTCTACCATGTGTTTGAGCAGGGCGGCCCTGACCATGCTTCCCTGCGCTTCAACTCCTGGCGCGTGGAGAGCCGCTACCGGCTGGCCGAGCGCGGCGAGTGGCCGGTGGACGTGATGCTGTATCTGGAAGTGGAGCGGCCGACCGAACTCACCGAGCCTTTCGAGCTGGAGGAAAAGCTCATTCTGGCGAAGGATCTGGGGCGATTCGGACTGGTGCTGAATCTGGTCGGCGAGCAGAAGATCTTTCGCGGCGCCGAGCGCAATTGGGAGGTCGACCTGGGCGCGCGCTACGAGGTGGTGCCGCAGCTGCGCGTCGCCGCGGAAGTGTGGACCCTCCAGGCCGTCACTGGCGCTGGCAGCACCGGGACCTGGTACGCCGGTCCCTCTTTGAGCGTCGCGACGGGGCGCATCTGGGTCCAGGCCGGCGCGGGCGTGGGCCTCACCGATTCTTCGAGCCAGTTCCAGCTTCGCTCGGTGCTCGGATTCAACTTGTGAAGCGTCTGCTTGCAATCCTGATGGTCTGCACGTGCGCCTGCGGCGTGGGACGGCCGCGCGGGCCCATGAGCGACGGCGAGCGGATGTACCTGGGCAAGTGCACCTCCTGTCACTCGGCCTATGCGCCATCTGAGCGGACGCCGCAGAAGTGGGTAGACGCGATCGACGAGATGGAGGCCAAGAAGAAAGTCCACCTCGCAGCCGATGAACGGGCGCTGATCTTGACCTACTTGACCGGGGATCCGGCGGGCCTCAAGGAGTAATCCACTCCCATCTCAACGTTGAAACCAAACTGAACCTTGAATTCGTTGCCGCCCTTGCGCAGAGGGGCTTGGCTATTCGAAAATCAAGCTGTCTGGCCGCTTACCGGGACCTACCCCTTGTAAGCTACCCCTCCCTTCAGATAATCTGTTCAGGCAATTGGTTTGACCCGGGAGAGGCACTTGGCAACACCAAGCAGGCACGAAATCGAGCACCTGCACCGCCTCATGATGCAAGCCTCGGTCGATGCGTCGCGGCACGATCACCAGCTCCAGCACGCGCAGAAGCAGGACGGCTTGAGCCGCCACCTCCTGGTGTGGAGGCAGGCCGCGAATGAGATGCGCGCAGCGGTGGGGCGCGCGCGCATCGAGCTTCAGGCCGGCGGCACGACGCGGACCCAGGTCGACACGCTGGAAAGCCTGTTCGACAGCGTACAGACGCGCGCGCGCCGCTTCGACCTCGACGCCCATCTCGACAGTTGCGTTGCCGACTGGAAGATGTCCGCACTGCAACTCGCGCAGGTGTCGGGCAAGCCGCGCGACGTTCTGGTCAAGGCGCTTTCGCAATGGCAGCCGCGGATCGACGAAGCGACTCGCGGCCTCAGCGCGGCGCAGGCCACCTTCGGCATGGCTCCCGAGACGTTTCGCAAGGTCCGCACGCTGCAGGACTCGCGCGACCAGGCCCGCGGCAGGTACGAGCGGCTGCGCATCAAATATCTGGAGGCGGAGCAAAGTCACCAAGTGCAAGTGGGCCGGCCCGCCGTGCATGCACCGGCCGGAACTCCCGCGCGCGCCGCGCAAGTGATCGTGCCGCCCTGGGCGCAAGGCGGAAAGCGCGGTCCTGTCATCGTCAAGTTGCCCGTGCAACACGCTGCGCAAGGACCTGCCGCTCACCGAGCCGGGCTGACCGGCCACGCGCCCCGCGGCAACGGTCTGCATTCGCTGCCGCACACCGGCTCGACCCCGCCGAGCCTCGGCATGCCGGCGGCGAAAAAGCCGCCAGCGCAGCACGGCATCCACCCGCAGGCGTTGCAGCGTCCGCAGCCTGGAACATCTTCCGCGCATCCGGTTCCGGGGCATTCCGCACCACGCCCCGTGGGTGGACTTCAGCCGCAACCGGCGGCCAGCACCCTGCGAGGCGCGCAGCGTCTGGCGCAGCAGGTTGGCCTCGCCCGCGTTCGTGCGCGCGGCCCGCTCCGCATCACGCTCGAGAAGGTCGATCGCCCGGCGGGCTTCCCCACCGGCACCGACGGCATCGGCCGCGGCAGCCAGAGCGCGCATCTCTTTTTCCGCGCCGACAACTTCGACGGAGCCCTCTCCATCTCCGGGACCACCAGCATTTCCCTGGGCTGCAACACCCGGCTCGAGGTCGCGCCGTCGCTCCAACTCTTCTCCTCGACCCCGGGTCAGCCGGCGCGCGGGCGGCTGTCTCTTGGGCTGGTTGCAAGCGGAGGCCGGCTGGGCTTCGTCTCGCCCCGCAGCGCCCTCGAGAATGCGCGCCGGGCCGCCACCGACGCGGGCGTCAAGGTGGCCGGGAAAGTCGGGCCCATCGGCCTGCAGCTACAAAAAGCAATCACCGAATTGCTCGCCGAGGCGGCAGTCAAGATTTTTACGCTCGCCCAGGCGAACGCGGTTCCGCATCGCGTCCCCTCGCACCAGCCTGGCCGTCCGCGCGCCGGACATCTGCCGGTCGAGCACCACGTCGCGCGCTTCGATCACGCGCTCGGCGGCATCCTCCACCAGGCACGGTCGGTCAAGAGTCCTGGCACGCGCCACAACCTGCACCACATCCTCGACCGCGAACACGCGCACGGCGGCGGCGTCGCCCGTCGTCTCGAGACGACGCTCGCCCATCTTGCCACGGCCACGCACCGCACCCTGACCGACGCGCACGCCGGCGAGCTGCGCAATCACCTGGCCCGGATGGACTCTGTCCTTGCGCGGCTGCGCGGGCAGGGGGGCGACGCTCTCCTCGAAGGTGCGCATGAGATCGGGCAAATTCTCACGCAGATGGGCTCGATCGCGGCGACCAAGGGCGGCGCGCTCCACGTCGGGACGTTCCGCAAGCTCATCGACGAGCGCCGTGGGCAACTCGCCAAGCTGGCCGGCGAGGCGCGCAAGGGACAGGGCGCGCACGCACACAGGCCGCCTGGCCAGCCGCTCCTGCACATGCCGTCGGCGCAGGTGCTGGGCGAGAAGGCGCTGGAGCGTCTCCGCAAGCAGCACCCCGGGCTGGATCAGCTGCTGCGCAACGCCTCGACGTCGCACCTCGTCCAGGAACTCGCCAAGGTTGAAAAGGGCGCGCTGCAGGCGTTGGGCGGGAAGGGCCACGTTCATGGGCACCCGCACCAGGCTCCGCAGCATGGCCTCGGCGGCATGTCTCTCGGTGTTGGAATGGGCGCCGCACTCGGCGGGGGGCATCGCGGCGGTCTCGGCGGCGGCCATCGCGGAGGCACGCTTGGTCAAGCGCCGGTGCAGGGTGGCTTGCACCAGCTGCATGCGCACCACGCGCACGCCCTGCACAGAGAGATGAAGCGGCAGAGCTTGCACCACAAGCACCAGGCGGTGACGCGCGCGCTCTCCGAGATGGGCAAAGCGCCCAAGGGCTCACCGCTGCACGACCTCGCCGTCAGGACCGAGGAGCGTCGCAAAGCCATGGTCGGCCGAGGCGGACCCATGCGCCACGGGCCTCCTGCATCGGCCATCACCGCCGCTGCGTTCCAGGCGGCTTTCCGCGATCACCCCAGGGGCCATGGCCACGCGGCACACTTCGCCAAAGGCGGCCCGCTCCACACGCTGCTCGACGCCACGCAGCGTTCCCACGGCCTGCCAATCGCAAGCATGGCCTCGCACTTCCTGGCCGCGCGCGGCGAGAGCCGGATCTTCAACGCGGTGCAGATGTTCCACGGTCTGGTGAAGAACGGACACAAGCCGCGCTTCGCCTTCTGGAGCCATCTCAAGGATTCAGTTTCCCACTCGTTCCAGAAGGCGACCACCGCGGTGACCGACACGGTGAATCGCGTCAGGCAGGTGGCGCAGAACTACGATGCTCCGGTGGCGGCGGGCATGAGCAGCTTCGCCAACCAGCGGGTTCAGGCTGCGCCGCGCACCATGAACAACGTGGTCACCCGCGGGGTCGGCTTCGAGCGCAACGGGTCGCACGGCGCGTCGAATCGCGCGCAGAGGATTGGCAGCTCGAACTACGCGCACCGTCCAAGCCAGAATGTCCACACCCTGGGAAGCCGGATCTCCGATGGCGTGCACGGGCTCGCGCACGCGAGGGACAGCGCAATGGATTGGTCCGGCCAAAAAGCTCACGGCCTCGGCGACTGGGTAAAGAAGAATGGCTCAGCTGCCTTCGCCCAAAATCAAAACTCCGGCCGCAAGCTCTGGAGCGGTATGCAGCACAACGCGCACTGGCTGGGCGACAAGTCCTCCGGGCTCGGCCAGGCAGCACTGCAAGGCGTAAAGAACCTGGGCGCGGCGCAGTGGTCCGGCCTCAAGACGGCCGGCAACGCCGCCGGCGGAGCGCTCTCCTGGATCGGCAACAAGGTCGGCGGCGCGGCCACTTGGCCCAGCGACAAGTCGCAGGCGGCTGCGGGATGGGTAATGCAGCAAACCCAAAAAAATCTTGAGTGGGTGGGGAAGACCGGCGTGGTCGGCGCGGTCGGCGGGATGATCAAGAACGGCCTGTCCAACGCGGGTCCCTCGGCGGGCGCGGCGTGGAAGATGTCGCCGCTCGGAATGGCTGTTTCAAAGGGCTGGGCGCTGGCCAAAAACCCGCTCACCTCCATCTGGAACAAGACCAAAAACATTGCCGGCCAGGCATGGTCTGGCATCCAGAAGGGCTACAAGGCGACCTCGAATTTCCTGCAGAGTCCCGCAGGCCAGTTCCTCGTCACGGGCCTGTCGCTCGCGGCCACGTTCATCCCGGGCGGCATCCTGGTGAAGACGCTCATCGGCGCGGGCATCGGCGCCATCAGCGCCATCAGCGAAGGTAAGAACTGGAAGGGCGTTCTCGCGGGAGCGGCAGGCGGAGCGCTCACCGGCGCTCTGCCGTTCTTGAGGATTGGACCGCTTGCCAAGATGGGCGTTGGCGCGCTGCAGGGCGCCATCGGGACCGTCGCCAGCGGCGGCAACTGGAAGGACGCGGTCAAGGGCGCGGCGGGTGGCGCGCTGGACGCGTTCGACCCCGGCGCGCTCAAGCAGCTCAAGAGCTTGAAGATGGCCGGCAAGTTGCTCTCGGGCAAGAACATGTCAGAGGCGGAGAAGCTGGCCATGGGCGCCGGCAAGATGGGAGGCCCGCTCCACGCGCTCGAGAAGGCGATGGCAAACCCGCGCGCCCGCAAACTGGTGGGCGCGCTGGAGAAGACCGGCGGCAAGGTCGTCCGCGGCAGCATCTACGTCTCGGGCAAGGCGGCCAAGGTTCAGGACATCCTCGATAAGACGCTGGCCATGGGCGACAAAGCCGACGGCGCGCTGAAGCAAATTCACGACAACGCGCCCGGTGTCGCCAACTTCTTCGGCAACAATGCCGTCGGCCACTTCATCAGCCGCGCCGGAGATCTCGCCGGCAACAGCGACGAAAAGCTCTCGCATGCGCTCGAGTGGGGCCACGCGCGCGCAGACCAGCTCAGCACCTATCGCGGCGACCTCGACAAAGGCCTGAATCATGCGGGGGTGAAGGATCCCGCCAAGGCGTACGAGCGCCAGATGGCGCATCGCTCAGCGCGAGGGGGCAGCCTCAGCCCGCTGGCGCAGAAGAAGCTCGCAGATCATCGCAGCAAGCACCCGGAGCTTCACATCGCGCGCGCGACGGGCAAGCGCGTTCGCGGCGAGGACCGGGGTGAGTCGCCGGCGCGGCGTCGCGGTACTGATCCCGTCCGCGGTCACGGCGTGCATCCGGTCCATGGCGGTCATGCGGTCCACGACAGTCATGCGGTCCACGGGAGTCATCCGGTCCATCGCCGTCACGGCGGTCGATCGACGCACCCCAAGACCGCACTCGAGCGCGCAATCCAGCGCGGGCGGCACCTCAAGAAGCAGGGCTTGCAGGTCGCGGCAGGCGTCCACCACCAGCTCGGGAACATTCACCACATCGTCGCCAAGGGGCTCGAGCATGCAGACCAGATCCAGCATGGGCTGGAGCAGGCAACGAATCTCGCGCGTCAAGGCGCCGGTTTCCTCGGTGAAGACACCGAGCTCGGTCGGTACCTGCTTCACATGGCCGACCGCGCTGAGCAGGCACACGGCTATATCGAGCAGGGCATTGGCTTCGCGCACGACTTCAACCACAGCCTTGGCGGCGTGAACCACACCATCGGGCACATCCCTGGCGAGCACCAGGCGGAGCACGATCGCTACGGCAAAAAAATGCACGGCGACCACGCGTCGCCGTTGCACCAGGCGGTGCACCTCGACGGAAAGCCTGCGCACCGCCAGGGCGGCGGCGGGCACGATGGCACCCCAGTGCCCGGCCACCAGGCGCCCGACCACGGGGAGCGATTGCGGGCCGTGCATCCGGCGCACTCCGACGTCAGGAAGCCAGCCCACGAGAGCGACGCCGCGCACGCGGACCGGTTGAAGAAGGCATTCGAGGCCATCGGCAACGTTTCGCGGAGGGTCAACGCCTTCGAGGCGAAGTTCGGCAAGATCGCCGCAAATATCCAGAAGTTTTTGCACAGCGGGAAGGCGCAGGCTGCGTCGCTGGAAATGCAGTCGCTCGGCAGTGAGTGCGAGGAGATCCAGAAGATCATCCGCACCGCCACCACCCTCGCGCACGGCCACGCCGGCTACGAGAAGGAGATCCGGTTCTATCTGGAATGGCACGCACGGGCCCGCGCCAAAGTGCACGGCATGATTGCCGACACCAGGGGCCTCGGCGACGGCGCCGCCATCTCAGGCTTCGGTGTCGACGAGAAGCGGCACCCGGACATCTTCCAGAACACGCGCGACATCTACGCGATCCAGTCCAAGGTCAACGCCTTCGGCGACGCGCTCGCCGACCACGAGGCGCACACGCACGTCGAGAAAGTCCTCTCCGACGCCAAGGCGGCCAAGGCTCAGTTGGCTGGGCTGAAGAATAAGTACAAGGGGGACAAGGCAGCGCTCGATTTCCTCACGGGCCACGGCATTCAGGACAAGTTGATCGACGAACAGATCGCCAGGCTCGAGAAGGCGCTTCGGGGTGAGCACCACGCTGCCGCCAGGAAGCCCGTGCATTCCGCGCACGTCGCGCCGGCGAAGAAGGCCGAGCACGATGTCGAAGTCCGCAAGAACATCGAGCACGGGCTCAAGGCGATTGACCGCTACAAGAAGCACGCCCTCAGGACCGGGCGAAAGATCGACGGCAGCCTGGAGAAGATCGAGCACGCGCTTCACACCGGCATCCGCATCGGCCGCAAGGTTGATCACGGTCTTCATAGAATTTCCGGGCTCGCCGGGCAGGTGGCGGGCTTCCTTGGCGAAGATTCGCCGCTGGGACACCTCGCGGGCCAGGTGCACGACAGGGCGGAGGCCGGCCACGAGCGGTTTCACGGCGCGATGAAGCTCGCCCACAAGGGCTCGAAGCAGCTGCACCGGGGCCACGCGATCTTCCACAACCTGCTCGACCAGGCTGCGGCGCACCACCAGCGGAAGCACGAGCAGAAGCATCCGTGGCACACCGTGCAGCATGGGCCGCACGGCGCTGTGCTCCATGGACCGCACGGAACTGTGCCCCACGGACCCCACGGACCGCACCAAGCTGGCCATGGCGGGCATGGCATCCAGCTGCCGGCGCACCTCAAGCTGCCCAAGGTGCTTCAGGATCTCGTCGACAAGGCCAAGAGCCTGAAAGACCTTCCCGAGTGGCTGCTGCACGAGCTCGGACTTGGTGGCGGGGAGAAGAAGCCGCCGCGAGGCAAGCGCCACCATCACCATCACCATATGGAGCCGCAGCCGGACGGGCGGCCTTCGCCAGGTCCCGCGCCGCACCCGCAGCACAAGGGGGAGATGACCGAGGCCGAGGCGGCAGACCTCGTCCATCGCGCCAATCTCGCGGTGACGGGCTTCGGCAAGGGCGTCACCAACGCCATCCGCACTATCACCGCGATGATGCACGAGGGCCGCACCAAGGACGCCGGCTATCGCGTGCAAGCGGTGACGGCCGGCAGCGAGCAGACCCGCTTTGAGTGCTCGCGCGCGGTCCAGTTCGCGTCGAAAAATCCGCTGCTCCAGAAACAGGCCCAGCTGGCGACGAAGCACTACCTCGAGATCCGCGACCACTTCTTCCAGTTCGTCCGGACGCTGCACGGCCTCGCGGGCCAGGCGGAGATCGACGGGCTCGATGCGGCCAAATATCCGGACCTGGTGGCGCTGCAGGCCGCCATCGACTCACTCGAAGTCAAGGTCAACGCGCTCGGCGACGTGAAGAGCGCGGACACGAAGATGCAAGCCGCGGTGGCGCCGCTCAAGCAGGAGGCGAGTGCGCTACACGGTCGCCTCGGCCACGCAAAGGCAAAGTACCAGAAGGACCCGCCCGCCGAGACCGCCATCGATGCGATGTGGTCGAAACTCGGGCGCCTCCAGCGTATCCTCGGTGGCCACGCCGACAAGGGGAACGTCGAAAAGGGCGACAAGGAGCTGGGACTAGAGCGGCACCACGCGCCGAAGAAGCCGCGCAAGCTCCGGCGTCACGGGTCGCACCGCAAGCACGATTCGGTCGATGACCTGATCAACAGCGTTCTCGACGACAACCGCCTTCACGTGAACCGCGGCGGCAATCGCGGAGACGTCGAGCAGCAAGACGGGCAGGACGTTGACCCGGCCGCGATGGACACCTGGCTCGGTTCGGGCCACGGCGTCGAGCTGTTCTCACAGGTCTTCGGCGCGTTCATCCCGGCGCACGGAGCATCCGGTGGACACGAGGGGCACGGCAGTCACGGCGGCCACCACGAAGCGCACGTCGTTCACAAGGGTCGCGGAGGGGAAGGCCAGCAGGACCCGCACGGCCACGGCATGCACCCGCGTCAACACCGCAATGGACGAGGCGGCATCCTCGGGCGCATCGGCAAGCTGATTCCCGGCAAGGCGCACGGCTTCTTCCACGGCCTCTTCGACAAGCTGCACGGATTCGCCGACCAGATCGGCAGCTGGGCGCACCAGGGCGAGAGCTTGCTGGGCAAGGGCATGCACCTCGCCGAGCAGGGCATGCACGGGCTCGGCGTCATCGAGGACGCCGCCGAGAAGATGCAGGGCTTCGCCGGCAAGGCTGAGGGGTTCCTCAACAAGCTTCACCTCGGCAAGGCCGCACATTTCGCGCACCAGATCGGGGGCGCCGCCGGCTTCGTCGACAAGGAGGCGCTGCTCCTGCACGGCGGCTTGAAGAAGGCCGATGACTGGATGGGCGTTGGCAAGAAGGACCTGACGTCGGTGGAGAAGTTTTCCAACCGCGCGGGGCGGGCGTTCGCGCGAGCCGAGCAGGGCCACCTCGGCGGCATGATGCACCTGTTCAAGGCGTCAAGATTCGGGGACGGCATCGACGGCAAGGGAGCGCCCGAGAAGGCGCGCCTGAACTCGATGTTCGACGAGCCGCGACGCCTCGACCTCGGCACCATGAGCCGGATGGAGGGCTTCCTCGGCGGCGACTTGAGCAGCGTCCGGCTGCACACCGGCCCGGGCGCGGCCCACATCACCAGCCGCTATAACGCCGAAGCCGTCACGGTGAAGGACCACATCTTCTTCGCGCCGGGGCGGTTCAACACGCAGTCGGTGGAAGGCCAGAAGCTGCTGGCGCACGAGCTCACGCACGTGCTGCAACGCGGGCGGCCCAACCTTGATGTCCGGACGGCAGAGAGCGAAGCGCTCGGCTCCGAGCGCAGCTACGGCTCGCCGCAGATGGAGCCGCTCAACCTCGGCAAGCCATCGGCGGACTTCAAATTAGCGGATGGCGAGGGCCTGGGGTCCTCAAGCGGCGTGCACACCGCAAAGCGCAACCGCAGCCGTGGCCACGAGTCGGGCGGCAAGGACGAGCTGCCGGACGGCGAAGAGTTCATCGAGCGCGTGTCGGGCCGGGTCTACGAACTCCTGATGGAAGAACTCGAGCACAGCTTCGAGTCACGCTAGTGGCTGCGCTCCGCCTTTCAGGTTGCCTTCGATCGCACTCGAAGGCGTCGCGCGAGCCGGTGCTTTTCTTGCGGCGCGGTGAAGCGGGTGTAGCGTCAGCCGCGTGCTGCAAAAGATTCGCGCGCTGTCGCCGCCGCAGCGGCTGGTCGCGGGCGCCGCTCTGGTCTCGCTTGTGCTCACCGGCATGTCGCTCGCGGACTCCCGCGGTCTGACGCGGCTGCGCAAGCTCGACCGCGACCTCGCACGGCAGGAGCAGCTGAACCAGCAGCTGCGCGACGAGAACGCTGCGCTGGCCAGGACCATAAAGCTGCTTTCACCGCCCGTGAACGACGCCGCGCTTGAGAAGGCTGCGCGAGAGCAGCTCGGCTTCGTCCGCCCGGACGAGGTCGTCTTCAAGTTCGAATGAGCTTGAACGTGAGGCGACACTCGACGGCAGAGCGGCGTGTGGCGGTCGCGGCGTTCCCGCTCGCCCTCGCGGCGCTCATGGTGGTGCTGGTCTGCGGTGCCTTCGGCGGCGCCTGGCTGTGGCCCTGGGTGCTGCTGATCGGGACCGGGTTGATTTCGTTAGGCCGCTTCGCGCTCGCTGGCCGGATGTCAACGACGGAGTCAGTCGAGTGCGGCCTGCTCGCGGCGGTGGCGGCGCTGGCACTGACCGACGTGAGCCGGGGCCTGGCCAGCCCGCTCTTGTATTTGCTCGGCGCGGGCTACGTTTTGGCGCTGCCGGTCACGCGCGGTGTGCCTTTGATTGGCGCCATGCTGGGGCTGGATATCGGCATGACCCTCGCGCGGAGCGGAACGCTGCTGGTCCCGGCTGCGCACGCGGGCTTCACCATCCTCTTCGCCGCGCTCTACCACGCGCTCCTCGGCGCGCGCCTCGCCGCCGCGCGCAAGGCCGAGGGCGAGGCCGTCAAGAATCGTATCGCCGAGGCCGAGCAGAGCGCCCGCGAGCTGCGGCTGGTGGCCACCGCGGAAGAAGGCGGTGAACGCCACCTGCTCGCCGGCGTGGCCGAGGTCGAGGAAGTGCTGCGTGGCACGCTCGCGGTTGCCGAAGCGGCGCTGAAACCGCACGCCGTGGCTATTTTCCTGCTCAGCCCCGACGGCGAAAGCCTGCGGCTGCGCGAGTGCTCGTCGCAGGAAGACGGACTGTTCCGCGGGCCGCTCTCCTCCAAAGAAGGCGCGCTCGGCGCGGTGGTCTCGGCGGGCCGGCCCGTGCGGCTCGACAGCGAGGGTCCGGCCCTCAGCTACTACGAGGGCGCGCCGCGCGTCAGCTCCTTCTGCGGCGTTCCGCTGGCCGAGCGCGGAGGCGGGCCCGTGCTGGGCGCGCTCATCGCCGACCGGGAGGCGCCGTTTTCCTCCGACGACGAGCGCGTGCTGGTGGCGCTCGCCGCCGAGGCCGTGCGCGCCATCGATGCTGAACGGCTGCTGGGCGCGGTCCGGAAAGAAAAGGAAGAGAAGGCGCGCTTCTTCAAAGCGCTTGAGGAGCTGAATCGCACCACCACGCTCGCGCAGGCAGCGGAGACCGCGGTTCTGCAGGCGCGCCGGATGTGCCCCGCGCTGGATCTCTGCGCGGTGACGCTGAGCGATTCGGTCAACGGCCGTGTGCGACACCGCGTGCTCGCGGTCGATGGCGACGCGGCGCAGGTGCTGCGGGATCTCAGCTTCGCCGACAACGCGGGCCTGGTTTCAAACGTAGTCAAGCTTGGTGCTCCGCTGCCAGGCCGCACCCTGAGCGCGATGGATCGCGTGGTCATCTTCGACAACGCCACGGTGGTGCGGGGGCTCGCCTCGCTGAAGATCTTTCCGCTGCGCGCGGGACAGGACACGGTGGGAGCGCTGGTGTGCGGCTCGCGAACGCGCGACGCGCTCCCCGAGAGCAGCCAGAAAGAGCTATCAATGCTGGCGCTGCAGGCCGCCGAGGCGCTGGTGCGCACGCGCCTGTACGACCAGACCGAGAAGCTCGCCACCACGGACGGGCTGACCGGTCTCTTGAATCGGCGGACATTGAACGCCCAGCTCCTGGCGCGGCTCCGCGAGGCGCAGCGCTACCGGCGCCCGCTTGCCTTCCTGCTGCTCGACGTCGATCACTTCAAGAAGGTCAACGACACCTACGGCCACCCGGCCGGCGATGCGGTGCTCAAGGGCGTGGCGCTGATTGCGCAGAAGCAGGCGCGCGAGACCGACCTGGTGGCGCGCTACGGCGGCGAAGAGATGGCGCTGGTGCTGCCCGAGACGGACCTGCGGGGTGCGCTGGTCATCGCCGAACGAGTCCGGGCCGCCTGTGCCGCGCAGTCGTACGCGACCGAGCAGGGATCGGTCAAAGTCACGCTCAGCGTTGGTGTCTCGAGCTGGGAGTCGGGAACTCTCGCGGTCACTCCCGAGGAGCTGCTGGAGACCGCCGACCGCGCGCTCTACCGGGCCAAGCAGGGTGGCCGCAACCGGGTCGAGGGCCCTCGCGCCAAGGCAGCGGCCTAAGCGCTTTCCCGCTTCGCTTCCAGCATCGCAGGGTCTAGCTTGAACAAGAAGCCAGCGCTCCCGGGGAGTCCATTGAGAAAGAATTACGTTCTCGACACCAACGTCCTGCTCCACGACCCGCGCGCGCTCTTCCAGTTCAAAGACAACAACGTCATCATTCCCATTTACGTCGTCGAAGAGATCGACAAGTTCAAGCGCGATCCTTCCGAGCTGGGACGGAACGCGCGGCAAGTCTCGCGCGACCTCGACAAGTTCCGCGAAGAGGGCGGCTCGCTGACCGACGGCGTCGAACTCCAGGGCGGCGGCGCGCTGCGGGTCATGTTCACCCAGAAGGAACTGCCCAAGCAGTTCTTGAATTCGGCGTTGGTGGACAACCGCATCCTCGCGCTGGCGGCCGACCTCAAAGAGCGCGAGCCCGAGACGCGGCTGGTGTTCGTCACCAAGGACATCAACCTCCGTATCCGCGCCGACGCGCTCGGGCTGCCGGTGCAAGATTACGAGAACGACAAGATCCAGGACGCCGAGATCTACATGGGCGTTCGCGAGGTGGACGTCGCCCGGAGCGACATCGACTCGTTCTATGCGCACGGCGAGCTGGCGCTGCCCGAAGGCGTACCAGTCTGTCCCAACGAATTCGCCCTGCTCAAAGACCGCGAGTCGCAAAATCATACCGCGCTCTCGAAGTTCAACGCTACCAAGGGCAAGTTCGTCCCGCTGCACAAGTCGCTGAAAGAGGGCGCCTGGGGCCTGCGGCCGCGGAACAAGGAGCAGAGCTTCGCGCTCGACCTGCTGCTCAATGACGAGATCAAGCTCGTCACCATCGTCGGCAAGGCGGGCACCGGCAAGACGCTGCTCGCCATCGCGGCTGGGCTGCAGAAGACCATGGAAGAGCAGGTCTTCCAGAAGATGCTGGTCTCGCGCCCGGTCTTTCCGCTCGGCAAGGACATCGGCTATCTGCCCGGCTCAGTCGAGGACAAGCTGAATCCCTGGATGCAGCCCATTTACGACAACGTCGAATTCCTCATGGGCCTCTCGCGCGCCGACAAGAAGGCGGGCCGCAGCTACCGCGAACTGGTGGATCTGGGGCTGGTCGCGATCGAGCCGCTGACGTATATCCGCGGACGCAGCATTCCAAATCAATACATGATCATCGACGAGGCGCAGAACCTCACCCCGCACGAGGTGAAGACCATCATCACGCGCGTCGGCGACAATACGAAAATCGTGCTCACCGGCGACCCCTATCAAATCGATAATCCGTATGTTGACTCGACCAACAACGGCCTCGTGCACGTGGTCAACAAATTCAAGAACGAGAAGCTGGCCGGGCACATCACGCTGACGAAAGGCGAGCGCTCTGCTCTTGCGGAGCTGGCCTCGAACCTCCTGTGAGCGACGGGGTCCCCCCGCAGCTGATCAGCTATCCGACGCACTACGCCTTCAAGGCCATGGGCCTCGCTGGACCCGAGCTGAAAGCGCGCATCCTGCAGCACGTGCGCGCGGTGCTGGGGGCCGTCGACGAGAGCGCCGTCACGGTGCGGCCCTCGAGCGCGGGAAAATACGAGAGCGTCAGCGTGCACGTGTACCTGACGTCGGAGGAGGAGCGCCGCCGGATCTACGAGGCGTTCCACGGAGACAAGTCGATCGTCTGGTACGTCTGAGCTGTTCAAGCAGCGGGAACACCGCGCGCCGCTAAAAGCCTACGCGTTGAAGTCGAGCAACTCGAGAGGACGCTCAGCCATCTCCAGCACGATCTCGCGGCGGTAGCCTTCAGCGTCGCCGCCGACCTGCACCGGCATCTCGCGGTCGAAGCGGATGAGCACCTTCTCGCAATGAAAGTCGAGCATGCCGGTCTGCGGCGTCCCGCCCTTCCAGATGGTGCGCAGGTTGCCGAGGATCTTTGCCACGCTCATTGCGGTGATGCGCAACTGAAACTTGCCCGGCGCGCGCAGTGCGTGGGGGAAGATCTTGAAGCCGTACCCGTAACAGGGAACGGTGCCCGCGGCGGCCAGGCGGCAAGGGCCTTTGTAGAGGATCTCGCCGTGCTCGACCGCGCGGCCCAGCGGTTTGCCGTCCGGGCCAATTCGCCGCGCGGACGCTCCAAGGTTGATGATCTCCACGTTCGGGAGGCCGCGCTGGGAGAGGGCGGTCGGGATGGTCTTGCCGACCACCGAGCAGAAGTAGCCAAGGCCGCCGGTGCCAGCGAATTGAAGCTTGCTGCCCTTGAGCCTGTCCCGCAGGCCGACATAGTCGTTGAGGATGGCAGCGTCGATGCCGACGCCGGCAAACGGCGCGCGCTTGCCTTCGTGCGAGAGAAGGTGGAGCGGCATCGACACGGAGCACTCGCCCGAGCGGGTGCGGAGGATGTCTTCGACCACGCCAACCCGGTTCGAGCTGGCGCCCGCGTGGCACGCGAGCGCGTTGCCGGTGCCGAGCTTGAGCACGCCGAAGCGCGGCAGACGCAGCGCGTGTTCGGCCCGCGGAGCAAGCCGCAGCGCAGTTCCGCCCGCGACCGAGGCCCGGACGGAGGACGCGACGGCTTCCTCGAAGAGGCAGTTCACGTAGCCGACGAACGTGCCGTCCCCGCCGCCTGTGAGCACGGTCCGGTAGCCGCGGGAAAGAACGGTGCGGGCGATGACGCGCGCCTCTTCAAAACTGCGCGAATAGAAGAGGTCCTCCGCGGGGACGAAGTTCTCGAGTTCGCGGCGCAGGTCCTCGGACACGGCCTTGGCGTTGGCGTTGAGAAGAACGGCTACGCGCTCGTTCTGGTGTCGCCCCAGAGGAAGCTGCTCGACGTTGCCCATTCTTTGTTGCTCCTCGCGAGGTGCCGTCGTTTGCCGCGCATTGCCTGAAAGCAAAGGCGAGGCCGGATCCCGCTGCGCCGCGTCAGTTCACAAATACGAAACAGATCGGACACTTGGATGTATTGCAGGTGGGCGGACACTTACACGGAGAGCGGGTAGACGTGCATTCGCGGTGGCGGTGCGAATCTACTTGCGCAGAGGCTGCTGCCCGGGGACGGGTAGCGGCCGATCCCGTCTCTTTGCTCTTGGCGATCTGCTCGGTTGAGCGTAGAGAACGCTTCTCGTCATGGGAGGGTTTGAATGAAGGTATTTATCACCGGCGGTAACGGGTACATCGGCAGCGCCGTAGCGCTTCGCCTGAAGAAGGCGGGACACGACGTGCTGGCGCTGGTGCGCTCGGAGGAAAAGGGGGCCGCGCTCAGAGCGGCCGGAGTCAAGCTCGTCGTTGGTGAGCTCTCGAAGCCTGCGGGCTATGCCGCCGCGGCCTACGGGGTTGCCGCGATCGTCCACTGCGCGCAAGAGCATAGCGCAGAGGCGGTGGAGCTCGACAAGAAGACCATCACCAACGCGCGCGAACTCCTGCACGGCAAGGTCGGTGGCACGTTCATCTATACGAGCGGCTGCTGGGTGAGCGGCGACACCGACGGCGTGGCCGACGAAACCGCGCCGTTGAAGCCCGGCAAGATCGTCGCCTGGCGTCCGGCGCATGAGCAGCTCGCGCTCAGCATGGCGAAGGACGGCATCCGCGCAGTAGTGGTGCGGCCCGGCATCGTCTATGGCGGCGCTCGAGGCGGCATCCCGGCCATGATGTTCGGCGCTGCGGCGAAGCAGGGTGCGGCCACTATGTTCGGCGAGGGTGCGAATCACTGGCCGATGGTGCATGTGGACGATTTGGCCGAGCTGTACGTGCGGCTGGTCGAGCGCGCGCCGGCGGGTTCGGTCTTCAACGCCGTCGATGCCTCGCAGCACACGCAGCGCGAGATCGCGGAGGCGGCCTCGCGCGCGGCCGGCAAGGACGGCAAGGTCCAGGCGAACCCGGCCGAAGCGGGCAACCTCTTGGCCGAGGCCCTGCAACTTGACCAGCGGCTGTCGAGCGAAAAGGCGCGCAACGAGCTGGACTGGCGGCCGCGACACGAGAGCTTCGTCGCCGAGGCGCCTTTGCTCTTTCAGCAGTGGCACGCTGCTCAGTAGCGTCGCATGCTGCTCGCCGCCCGCCGCGCAATGCGGCAGGCGAACCATCTGGAGCCGGCGCTCAATCAGGACTGAGCGGCGGCTCTTCGCTTTTCAGGCATCCCTCACTGCCTTTTACGGACCGTCGCGCGGCTTGATCTCTCGCGAGTCAAGCTGCGGACACGCACCCGGACGCTCCGGGGAGGCTCAGATCGCCGCGGGCGCGATCGCGTCCAGGATCGCGCGATCTCCCTGCACGGCCACGCGCTGCGAGTAGAGCTGCATTCCGCGCAGGCCGCCCAGCTCCTCACCGCCACCAGCGTGCCCCGGCCCGCCATGCACCAACTGCGGCAGCACGGTGCCGGGACCGAAGGTTTGACCTGCAACCTTCTCGCTGCCCAGGTAGATGCGGCCGTGATACGGCGCAACCGAGAGCACCAATTCGCGCAGGAAGTCGCGGTCGTCGCTGTAAGCTGAGCAGACCAGCCCGCCGCCGCCGCGCCGAACCAGCTGCGCAGCCATCGACGCGGAGGGCGCAAGCGTCGCTACCGGCCCGAACACCTCGTCGGTGTGCATGACCTTGGCTGCGGCCGCGTCCCGCGCGACCAGCAACACCGGACCGACGAAGAAGCCCTTTCCTTCCGGCGCCAGCGCCTTGACCGAACCGTCGCCGCCGAAGACCGTCTCGGACTCGGCGGCGAGCCGCGCGATGCCGGCGCGGATGTCGCGCAGCTGGGCGCCCGTCGAGAGTGGCCCCATGGTCACCTCGTCGCGCGCCGGATCGCCGACGCGGACCGCGGAGAGCCGCTCCACCAGCGCTTCTTGCGCCGCTGCCAATTGGGACTCGTCCACGAAGATGCGCCGCACGGCAGTGCACTTCTGCCCGGCTTTTTGGGTGATGTCGCGGGCGACATCCGCGATGAAGAGGTCCCAGGTCGCGCTGCCGGGCTGCACGTCCGGCCCAAGCACGGCCGCGTTAAGCGAGTCGGCCTCGACATTGAGCTTCACGCCGCGGCGTCCGAGCTGCTCGCGCAGCTTGTTCGCCGTCTGGGACGAGCCGGTAAAAGCCACCACATCCTGCGGCCCGAGCCGGTCGAGCAGGTCGCCGGGCGAGCCGCAGAGAAATGAAAAAGCGCCGGGCGGCAGGGCCCCGGTTTCGACACCGATCTCCGACAGCCGGTGCGCCACCAGCGCGGTCGAAGTGGCCGGCTTGGAAATGATGGGCATGCCCGCCAGGAGCGCGGTCGCCGCTTTCTCCGCGGTGCCCCAGCCGGGGAAGTTGAAGGCGTTGATGTGCACCGCCACGCCATCGCGCGGGACCAGCAGGTGCACGCCGGCGTAGCGCGAGGTGCGGCCGAGCTGCAGCGCTTCGCCGTCGCGCAGCACCTTGAGGGAACCCAGCTGCGAACCCAGGTCGGCGTAGTGGGCGAGGGTGGCGATGGCGCCGTCGATGTCGAACTTGGCGTCGCCGCGGGTGTTGCCGCCGTTGGCCATGGCGAGCGCAATCAGCTCGTCGCGGTGGGCGTGCAGCGCCTTGGCCCAGACGCGCAGGATTTCGCCGCGCCGGGTGAAAGTGAGCTCGCGCAGGGCCGGGCCGCCTTTCGCGCGCGAATGGTCAAGCGCCGCGCCCAGGTCCAGGCCCGCCGTCGAGGTCTGCGCGAGCGGCTCCTCCGTGGCCGGGTTGAGCAGGGTGGCCAGCGGGCCTTGGCCTTCAATCCAGCGATCCTGCAGGTAGCTGCGCAGCGTGGTGGGCATGCCGCGGGTGGTAGCAAAAAGCGCCGCCCGCCGCCACCTCGCTGCACCAAGGCCGTCCGCCAGCGGTCGGCGGCAATTCACCCGGTCACATCAGTCAGGGTGCATTGACAGGTCAATGCACCTGCACTTCGGTTGCAGTTCCCTTTCAGTGCTGGGCTGCTGCGGGCGATGGTCTCGGCGTGCCGGCGCTTGCGGGTGGCGGCGCGGTGCGGTCGTGCGGCGGCGCGGGTGCAGGGCGCGGTAGCGGCGCGGGCATCTCGGCAAGCGCGTACGCGAGCCAGGCGAAGACCGCCGCGTTTGCAGCCAGCGCCTGCGGCTCCACCTTGTCGAAAGTATCCGCCGCGCTGTGGTGGTAGTCGAAGTAGTGGGTGGTGTCCTGCCGCACCGAGGCGAACGGCACCCGCGCCTCGCCGAGCGGGCCGATGTCCGCGCCCCCTTCGCCGCCCTCGGCCGCCTCGCCGAGGCCCAGGGTCGAAAGCGGCTCGAGCCAGTCCTGCAGCGCCCGCGCGCCGCCCTCGCCCGCTCGCACACTGAGCGCAAGCGGCCGGCCCGCGCCGCTGTCCGCCTCCATCGCAACGACGTGGCTGCTGAGCTCCGTCTTGTGCGCCTCCGCGTAACCCTTGCCTCCGCGGCTCCCGTTCTCCTCATTCATGTAGAGCACCACGCGCACGGTGCGGCGCGGGGCCTGCGGCAGGTGCGCGATCAGGCGGCCCGCTTCCATCACGATGGCCACGCCCGCGCCGTCGTCGATGGCGCCGGTCGCCAGGTCCCACGAGTCCAGGTGCGCGGCGAGCAACACCACCTCGCCGGGCTTCTCGCGGCCGGGGACCTCGCCGACCACGTTGGCCGATTCGACATCAGGCAGCGTGCGGCAGCCCAGCGCGAGCCGTACCCGCACGGGCCCGCGCGCGAGCAGGCGGTGGAGCAACTCGGCGTCTTCGACCGCGATGGCCGCACCCGGCGCGGTGGGCGCGCCCGGATCGTAGATGGTCACACCGGTGTGCGGCGTGCGCAACGACGCGGTCGCGAGAGAGCGCAGCAGCACCCCGGCAGCGCCCAGCTTGGCCGCCGCCGCCGGCCCGAAGACGCGGTGGTCGACAAACTCGCCGTAGCCTTTGGCCGTCGACATCGAATGATTCAGGAAGAGCAACTTGCCGCGCGCCTTCTCGCCGAGCGCCGCGATTTCGGCCAGCGAGTGCGCCTCGATCACCTCGCCCGTGACCCCGCCCAAAGGTGTCCCGACGCTGCCCCCGAGCGCGGTCAGAGAAAGGGCATATCCAGCCATCCGGTCCGAGGCCAGGATCTCGACCCGCTCCTCGCCGCGGACCCAGTGCGGCACCATCACCTTCTCCAGATGGGCCGCGAGCCCGTCCTCCTTGAATCGCGCAAGTCCCCAGCGCACCGCGGCCGCGGCACCGTCAGAGCCCGAGAGTCGCGGACCCACGGTCTCGGTGAGATCAGCGAGCCGCTGGTAGGCGATGTTGTCGGAGAGCGCGCCGCCGATGATGCGGGCGGCAGCGTCGGGCGAGGCAACCGGAGCGAGCAGGAGGAGGGCGAAGAGCATGCGCTCTTTTAACAGGATCCGGGCCTCGCTTGCGCGCTCGCGGATCCCGGCGCAATGGTGCCCTCATGGGCCGCTATCAGGAAGAGTTTCGCCGCTCTCTGCAGGATCCGGAAGGCTTCTGGGGCGATGCAGCCAGGGCCATCCGCTGGGACCAGCCGCCGCGGCGCGTGCTTGACCGGACCCGGCCAAACTTCGCGCGCTGGTTCGAGGGCGGCCGCCTCAACACCTGCTTCAACGCGCTCGACCGGCACGTCGAGGAGGGGCGCGGCGAACAGCTCGCGCTCATCTATGACAGCCCGGTCACCTCGACGGTCCTGCGCTTCACTTATGCGGCGCTGCGGGACGAGGTGGCGCGCTTCGCCGGTGCGCTCGCCCGGCTCGGCGTGGTCAAAGGCGACCGCGTCGTCATCTACATGCCGATGGTGCCCGAGGCGGTGATCTCCATGCTCGCCTGCGCGCGCCTGGGCGCCGTGCACTCGGTGGTCTTTGGTGGCTTTGCCGCGCACGAGCTGGCGGCGCGCATCGACCACGCCCGCCCACGCGTGGTGCTCTGCGCCTCCTGCGGCATCGACGCGGTCCGCGTGCTGCCCTACAAGCCGCTGGTGGACAAGGCCATCGAGGCGGCGCGCCACAAGCCCGAGCACGTCGTCGTGCTGCAACGGCCGGAGGCCAAAGCAGAGCTGACCGCGGGCCGCGACCTCACCTGGGAGCAGGCGCTGGAAGGCGCGGAGCCTGCCGCCTGCGTCTCACTCGAGGCGAGCGACCCGCTCTACATCCTCTATACGAGCGGCACCACCGGTCACCCCAAAGGCGTGGTCCGCGACAACGGTGGTCACGCGGTCGCGCTGCGCTGGAGCATGGAGTTCATTTACGGCGCCAGCGCGGGCGAGACTTTCTGGTCCGCGAGCGACATTGGCTGGGTGGTCGGCCACTCGTACATCGTTTACGGCCCACTCTTGCGCGGCTGCACGACCGTGCTCTACGAGGGCAAGCCGGTCGGCACGCCCGATGCGGGAGCCTTCTGGCGCGTGGTGCGCGACCACGGCGTGCGCACGCTCTTCACCGCGCCCACCGCCTTCCGGGCCATCCGCCGCGAAGATCCCGCCGGCGCGCAGTTGCGCCTGCACCGGCCGGCCGATCACCTGCGCGCGCTGTTCCTCGCCGGCGAGCGCTGCGACCCCGACACGCTGCAGTGGGCGCGCGAACAGCTGGGCATTCCGGTCGTTGACCACTGGTGGCAAACCGAGACGGGCTGGCCGGTGGCCGCGAATCCCATTGGCCTTGAAACTTTCCCGATCAAGCCCGGCTCAGCCACCATGCCGATGCCCGGCTACGATATCCGGGTGCTCGACGAGGGGGGCTCTGACCAGCCCGCGGGCGAGAGTGGCGCCATCGCCATCCGGCTGCCCTTGCCACCCGGCTGCCTGCAGACTCTCTATCTGGACGATGCCGGCTATGAGCGTGCCTATCTGACTCGTTATCCCGGCCATTACCTCACCGGGGACGGCGGGTTCTTCGACAGCGAAGGTTATCTATCCATCATGGGCCGCATTGATGATGTCATCAATGTCGCTGGCCACAGGCTCTCCACCGGCGCAATGGAGGAGATCCTCGCCTCACACCGCGATGTAGCCGAGTGCGCGGTGGTCGGTGTCGCCGACGCGTTGAAGGGCGAGGTCCCGGTGGGCTTTGTCGTGCTCAAGCAGGGCACGGGGCGCACCGAGGCGGAGCTGGTGCTGGAGTTGGTGGCGCTGGTGCGTGAGCGCCTCGGGCCGGTGGCTTTCTTCAAATCAGCCACGGTCGTCAAGCGGCTGCCCAAGACACGCTCGGGGAAGATCCTGCGCGGCACCATGCGCAAGATCGCTGACGGTGTGCAGTACTCGCTGCCGCCGACCATCGAAGAGCCGGCGGCGCTGGACGAGATCCGCGAAGCACTTTCGCAGCTCGGATATCCGCAGGTGGCCAAAGGAGCGCCCGCGACTTAGCGTCCTGCGATGGCTTCAGGACCGGTTCAGGAACACGCAGACACCATTGCGGAGATCCATAAAGAGGTCATGGATAGTCTTGGCGCCCACCAGCGGGGAGTGGAGCGTCTGACTGCCTGGCTTGGCCGTCCGGCTTCACTCTATTGCATCATTGCGATTCTACTGGGCTGGATTCTGGCAAATTCGAGCAGGCACGCATGGGACCCTGCGCCATTCCCGCTGCTGCAAGGTCTGCTCACTGCTGCCGCACTGCTGACTTCCACCATGGTGCTGATTACCCAGAATCGTACCTCGCGCCACAACGAGCGACGCGCGCAGCTGGATTTGCATATCAATCTTCTGGCCGAGCAGCGCTCAGCAAAATTGATTGCGCTGATTGAAGAGCTCCGCCGGGATTCGCCCTCCATCAAGGACCGTCACGACCCCGAGGCCGAGGCGCTTCAGAAGCCGGCCAACGCGCGCGATGTGCTGGCGACACTGCAGCAGTCGCTCGAATCCGGTTCGTAGTCCAGGCTCAGGATCCCTTGACGTCAGATTTCGGCGGCGCTGGTACAGGGGTTCCGGGCAGGTCTCGAAGGGCCATGGGATAAGTCAGGCGGGTCCCGCCCTTGCCGTTGAGCATGCGCTGGGCGGGATAGATGCTGCGGTGGCCCGCAAGCAAATAGGCGAGCACGCAGACGATGACGACATGGGGAAAGATCGGTGCGCCGAGCAGCTCCATCGCCATGATGGACAGGGCGAGCGGCGTGTTCGACGAGGCTGCGAAAACGGCAGCGAGCCCCACCCCGGCGCCAAGCTCGAGCGGAATGCCGAGCAGCTGCGCGAGCACGCTTCCCAGAGCGGCCCCGATGAAGAACAGCGGCGTGACCTCGCCTCCCAAAAAGCCGGCGCCGAGGGTCACCGCAGTGAAGAGGAGCTTGAGTGCGAACGAATAGACAGGGAGGGTCGGATCCTCGAATGAACGGAGGATCGTCGGGATGCCGAGTCCGAGGTAATCGTTCGTGCCGACCAGCTTCCAAAGCCCGACCACGACAAGGCCGCCGAGGAACATGCGCGCAGGCAGTCGCGGGAGGTGCCTCTCTCCGTGCTTCCTGATGAAGTGCGTCAGCTCGATGAAGGCCGTCGCTACCATGGCGACAGCGAGGGCGAATATCAGCCACTTCAGGAAAAGAAGCGGCGTCAGCGTAACCTGCGATGCCGCGGGATATTGCGTGTGTTTGATCCCGAGCGCACGCGTGGTCATGTCTCCAATGACGGATGCTACGAGCGCAGGGACGAGTGCGTCGGTTTCGATCCGGCCGAGCGCGATGAACTCAAGGCCAAAGACTGCGCCGGCGACGGGCGTCCCGAAGACGGAGCCGAAACCCGCCGCGACGCCCGCGGCGAGAAGCTGCCGCCGTACTCGTTTTCCAACGCGAAGACGGTGCGAAACCCAGTCCGTAATGCTCGCGCCCATCTGCACTGCGGTGCCTTCGCGGCCCGCGCTGCCGCCGAAAAGGTGTGTGAGCGCTGTCCCGATGAGCACCATCGGCGTCATGCGCAGCGGGATCTCGGGCCCCTCGTCGTGGATCGTGTCGATCACGAGGTTGTTGCCCGCCTTGATGGACTCCCCAAAGCGCTCGTAGATCCAGCCGATCGCCAGGCCAGCGATGGGCAGACTGTAGACGATGACCTCATGGCCAGTTCGAAATCGGGTCGCGCGCTCGAGCAACCAGAGAAAGAGCGCCGTAACTGCCCCGCAGAGCACACCGGCGAGCGAACCCAGGACAATCCACTTCCCGAGTGCCACCAGGCGATCGCGCTTCGTCAAGCGGGCACCCTGGCGCAGCCAGGCGCCCATGCTGCCGTCATTGGCGGTCGCGAATGGCCGCGATTGTCGGCGGACTCCACCGCCATCCGGTTCGTGGCTCGCAGATTGCGAGAGGATACTTTGCCTGTCAAGGAGGTCCCCCAAGGCGCAGGATAAGGCCTACCAATGCAACCGCTAACCGATGCCGAACTATGGGAGCTCGAGGCCGAAGCCCGGGCCGTGGCCGCATATGCGCTCGACGAGGCCGACGTGCGCGCAGTGCAATTGCGCCAGCGTGCGTATACCGAGCTGCGAGAACTTCGCGCCGAAGCGCTGGAGCTGCGCGAGCGGTGCAGCATCCAGAAGCAGAACCTGGACAACGCCAACGCGCAGCTGGCGCTGATTCGGAAGCGCTGAGCCGTCCACCGCCGAGGCGCGCGCTCAAGCCGCCTTCAACGCGTCTCGCGCGCCGCGCGGAGTTTTTCGCGGACGATCCACGCCTTGACCTGCGCTTCGAGCAGGTCGAGCGGCACTGCACCGTTGCCCAGTACCTGGTCGTGGAAGGCGCGCAGGTCAAAACGCGCGCCCAGCTCGCGCGTCGCCAGCACGCGCAGCTCTTTGATCTTCAGCTCGCCAATCTTGTAGGCCAGCGCCTGTCCTGCATTGACGATATAGCGGTCGATCTCCACTTCGATGTCGTGCTCCGTCTTGGCGGAGTTCTCGCTGAAATAGGCGATTGCCTGCGCCCGGCTCCAGTTCATTGAATGCAGCCCGGTATCGACCACCAGCCGGATCGCGCGCCACATCTCGTAAGTCAGCTGGCCATACTTCGAATAGGGGTCCTGATACATCCCAAGCTCGGACCCCAAGCTCTCGGCATACAGTCCCCAGCCTTCGGTAAAGGCAATGAAATGCGTGCTGTGGCGGAAGGGCGGAACATTCTCCAGCTCCTGCTCCAGCGCGATCTGCAGGTGATGTCCTGGCACCGATTCATGCAGCGTCAGCGCCTCCATCTCCCACTTCGGGCGGGTATCGAGGGCATAAGTGTTCACGAAGTAGCTCCCGGCGCGTGCCGCTTCCGGCGAGCCCTGGCGGTAATAGGCGGTGGTCTGGGACTTCGCCGAGAACGCCGGGATCTCGATGACTCCATAAGGCAGCCTCGGCAGCTTGCCAAAGAGCTTGACCAGCTCGGGGTCAATGCGCTTGGCGATATCGCGATAGGCGCTGACCAGCGCTTCCTTGTCAGTGAAGAAGAACCGCGGATCGGTGCGGAGAAACTTCGCGAAGTCGGCAAAGCTGCCCTTGAAGCCGGCCTTTGCCATGGATAAATCCATCTCGCCGCGGATGCGCTTTACTTCCAAAAGCCCGAGAGCGTGAATCTGGGCAGGCGTCAGCGAGGTGGTGGTTTCGCGCTTGACCCGCTGCGCATACCAGGCGGCGCCTTCCGGCAGGCTGGCGAAACCCACGGTCTCGCGCGCACCCGGAACATAGGTATCGACGAGATATCGAGTGAGCCTTGCATAGGCCGGCACCAGCTGCTCCCGATAGATCTTGATTGCCTCTTCGCGGCCCTCCGGCTGCTTCTGAAAAGCCTTGAGCAGCGGGCTCGCCAGCGGGTCGGCCGGAGTCTGCGCTTCCAGCTGGGCCGCCACGTCCCGCAGCACCACTCTGGGCGGCGTGACAAAGGTCGCGAGCCCGCGCGTCAGCAAAGCCTGCGTCTGCTCCAGCCGCATCGGGATGGCTCTCAGCCGCGCGAGGAGATCCTGCGTGTCGTGCGGCGTCCGCAGGGGCATCACTTCCAGGACGCTCGACAGATATTGCGGGCCCGACAGCTGCGAGATGGCCAGCAGCTCGGTGGGGAACCGCGCGTCGGCCGCGTCGTCCTCGGCATTGCGGAGGAAGAGGTCATAGCTGAGCTGCTCTGCGGGACTGAGCTTGCCGCGGTCGATCGATCGGACGGCTTTGGGCAGCGCCTCCGCCTCGCGTTTGCGGCGCGTGATGGCCTCGGGGGACAGGTCGGTGAAGCGATCGTTCTGGCCAGGAAACCCGCGGAAAGTGGCCTCCTCGGGGTCGTCGATGTTCTCGTGGCGAAAGGCCAGATCAAAGAGCTTCTGCAGTCGCTGCGCCTCCGGCGCTTTCGAGGCGGCGAGCGACTGGAGATCTTGCTGGAAGTCGGCGGCGAGCAAGGCGAGGACAAGTGCAATCATCGGAGCAACCTATCGCAACGCCGCGGGGCGCGCTGATTGGAGTCGCCAGTCCTTGTTTTATAACAAGCAGGCTTGAGGACTCATCCCGGGACGAGTCGTGGCGCTGCGAGTCGCGTAAAGCGAACCGTCATGACGGAATGAAGCCACGTGGCTCGTCCCGACTCGCCACTTGCGGTCCGGAGAGCTGCGCGCCGACGGACAGCATGAACAGACCGGCCAGTCCCATTGCGGCCACCGCCCCGCCGACCATTGGCAATCCAAAGAGATGCTGCGGCAATGGCAGCATCACCAGGAGCGCACGCTCGGCGAGCAGGCCCAGAAGGACAGAGCCGGCCGCGAGGCTCATCGGCAACCTGCGCCGCTTGGCGCCTTCGGAGAAGAGAATCAGGAAGGGGAACACGAAGGAGAGCGCGACGATCGAGGAGGCGACGACCAATTGCCAGCCGTAGCGGGTGCGCTGGATGATTTGGCCGGTTTCGCCGGGCAGGTTCGCGTACCAGACAGGCAGGAAAGAGCACCAGACCAGATAGGCCCAGAAGGCGGTGAAGCCGAAAAGCATACGACCAAGGTCCTGTCGAGTGTTGAGGGCGTGCAGCTTCCAGCAGGAGAGCAGCGCGGCCCAGGCAATCGCGGAGAGGAAAGCGGCCATGAAGGCCTGGGCCGGGACGATGCTGCTCGGCTCGCCTTGATACAAATTCATGACCAGGTCCAAGGTCCAGAGAGAGACGGTGAAGACGAAAACGAGCAGATAGACAATCGAGTCCCGGGCCGAGCCGGCCGCCCAGCGCGCTGCTCCGGTCCGGCGCCGGACGCGGTGCGCGCAATAACAGAGCGCGGCGAAGGCGACGAGATCGCGGATGGCGACCAGAGCGAGGCCTTGGCGGGAGTGCCCGGGCGCCCAGAATCGGGCCAGCGGGAAGGAAGGCAACAGCAGCGCAAGCAAGATGGGCAGGAAGGCACCGGCCGAGTCGACGAAAGGGAGCGCAGGATCGATGAATCGGCCTTGGGCGATGCGGGTCGCGGCGGAGAGCGCGACCGAGCCGGCAGCGAGCCCGGCGAAGAAGAGCCACGCGGTGGCGAAGCCCGGAAGCACGGCCTGCGCGACGCCGAGAGGGAATGAAAGCAGCGTGAACCCCGCGCCGACGCAGAGGGCGAGAATCGAGGCGAGCGCGAGCGGCCGGCCAAGGAATTCCGCGCTGGCGGTATAAAGCTTCATGGCAACACCTTTGGCGGGAGTGGCTTGATGGTCCGGACGAGATGCACCAGGTCCCAGAGGTCTGTCTGGGAGAGGCCCTCGCGCATCACCGGCATGGCGCGGCCGCCCAGGACGATCGTTGCATAGATATACCCGTCGGGATGCGATTGAATGGCTGGATAGCCGAGGTCGGGCGCGGGCGGGAAATAGCGTCCGACGGGACCTCCACCATGACCTTCGCTGCCGTGACACGAAATGCAGCGGTCGGTAAAGAGCGCCTTCCCGCGCGCGACCGAGGCTGTGTCGGTGGGGAATGCTTCTTTGAGGCTCTCCGCCTCGTCGCGATCGTCCAGGTGCGGCCGGGCATTCATCGGAATCGAGCCTTCGGGCTCGGGCCGGGCAATTGAATGCAGTCCCCCTCCGGGCTGGAACCACATATCCGTCCGCCAGTCATTGCCGCAGGCCATGCATGCGACGGTGGCCAGCGCGGCCAGGGCTTTAGGAGACATCTCGCACCTCTTCCGCGCCAGCCGTGCGCAGCAGCGCATGCATGGAGCCGGATGCGCCGGGCAGGAAGACGCCGATGCGATCGCGGAGGAAGCGCGGGTCCTCGGGCATCCGGCTCTTGCGCCGGCCAATGAAGGCGCCAATCAGCATGCCAACGAAGTTGCTAAAACCACCGACCAGCACCGTGACCTCGAAGATGATCATCATGAAGGCCGGCAGCGAGACCACTTGCTTACCGCCGACCGACATGGGCAGCGCCAGAGCGGTGCCGACGGTGAGCCAGAAACCGAGGCTGGCTCCGACCATCGCGCCGATCAGGGTGAGCGCGCCGATGATGCTGGGCGGCCGCTCCATGGCCTCGAGCACTTCGGGGAACGGCGCGGGCATGGCGGCGCGCACATCGCGCTGGCCGGCTGCGTGTGCCGCCCGCACCGCGCGACCGGCGTCGGAAGGGTCTTTGAAGACTGCCAGTACCCCGGGCTCATGCCGCATGGGCTGTCACCTCGGACTGTACGTGTTTGAGGTCGTGCGCGGCTTCTTCCTTGAGCTCGGCGATCGAGACCGAAGGAAGCATTTTGAGGAAGAGAAGGAACCAGGAAAAAAACCAGCCGAACGAGCCGATGGTGATTCCAAGTTCAACCAGCCGCGGGTGATAGGTCCCCCAATCAAAGGGAACCCGGTTGTGCTCCAGGGACGAGACCACGATATTGAAGCGCTCGAGCCACATGCCGACATTGACCATTATGGAGATGGCCAAGAGCGCGGGCAGCGACGCGCGGACTCGCTTGAAGAAGAGGAAAAGCGGTCCGATACAATTGCCCAGCACCATCGTCCAGAAGAAAGGCCAGAAGGCGCCGGTGGCACGATACAACAACGTATCGCGCTCGGGTCCGGCGCCGGCGCGCAGGGCGAGGAGGTATTCGCTGGAATAGGAGTAGGTCAGTATCAGTGAAGTCAGCAGCACCACCCGCGAGAGCATATCGAGGTGCGGCTTGGTAATGATGGCTTCCAGCTTCATCGCGCGACGAATGGGAATGAGCAGGGTAATCACCATCGCGACGCCGGAGAGGATGGCGCCGGAGACGAAGTAGGGAGGGAAGAGCGTCGAATGCCAGCCCGGGACGATGGACACCGCGAAGTCCCAGGCAACGACGCTGTGCACTGAAATCACCAGCGGCGTCGCGAAGGCGGCGAAGAAAAGATAGGCGCGCCCGTGGTGCCGCCACTCCTCGGCGGTGCCGCGCCAGCCCATCGCAAACAAGGCGTAGAAGCGGCGACGCCAGCCCTTGCTGTTGTCGCGCAGGGCGGCCGCGTCGGGCATCAAGCCCGCCAGAAAGAACATGGTGCTGACACAGAAATAGGTGGAGATGGCGAAGGTGTCCCAGACCAGCGGCGAGCGGAAGTTGATCTGCAGATGCCGCGAGTTCGGATAGGGGAAGATCCAGAACGCGTACCAGGGACGCCCGAGATGAAGGACGGGAAAGAGCCCGGCGGTCATGACTCCAATGACGGTCATCGCCTCGGCGGCGCGATAGACGGCGGTGCGGAAGCGCGCGCGGAAAAGAAAGAGGACGGCGGAGATGAGCGTGCCTGAATGCGCGATACCGACCCAGAAGACGAAGTCGGTGATGAGCACGCCCCAGCCGACGGGCCGGTTGAGGCCGGTGTACTGCATGCCAAAGCGAACGATAAAAGAATAGCTGTAGATGCCGATGCCAAGGCAGGAGAGCGCCAGCAGCATCAGCACCGCCCAGCCCAGGCCGGGGGCGCGCTGCGTGTCTTCGGCGCTCCGGTCGATTGAGCGCATCTTCTCGACTAAAGCACTCACGTCTCACCTCCGCGGCGGGCGAGATAAGCAATGGCGGGCAAGGTGTTGACCTCTTCCAGCAGGCGATAAGAGCGGCTATCCCGCTGCTCGGCGACGACGCGGGCGGCCGGGTCCCGGGCGTCGCCGAATACCAGCGCCTGCGCGGGGCAGGTCTGCACGCACGCGGGCTTGATGTCACCGTCGCGCAGTTCGCGGCCCTGGTCGCGCGATTCGCCCTCGGCATAGCGGATGCGCTGCACGCAGAATGTGCATTTCTCCATGACGCCCTTGCTGCGCACGCTGACATCCGGATTGAGCTGCATTTGCAAAGGCTCGACAAAGACGGGATCCGCCCAATTAAAGACGCGCGCGTCATAAGGGCAGTTGTTCGCGCAGTAGCGGGTTCCTATACAGCGGTTATAGACCTGCGCATTCAAACCTTCCGGCGTGTGGTAGGTCGCGTAGACCGGACAGACCGGCTCGCACGGTGCGGCGTCGCAGTGCTGGCAGAGCGAGGGGAGGACCGCGATGCGCGTGGCCTCGGGCGTGGTCCCCTCGAAGCTGCGCTGGATGCGAAGCCAAGCCATCAACCGTCCGTCGCGAGCCGCCTGCGGGCCCATGACCGGAAGGTTGTTCTCGGCATAGCAGGCGACCACGCAAGCCTGACAGCCGGTGCATTTGTCGAGGTCGATGGACATGGCCCAGCGGTGCTTCGGATGCTCGTGCGGCAGCAGCATCGTGAGCGCTTGTCCGTGCCCCTGCTCCCGCTTGAGCTCGCCGCCCTTTTCAATCACCTTCGCCAGATCGCGCCCTTCCTGGCTCGCGTGGCCGGTGATTGGAATGGCGAATGTCTTGCCGGTGCGGGTCACGGTCACAGGACGACCCAAGGCGCGGAGCTCGGGCGCATCGCGCGGCACTGCAACTGCGTCGTCGTGCAGCGCGGGATTGATGACCGCGGGCAGCTCGGCTTTGCCGTCCGGCGTGACCAGCAATAAGAGATCTCCGGCGTTTACGCCGAGTCGCTTTGCCGTCGCGGTTGACAGCTCGGCCCAGCTCGACCACGAGACGCCCGTGAGCGCATCCGGCACCTCGCGCAGCCAGCCTGGCGCCGCGGGGTCGGCATTGGCCAGGGTCGTTGCGAACGAGATGATTTCCATCCCGTCCGAGGGCGAAGGCGCCCGCAGAAGGGAGGCGAGCTGCTCCGTTTGGAGCGGACGGAGCACAGGCTCGACAGGGCCGGTAACGACACCGCGCGCCTGCAGATCGCGCAGCGTCTGCGGCAGTTCGAGGTGCGCGCCCAGCGCTTTGGCTGCTTCCTGCCAGCGCGCTTTCGATAGTTCGTGGAAGTCCTTCTCGGCGAACCCCGGAAGAGAAAGGCTGGCCGCGAGATCGAGCAGGACCTGAGAGCTTGCCCGGGTATCCCAGAGCGGGGCCAGCGCGGGCTGCTGCAGTTGCAGAATGCCTGTGCGCGGCTCGAGGTCTCCGAACGACTCGAGTGCGTGGTGATCGGGCAGGACGAAGTGCGAAAGGCGCGCGGTCGCGTCGAGCCGTTCGCCGAAATAAACGATCAGCGGCACCCGGCGCAGCGCCTCTTCCACGCGCGCCGAGGCCGGTAGTTGCCCCAGCGGGTCGGCGCGGTGGATGAAGAGCGCAGTGACCGCTCCGCTGCGGGCTTCCTCGAGCAGGGCGTGCAACTCCTCCTGGCTTCCGGGCGCGTCCTGCTGGCTGCCGAGGCCCAGCAGCATTGTCTTACCGTGATTACCGAGTACGTAATTGGTGAGCTGCACCGCCGCGGCCAAGGGGCCGCTGCCCGCGGAGAGCGCGCCGGGCCCAAGCAGCGCGGATGGACGTCGAGAGGAAAGCTCACGGCCGAGGGAAGCGATTTGGTCAATGGGTATTCCGCGAGGCATCCGTACAGGAGGGAGCGCGCCGCGGATGGTGGCCGCTTCCGGGGCAAGCCCGGCAACGCGGTTGAGCGGGTCGAGGAGCCAGCGCAAAACTTCAATGGCGACCTGCGCCTCGTCTCCCGGCCGGACGCGAAGCCAGCGGTCGGCGTTCGCGCCGCTCATCGGCAACCGCGGCCCCACCCAGGTCAGGCGCGGCCGATCGGGTCCGGAGCGCGTGGCCATGAAGGCGCGCGCCTGCTCCACCGGCGAGAGCCAGGTCTCGAGGAAGTCGGCCCCGAAGGAAACAACGGAGCGCGCGCGGGAGAGATCGAGGACCGGCAATTCGGCTGTGCCAAAGAGGTGTGCATTGGCCGCGCGCAACTCGAATGGATCGCGCGGTTCAAAGACCACGCGAGCATTCGAGTTGAAAGCCG